>NZ_JALQEB010000002.1:0-515388 GCF_023630905.1 Caballeronia sp. ATUFL_F1_KS4A | reverse complement strand
GCCGCACGTTGGTTTCCCTCGCATACCCGGCGGCAGCGCGTAGCGCTGTGCCGAAGCTCTTTCGTGCTGAACCAGCGCGCTCAACGTTTTCGGGCGGCGGACCGTGCGCGATCCAAGCCCCGTTATTGTGATGAGGGCACTCTTTAGGCGAGTGCCACCTTGGACGAGAGAACTACCCAAATTGCGTGTGACCGCGGGCCTGAAAAGCTGCTTTCTTTGGTTACTTTCTTTGCAGCAGCAAAGAAAGTGACTGCCGCCCCGCACAGGGGCAGTGCAAATAAACCGAGAGCAAAACGGGATCCGGCGAAACCAAGCCAAGCGCCCCCAACTACTCCCCATCCAACGCAAGATTCAATTTAAGCACATTCACCCGAGGCTCTCCGAGCACTCCAAACTGCCTCCCGCTAGTAGCTTGAGCGACAAGCGCTTCAACGCGAGCCACCGACATCCCCCGCGCCTTCGCGACCCGCGAAACCTGATACGCCGCAGCCGCCGGACTGATTTCCGGATCGAGCCCGCTCCCGGACGAAGTCACCAGATCGACGGGAACAGCCGCCTCATTCCCCGGATCGGCATCGTGCAAGGCGGCAATGCGCGCTTTGATCTCATCGGCGAGCGCCGGATTGGTCGGCCCGAAATTGGAGCCACTAGAACTCCCCGCGTTATAAGGATTCGGCGCAGTAGCCGACAAACGCCCCCAGAAATACCGAGGCGCATCGAACTGCTGCCCGATGATCTCCGAGCCCATGAGACGCCCATCGCGCTCGATCAAACTCCCATTCGCCTGATGCGAAAACGCCGCCTGTCCGATCGCGGTGACGACCGCCGGATACACCACGCCCGTCACGACAGTCAACGCGACGAACAACACCAGCATGGGACGCAACAGATTCTTCATGATGTTCAACTCCAGCCAAGAGCGGTAATGACCATATCGATGAGCTTGATGAACGGAAACGGCAACACGATGCCGCCCAGCCCGTAAATCAGCAGGTTCCGTCGCAACAACGACGCGGCGCCCAAAGCGCGATACTTCACGCCCTTCAACGCGAGCGGAATCAGAAACACGATGATGAGCGCATTGAAGATCACCGCCGACAGAATCGCCGACGATGGCGACGCCAGATGCATCACGTCCAGCACGCGCAACTGCGGATACGTCGTCGCAAACGCGGCCGGGATGATCGCGAAGTACTTGGCGACGTCGTTGGCGATGGAAAACGTCGTCAGCGAGCCGCGCGTCATCAGCATCTGCTTGCCAATCTCCACGATCTCGATGAGCTTCGTCGGGTTCGAATCGAGATCGACCATGTTGCCCGCTTCCTTCGCGGCCTGCGTGCCCGTGTTCATCGCCACCGCGACGTCGGCCTGCGCGAGCGCGGGCGCATCGTTGGTGCCGTCACCCGTCATCGCGACGAGACGCCCCTCGGACTGATGCGCGCGGATCGTCGCCAGCTTCGCTTCCGGCGTCGCTTCGGCGAGAAAGTCGTCGACGCCCGCTTCCGCCGCGATCGCAGCAGCCGTCAGCCGGTTGTCGCCCGTCACCATCACCGTCTTGATGCCCATCTTGCGCAGCTCCGCGAAGCGCTCCTTGATGCCGCCCTTCACGATGTCCTTCAGCTCGATCACGCCCAGCGCGCGCGTCGTATCGTGCACGCGCTCGGCCACCACGAGCGGCGTGCTGCCGCGCCGCGCGACTTCATCGACGGCATGCTGCACTTCCTGCGGAAAACGTCCGCCGCGTTCTTCGACGTAACGCTTCAACGCATCGGCGGAACCCTTGCGGATCTCCCGATTCGGCAGATCCACGCCGCTCATGCGCGTCTGCGCGCTGAACGCGAGAAAGGTCGCGTGCAACGTCGCCATGTCGCGCTCGCGGATATTGAAGCGCTGCTTCGCCAGCACGACGATGCTGCGGCCTTCCGGCGTTTCATCGGCGAGCGATGCGAGTTGCGCCGCGTCCGCGAGATCGCGCTCGGCCACGCCGGGCGCCGCCACGAACGTCGACGCCTGGCGATTGCCGAGCGTGATCGTGCCGGTCTTGTCGAGCAGCAGCACGTCGACGTCGCCGGCCGCTTCGACCGCGCGGCCCGACGTCGCGATCACGTTCGCCTGCATCATGCGGCTCATGCCCGCGACGCCGATCGCGGACAGCAGCCCGCCGATGGTCGTCGGAATCAGGCACACGAGCAGCGCGACGAGCGCGGTAATCGTGACGACGTGGCCCTGCTTCGCCGCCTCGACGGAGAACATCGAGAACGGCAGCAGCGTCGCGGTCGCGAAGAGCAGCACGAGCGTCAGCGCGACGAGCAAGATCGTCAGCGCAATTTCGTTCGGCGTCTTCTGACGCTTCGCGCCTTCGACCATCGCGATCATGCGGTCGAGAAACGCCTCGCCCGGATTCACCGATACGCGCACGACGATCCAGTCGGAGAGCACGCGCGTGCCGCCCGTCACCGACGAGAAATCGCCGCCCGACTCGCGGATCACCGGCGCGGATTCGCCCGTGATCGCGGATTCGTCGACCGACGCGACGCCTTCGATCACGTCGCCGTCGGCGGGAATCACGTCGCCCGCTTCGACGAGCACGACATCGTCGCGACGCAATTCCGTGGACGTCGTGATGCGGATCGGCGATTTCGGATGCGGCTCGTTGAGCTTCTTCGCCATCACGTTGTGCTTCGCCTGGCGCAGCGATGCCGCCTGCGCCTTCGAGCGCCCTTCCGCGAGCGCTTCGGCGAAGTTCGCGAAGAGCACCGTGAACCACAGCCACAGCGCGATCGCGAGGATGAAGCCCGCGGGCGCTTCCGCCTGGCCGGCGAGCGCGGCGATCCAGAGCACCGTCGTCAGAATGCTGCCGACGTAGACGCAGAACATCACCGGATTGCGCAACTGCGTGCGCGGCGCGAGCTTCCTGAACGAATCGACGATCGCCGGCTTCACGAGCGCCGGATCGAACATCGAACGTGCCGCTGTGCGCGCCTGCCCGAGATTCTCCGGGCGATGCAGCGGCGTTTGATTCTCTTGATTCATGCTGTCCTCGGAAATCAATGGCTTGCGGTCATCGTGACGTGCTCGACGATGGGCCCGAGCGCGAGCGCCGGCACATACGTGAGCGCGCCGACCAGAAGGAGCGTGCCGAGCAGGAGCACGACGAAGAGCGGTCCGTGGGTCGGCAAGGTGCCCGCTGTCACGGCGAGACGCTTCTTCGCGGCGAGCGAGCCCGCGATGGCGAGGATCGGAATGAGCGAACCAAAGCGGCCGAACCACATCGCGATGGCGAGCATCGAGTTATAGAACGGCGTGTTCACCGAAAGGCCCGCGAACGCGCTGCCGTTGTTGTTGGCGGCGGAGCTGAACGCGTAAAGCACTTCGGAGAAGCCGTGCGCGCCCGGATTCGCGATGCCCGCCGTGCCCGCCGCGCTCAGCACGGCGATCGACGTGCCGAGAAGCACCAGCAGCGGCGTAAGCAGAATGACGATGGAGACCATCTTCATCTCGAACGATTCGATCTTCTTGCCGACATACTCGGGCGTGCGGCCGATCATCAGACCCGCGACGAACACCGCGAGCAACGCGAACGCGAGCATGCCGTAGAGACCGGAACCGACGCCGCCGAAGATCACTTCGCCGAGCTGGATCAGCAGCATCGGCACGAGGCCGCCGAGCGGCGTCAGCGAATCGTGCATGCTGGAGACCGCGCCGCACGATGCGGCGGTCGTCGCGACCGTGAAGATGCCCGATTGCGCGATGCCAAGGCGCGTTTCCTTGCCTTCCATGTTGCCGCCGGCCTGTAGCGTGGACGCTTGCGTATCGACCTTGAGCGACGCGTAAAGCGGATTGCCGGCCTGCTCCGATGCAATCTCGCCCCAGCACGCGACGGCGAACGCAATGGTCATCGCCGCGAGCACGGCATAGCCCTGACGCCTGTCGCCGACCGTGCGCCCGAACACGACGCACAGCGCAGCCGGGATGATCAGCATCGCGAGCATCTGCATGAAGTTCGAGAACGGCGTCGGGTTCTCGTACGGATGCGCGGAGTTCGCGTTGAAGAAACCGCCGCCATTCGTGCCGAGCATCTTGATCGCTTCCTGCGAGGCGACCGGCCCCATCGGCAGCGTCTGTTTGTCGGCCTTGAGCGTCTGCGTGACGGGCTTGCCTTGCGCGTCGGTGGATTGCGTCTGATATGTGGTGACCTGCAGCGTCGATACGTCCTGATACGCCTTGAAATTCTGGATCGCGCCCTGGCTCACGAAGACGAGCGCGAACACGACGGCAAGCGGCGCAAGGATGTAGAGCGTCGTGCGCGTGAGGTCGACCCAGAAGTTGCCGATGGTCTGCGCGCTATGCCGCTTGAAGCCGCGAATCAGCGCGATGACGACCGCGATGCCCGTCGCCGCCGAGAGAAAGTTTTGCACGGTCAGGCCGAGCATCTGCGCGAGATAGCCGAGCGTGCTTTCGCCGCCGTAGTCCTGCCAGTTCGTGTTAGTCACGAAGCTGATGGCGGTGTTGAACGCGGCATCGGGCGTCATGCCGGCCATGCCTTGCGGATTGGCGGGCAGCGTGCCCTGCAGGCGCAGCAGCGCATACAGCACGAGCGCGCCGAGCACGTTGAAGAGCATCACGGCGAGCGCGTAATGCTTCCATGACATCTCGGATTCGGGATCGACGCCGGCGATGCGATAGAGCATCGATTCGATCGGGCGTCCGATCTTGCGCACGATAACGGACGATCCGTCGAGCACGTTCGAGATATAGCGGCCGAGCGGAATGGCCAGCGCAATCAGCACGACGATGAAGAGCGCCGTCTGCATGAAGGTGTTGGCGTTCATTCGAGATCCTCCGCACGCAGAAGCGCGTACACGAGATACACGAAGAGCAGCAGCGTGGAAGCCGCCGCGAGCCACAGCATCCAGGCGCTCATGGACGCCCTCCCGTCGCGCGGCGGCCGAGTCGCTCGCAGCCGCGCGTGAGCGCCACGCAAAGTCCCCAGAACAGGACGATGCCGGCGAGGTAAATCAGGTCCATTTTGGTGTTCTCCCCTTGTGCGGTTCAGGACAAGGTGGAGATTAAGAAAATGGACGTAAAGGGCGGGAAAAGAGTGGGAGGCGGGGTGTAAAAATGGTGTAAAAAAACGCCCGCCTTGGATAGGCGGGCGCTAATGCTTCGTGCTTTGCGTGAGTGAGCCCGAGTCGATCTGATCAACCGGGCGTCACATCACACGAAAGTTCCGCATAAAGACCACATAGAGCACAGGCAACAATGGAATGGCGAGGATCATCAGCGCGCCATCTGCCGCCACGGTCACGGGCGTCGCCAGCAGGATGACTTTCTTCGCATTGGAGTAATGCTGCTCCCTGACGGAGACTTCATAAGACTGGTTCAGCAGCATGGGATTGACCTTCGACCGGTCGAAACCTTTCGCGTCATATCGCCGCCCGCTAAGCCTGAACGAGAGAGACCGGCGTTGCGGATCGATTCCAAGATTTCCCAGTTCCTCCTTCTGCTCTTCGCTGAAGCTCGCCGCCTTGTCGAGATTCAAGACGAAGGAACCGCTGACATTGCTGTCTCCGTCTACGTAGAACTGATTGACATCTGCGGTCATTCCGGCGTGAAAGGGTGACTGAAGGACATCCACGAAGTGATCCGGCGCATCGAAAATATAGTGATAATTCTTACCAAGAAACACTAGCGTCTTCTGGTCAGCCGAGATAAGCACACTGCTTATCGTTTCCGCGTACCTGTAGTAATCGGGCGACTTTGCTTCCTCGTTCAATCCGGATGTCAGGCACCCGCTGAGAGCGAAAGGCATCGATACCGTGAGGGCAATAAACTTTCTTCTTTTCATTTGACGTCCTTTGACCGCATCGCCGCCTGTCGTTGGTTCAAACAATCAGCGCGATCAATCGGCGTTCGTCGCGACCAACCTCTTGCAATCCATCCACTGCACACCCGATGCCGTCAACCGGTCATGCAACCAGGGCACCGCAACCTGCGCCTTCGGATGAATATCGTGGAAGAGAATGATCCCGCGTCGCCACAGCAGCATGAGCGTGAGCACGCGCTGTTTGACTTCATCCGCGCTCACCTTCTCGTTCCAGTCTTGCGAATCGATATTCCAAAGCGCCACACGCAGGCCTTGCGATGCGAAGAAGTCGCCGCTGTCCGCTCGGCGTTGACCATAGGGCGGCCTGAAGAGCGGAACGGAACTGTCCGGCAGATTCGCCTGCGCCAGCCCGATGCTCCGCGCCACCGACTCTTCCCACGACGGCCAGGTTGCGTGCGAACGATGCTCCCAGCCATGCGCGCCGACGCACATGCCGCGATAGGCATACGCCATCGACGACGCACCCGCCTGCTGCAAGCGCGCTTGCAACCGCGTCCCGAGCGTGAAGAACACGCCATTCAAGCGAGCGTCTCGCAACGTCCGCAGCAACGCGTCGGTTGTGCCGCCGGCGGTGGTCGGGCCATCGTCGAAGGTGAGCAGGAAGGTGCGGTCGGCGAACTCGTTGCCGTCGATCTCTCGCGACGAATACGTGTCGATCTCACTGCTGACCTTCGGAAAGAGCGCGGCCAGTCTCAGCAGTTCGTCGAGATACGTGTTGTGAAACGTCCGAGCCTGCGATGACCACGCGCGATACGGACTATCCGCCGGGACTGCGAAGACTTTGGCCGCGTTCACGAAGTCAGCCTCGCCATGCACCTTTACGCAAAACGGAGCACTCGGCGTGCAATTCGCCGAAGCGTTCAGATAGTTTCCGGTCAGACGCTTCCAATAACGGCCCCGGATACGATCGACCGATGCCCGATCGAACGATTTCACCTTCAGCCGGCTCTGCAACTCGGCGTCTGACAGTCGTTCGCTATCGGCCAGCGCTTTGCCGAATGCGAGAAGTTCGGCGCGCGAAGCGAGATCGAAGTTCTCCGTACTATCGATGGATGTCGGCCACGTCCCGCGATCGCCGATGGCGACCGAAACCGGACCTGCCGCGTGCGACGACATCGCGGCGAATGCCATGAGCATCGCCGCGAGAGCTTTCTTGTACATGTGATGAGCGATGCGGGCCCCGGCGCGATGCCGGGGCCTGGATTGAACGGATTTAGCGATTGCTGACGCGCGTAATGGCGGCGTCGTAGACCGGATTCGACGTTTCGCGTCGCGCTGCGCGGTAGTTGCTCAATGCGTCGGTGAACTGGCCGGCGTCCTCATAGATGCGGCCGATGTTGTAGTACGAACTGGCGCGGACCGTCGCGGCCGTCGCTCCATTCGCGAGCGCGATCGCCTTGCGATTGGCCCAGATGGCTTCGGCAGCACGTCCGGCCTTCTGGAAGGCGAGCCCGAGATTGCTGTACGCCTGGCCGAATTCCGGATTGAAGCTGATCGCCTCGCGGTACAGCCAGATAGCGTCGTCGAAGTTGCCTGCGTGATAGGCACGCTCGCCGTCCTTGTTGATCAGGCTCGCGCGGGCCGCGTCGACATAGTCCTGATTGGCCGGCACGATTCTCAACTGCTCGTCGTTGTAGTTGTCGATGGTGCCGAGCACCTCGCTCGCTCTGACCGTCACGCCACGCATGGTGTTGATGTCCTGAATCTCGCCCTCGCCGTTGACGCGGAACACGGTCCACAGCTTGCCCGCCTGACGCGGCACGCTGAACGTTCGAACCAGCGACTGGCCGACATACACGAACACCCTTGCCTCGCTGTTCGCAAGCTCCGACGACGCGGGGTTGCTCTCGTTGCTGAAATCGTGCACGGCGAAGACGTAGGTCTGGCCGGAACGCTTGTGATCGAGCGTGATGGTTTCCGGACCGTAGCTATCCGTGTGGTCGACATCCAGATTGGCGTCGTCCCCGGCTTGGTGTTGAAAGTAGACGTGATTCTGCGGATAGGACACGTGCAGATCGAGATCGCGCGGGCGCTGTCCCCATGTAAGCACGACGCGCATGCCATCCAGATTCTTCATCACCGGACTCAGCGCATAGGACAGTCCAGCGCATGGGCACCTGGCGGCCAGATCGGAATAACCAGCCTTCTTGATGATCAGAAGCACCTTGCTGTCATTCGCCATATCGGCTGGAATCTGCGCAGCGCCTTGTGCATCACTCTGGATACGAACCGACTGGGCGCCGTCCTTTTGAAGAATGACAGTCGCGCCGGATATCTTTTGGTCCTTTACGGTAGCGCTGAGCACCTGAATAGGCGCAGTCGCCGCCTGAGCGCCTGCAGCGCAGAACAGCGCGAGCATCATCGATAACTTACAGATGGAACGAAACATATTGTGAGGAGTAGACGATTGATTGATGAAGCGATTCATCGCATCGTTACTTATTCGGATACCGAATCATGAAAGCATAGCAATCGCCGATTCGCTCGATCTAGCAGCCGATGCGCAATTTCTTCAAATTTCTGCAAAAGCCATACGGCACCGTGGACAACAGCGCAGCGTGCTGCAATGCTCGCGACCGGACATACGAAAGGACCGCACACTCGAGGCAAGCATCATGGAACCAACCGAACATCAACTAGACGTGCCTCAAATCAACACCGAGATACAGTCGCCCACGCTCGAACTGGACGTCGCTCTCTTCGTCGGAAAGAACGCGAAGTACTACGCGTACAAATGGTCCTTTCTGAACAAACGCGGGCAGCCAAGGTGTACATGGAACGGAGCCGCGTTCGTGATCGGTCCAATTTGGCTTGTCTATCGAAAGATGTACTGGCAAGCTGGAGCGTTGTTCGCGGCTGCTGTCCTGCTTCGGCTCGCCGTCGGTTCGCTGGGAGATGGGGCTGGCGGCTTTGTGTCGTACGCGATTTCGTTCACGCTGGGACTCTCCGGCAATCTTCTCTACCGGGAACATGTGCTAAGGAGCATCGGCAAACTTCGCAACCAGGGTTCATCCGGCAGCGCGCTGGAATACGAGCTGTGCCGCAAAGGCGGCACGAACGCCGCGGCGGCATGGATGCTCGCGCTTCTGATGATCGTGGTTCTGGGCATTGCCCTCTTCGGCTGACGGTGTGTCGGGGATGGGAGTGGCTTTGCTGCAAGCGTTTGAAGCAACGATGTCACCCGCCCTCAACCACCACCGCCACACCCACGCACACCCACTGCACGACCGCAAGCATCACGCTCGCCCTGAGCAGTCGAGTCACGCCGCGCACACGTGCATCGAGCGGCCGGCCGGCACGCGATGCAGCGGTCCATCCGAGCTCGATCAGCACGCGGTCGAGATCATCGAGCGTCGAAGATTCCATTGCGGCAAGCGTGGCGAACAACTGTCGGTCGATGACGATTCGCACCATTAGCCACGAAGCGCCTATGCCCGAACATGTGCTGATGAGCGCGATCAGCGTTCGCACGTAATGCAAATGCTCGCAATGAATGGCGACACCCCACCCCACGCCTGCCGCTGCCAAGGCGACCGCGCACGCACAGCAGCCAGCATCGAGCGCACCACGCGCCGCCGCGATGAAATAGGCGTTCATCCTTGTCTTCCATGAACCGTGCAATGATCGATCCAGTCCTGCAGCAACGCGACGGTGTCCTTCGACCAGACCGCGCGACGCTGCGCCGACCGCACAGCCAGAAGTGCCGCGCGTGCATCGTGCAAACCTTGCGTCTTCGCGATCCACGCCGCCGCGCACAGCACGCTGCGCCCATAACCGAGCGCACAGCAAACCAGCACATCGCGCCCGTCGCGATGCAGTTCACCGAGCGCCTCGACAGCCGCGTTCAGACGCAGCAGAGTCGGCGGCACGAGATCCAGATGCGGCACGCATAGGTACACATGCGATTGATCGAGCGCGATCCAGCGCGGCATCTCGGCCGTCAGATCGAGCAATGCATCGAAACCATGCTGCCGCCATTCGCGAGGCGTCGGCGTGCGACCGATGGAAACGCCGGTCGCAACGCGAACAGGCGATGGCCTCTTGCGCGTCCATAACCGTGAGTTGATGAATGCGCCAGCGATAGCCGGAGCGAGCAGCAGACGGACGGCCAACGGAATGCGGCCCCGCTCGTCCTTCTGAAACGCGGCAGGCGAGCCTTGCCAATAAATCCACGCAACGCAAGCGAATGCCAGCGAAACCCATCCCGTGACAAGCGCGGCACCAACGGCATGCCTCACAAGGATCAACGTGAACGCGGTCAGCGCGACCGCGACGGTCGCATAGACGCCGGCTATCCGCCGGCTTCGCGCGCAAGGGAGCGCGGCGCCGGTCACATCGTCTGCGAGAGGAAAGAGAAATAGCGCAAAGGCACCCACCGCCGCGCCGGTCGGCACGTCGATCACATGGTGCTGCCATGTGGTCAGAACGGAAACACCGATCGCCATGAACCAGAGATGCAAGACCGCACGAGCAGCTTTGTTCCGCAGAACGCCCGCGTAGAACGTCCAAAGCACGATCAGCAATCCGATGTGCAGCGATGGAGCCTGGTTATACGGCTTATCGATGCCCGTCAGGAGGTCGAATAGCACGCCGGTCACACCGCTCGAGACTGGCCGCTCGGCGCCGAAGCTCAACGGCCACGCGATGAAACATGCCACGGAGATCATTTGCACCGTGAAAAGCCTGCGGACGTGCGCGTAGAGCGCCGCGCGCCTGACGCACAACAGGAACGAGAGCGCGTAGAACACATCGATGGACCAATACGGCACGATGCTCCACGGCATGAACGGAATGGCCCGTTCCCATGCGAATGCGAAGGTGGGCACCGAGGCGCGCGTCGACGCCAGCCAGTTCGCGAAGGCGTATGTCGAAAAGAACAACGCGCCCATGATCGCGAGCCATCCGGATCGCAACATCAAGGAGGCGTCCCGTTCGCTTCGCGCACCGGCGACGGACAAGGCAGCGCTATTCATCAGGACGCGACGCGCTCGGCAAGCGTCACCGTGAAGATCCCCTTTTCATCGATGCGCTGCGTGATCTTGCGAAAGCCGGCGCGCGCGACGAGTTCGTCCATTTCCGCCTGCGAACGGCGACGCATGACCCACGCTGTCTCGCCACGATGATTCCCAAGCACGCGCGCAATGAATTCGAGCTGCGGATGCCACGGCTGTCCGGTATAGACGAGGTAGCCGCCAGGTTGCACGGCGCGCGCGAGGCCACGGAGCGACTGTTCTATCGAAGCGTTGTCGCCAAAAAGCTCATACAGCCCTGACACGATCGCAAGCGTCGGACGGGGATCGAGCGCGGCGAGCGAGGCCTCGTCGAAGGCATCGCCTTGCTCGAAACGCGCAACGCTTTCGAGACCACGTTGCGCAATCAGAGCGCGTCCAGCATCGACGTTCGGCGCGCTGTAATCGCGCAACAGAATGTGCTCGGGCGACACGCCATCGCGACGGGTCACCGCGGCGATGGCGTCAAGGACATAACGGCCATGTCCCGCCGCGATATCGACGATCCGGACCGTCTCGCCCGAGCGCGTGATTCGCGTCATCGCCTCGGCGATCAACGCCTCGATATTGATCTTGCGCTGACGGATGCCCACCCAGCCAGGAGAGTCGAGGTAGTTGCGATCGATGTGCCGCCCCACACATCCGCGTCCCCTCGCTTCGTTGCGGTACACGTAGTCGAGCGTCGAGCCGGAATCGAACCCGAGCCGATGCCCAAGTGCAATGCCTTCCGAGAATGCGCCGCCCACCCGCAACCCCGCGCGCGCAGCCATCCAGTACAAACGCGCGAGCGGACTGGCGGGAGCTTGTTTCAACGCTTCGTATTCCGCATGAAAAGGTCCGCGCGTGTCGGCATCCACGAGCGAGACTCGCGCGCAAGGCGCCTCGAACTCACGCAGCAGAAACGCCCGCAGCGGCGCGAGCGCCTGCGCGCGGTCGCGTTCACCGAGCGTATCGTGATAGAAACCGGGCAGCACGATGCGCTCCTTGCGCGCCGACCCGAGCCGCTCGAAGAAGCGTTCCTGCGGTCCGCGATGCACGACCCAATCCGCACCCGAGATCAGCAGTTGCGTCGGCACGGTGATGGCGGCCGCATCGTCGACGATGCGCCTCGCCGTGTCGTGCAGGTCCAGCAGCATATTGACCGCGATCGGCCGCGTGATCAGCGGATCCGCGGCATAGCTCGCGATGCGCTCCGGATCGTGCGTCAAAAATTTTGGCTTCACATAGCTGTTCACATAGAACAGACCGCGAAGCTCGTGCATCAGACGCAAACCCGGACGTGCAAATGGCACGTACAGCTTGATATGAAACGCCGGCGATGCGAGCGCGAGACAGCGCACGGGCGGCGCATAATCGTGCGCCCAGGCCGCGGCCAGCACGGCGCCGACGCTCTGACCGACGACCGCCATGTCTTCGATGGCGACGCCATGAACGTCGCGGATGTGTTCGACGAAGCACTGGAGGTCGCGCACGCAAGCCGCTGCGTTCGGACTGTATCCGCGCGCGCCGGGCGAACGTCCGTGCCCACGCGCGTCCCACGCAAAGAAATCGTAGCCAGGCATGTCGAGTTCATCGACCAGATGCGCGACACGCGCCGAATGCTCGTGCCCCCGATGCAGCAGCACCACAGCGCCGCTGCGTGTCGCGCCCGCCGCGGGCCAGTGCCGATAGAAAAGCGCTTCACCGTCGTGAGTCGTGAAGCGCGCCTCTTGTGCGCGTCGAATAGTCGCTTGAGTCATGTGATTTTTGCCTTCGTTGTTTCGATGTTGCAGGTAACGCTTAACGGCCCGTTTCACGCGATAAGCGAACGCCCATCGCGACGCGTCTGATCGCAGTCAATACCGCGAGTGCGATCAGTGCACGCCACAGCCAGACGAACGTCGAACCGACCGGCAGCCCCATTCCGAACCAGAGCGCAAATGCCCCGAGCGCCAGCGCGCGGTCGCTCTTGCCGAATGGCCCGTCGTAGCGACGATCCGCGCCGGCCAGTGGTCCGATCAGTCCCGCGCACTCGACTACGCACGCCGTCCAGGCGAAAAGCCACACGTCCGATGGCGCGAAAGCCGGCACGGCCAGAAACGGCAGCACGAGCGCCGTGTCCGAGATCACATCGCCTAGTTCGTTCAGGTAAGCGCCCAATGCGCTCTTATGGCCGTGTTCGCGCGCAAGCATGCCGTCGATGGCATTCAGCGCCATGCGGATGAAAAGCCACAGCGGAATGAGCAGAAACAGACCGCGCTCGGGATAACCGAGCCACGCCGATGCACCGACTGCCATCGATCCAAGCATCGCGGCTACCGTGACCTGGTTTGCGGTCACGCCTCGCCGCGCGAGCCAATTTGTGAATGGACGAAGCAGAATTTGGAAGCGCGGCTTGAGTGCGTAGAGGCTCATTGCGATGTTTTCGCCGGTTCGTCGACCATGCCTGACGTCCCGATGGATCGAAAAAGCCGCTACTATCATGGCACTTTTGCATCTCGTCAACCGTTAGGATTGCAGAGCCTCTTTGTTATGCAGTTCTGTTATCACTTGCTAAACATCTGACACATCTTGTCAAGACCACTTGCTCCGTCGATGCGCATGTGAACGGAATATAAATAAGCAATCCACACCACTAACGACTCATGAAACGGATATATGCCTGGCAACGCGATTTACTGTTATCTCTCGTTCGGTTGGTCGCTGGAGCCTACCCAGTCTGTCATGTCCCTCGTGCAGGCGAAACTCAACAGATCTACTTCTCGAATCACACGAGCCATATCGACACACTCGCTATCCTCGCTGCGTTGCCGCGCAGTTTGCGCGATTCGGTGCGGCCCGTTGCTGCGCGCGACTACTGGAACGCCAACGCGCTCAAGCGACATATCGCGCAGAAACTGCTGAACGTCGTGCTGATCGATCGTCGACGCGAAGGAGATGGCGATCCGCTCGATCCGGTTCGCGATGCGCTCACGAAGGGGCATTCGGTGATTATCTTTCCCGAAGGCACACGTGGCACGGATGCTTTGCCGCAAGGCTTCAAGAGCGGACTCTTTCATCTGGCAAGCGAGTTTCCCGGCATCGCCCTCACGCCGGTCTATCTCGAGAATCTTCAGCGGATCATGCCCAAGGGCGCGATCTGGCCGATTCCGTTGATCTGCAAAGTCCATTTCGGCGCGGGCGAAGCGCTTCGGGCGACCGATGACAAATCTGCTTTTCTCACACGCATGCGCGATGCGATCGTCGCGCTGGCGCCATCGGCTTGCTCAGACTGAGCTTGCTGCAACAACATCTCCGATTCTCGAACATGCCAGAACTGTTTTGGAAATTGATCGCAGGCGTGGCGGGCTTTCTCGCCGTCGCGACCGTGACAGGCGCCATCCTCGCCGCCCGGCCGAATGGCAAGAGCGCGACCATCGTCAACCTCAATGAACGCATCCGCGCGTGGTGGGGCATGGTCGCCGTCATGGCGATCGCCATTGGACTCGGCGAGACTGCAACTTATGTGGTCTTCGCGCTACTGTCATTCCTCACGTTGCGCGAGTTCATAACACTCACGCCGACCACGCCGAGCGATCACTCCACGCTGTTCCTCGCGTTCTTTGTCGCGGTTCCCGTTCAGTACATTCTGCTTGGCATCAACTGGTACGGCATGTATTCCATCTTCGTACCGGTGCATCTCTTCTTCGCGATGTCACTGGTATCGGCGCTGACGCAGGATACGCGCGACTTTCTGAGTCGCAATGCACGCATTAACTGGGCGCTGATGGTCTGCGTCTACGGCCTGAGCCACGCCGCCGCGTTCCTGACGCTCGACATTCCCGGCTATCGCGGGCAGAACGCGTTATTGCTCTTCTACTTCCTGCTCGTCGTGCAGATCAGCGATGTCTTGCAGTACGTCGTGGGGAAACTGTTCGGCAAGCGCAAGATCGCACCCGTGCTTTCGCCTTCTAAAACGGTCGAAGGCTTCGTCGGCGGTGGCGCGCTGGCGACCCTTTGCGGCGCGGCGCTTTACCGGATCACGCCATTCGGCTTCGGCGCGGCGCTCGGCATGTCGTTCGCCATCGTTCTGGCGGGGTTCATCGGCGGGCTGGTTCTTTCAGCGGTGAAGCGTTCGCTCGGCGCGAAGGACTGGGGCTCGATGCTCGCCGGACACGGCGGCATGCTCGATCGTGTCGATTCGATCTGCTTCGCCGCGCCTGTGTTTTTTCATCTGGTCAGATTCGTTTATGTGTGACGTCTGCGAGCCCGCCCCGCCCCACCGCTCCGCTAGAATCGAGCCTTCAGCGCAACGGCCGCGCTCTACGAAGAAAACGGGCACTCATGAAAATCGCCACCTGGAACGTCAATTCCCTCAAAGTCCGCCAGCAGCATGTCATCGACTGGCTCGCGCTCTCGGGCGTCGACGTGCTGTGCCTTCAGGAACTGAAGCTCCCCGACGAGAAATTTCCCCGCGCCGAACTCGAAGCCGCCGGCTACAAAAGCTGGTTCGCCGGGCAGAAGACGTACAACGGCGTCGGCATTCTGGTGCGCGCCGATGCGGGCTTCGAAGTCGATGAAATCAGCGTCGTGCGCAACATTCCCGGATTCGAAGATCTGCAGCAACGCGTGATCGCCGCGACGATCGACGGCGTGCGCATCATCTCCGCATATTTCCCGAACGGACAGGCGCCCGGCTCCGAGAAATTCGCCTACAAGATGCGCTGGCTGGACGCACTGCGCGAATGGTTGCGCGAAGACATGGCGCGTCATCCGCAACTCGCGTTGCTGGGCGATTACAACATCGCGCCGGAAGACCGCGACGTGCACGATCCGAAAGCATGGGAAGGCCAGAACCTCGTGTCGCCCGAAGAGCGCGCGCACTTCGCGCAACTCGTCGGGCTCGGCCTGACCGATGCCTTCCGCAAGTTCGAGCAGGCCGAGAAGCTCTTTACGTGGTGGGATTACCGGATGATGGCGTTTCGCCGCAACGCGGGGCTGCGCATCGACCACATCCTGCTGTCGGCGGAACTGGCCGCGCGCTGCACGTCATGCGAAGTCGACAAGGTGCCGCGCAAGTGGGACCAGCCGTCGGACCACGCGCCCGTGATCGCGACGATCGGCTGATCCCGTCGTAACGACGTTCACGCGTCGAGATGCAACTCCTGAATCTTGCGCGTGATCGTATTGCGGCCGATGCCCAGACGCTCCGCCGCCTCCACCTTGCGCCCGCGCGTGAAGTCGAGCGCCTCGCGGATCACCGCCGCTTCGAAACGGCGCGCGAGTTCGTCCATGACATCGGCGGAATTCTCGCGCAACAGTCGCGCGACTTCCGTGCGCAAGCCGTTCTCCCACACGCTCGCCGCGACGCCCGCCGGCGCCGCCGCGATCGGCGCGGATCCGGCGCCGTTCACGGCATTGGGAACCGGCGCGACCGCGCCATCCGTCGATACGGCGAGACTCTCGGCGCTCACCTCCTGACGCGACGTGAGATCGGGCGGCAGATCCTTCTGCTCGATCACCTGCGCGGGCGCCATCACCGTGAGCCAGTTGCACAGGTTCTCCAGTTGACGCACGTTGCCGGGAAACGGCAGCGACGCGAGATACGCGAGTGCATCGTCCGACACGCGCTTGGGCTCGACACCCAGATCGCGCGCGCTCTTCTGCAGGAAGTGTCGCGTGAGCAGCGGGATATCCTCGCTGCGTTCGCGCAACGCCGGCAGACGCAGCCGAATCACATTCAATCGGTGATACAAGTCCTCGCGAAACAAGCCCTGCCGCACGCGCGATTCGAGATTCTGATGCGTCGCCGCGATCACGCGCACGTTCGCCTTCAGCGGATTGTGCCCGCCCACGCGATAGAACTGCCCGTCCGACAGCACGCGCAGCAGGCGCGTCTGGAGGTCGAACGGCATGTCGCCGATTTCATCGAGAAAGAGCGTGCCGTTCTCGGCTTGTTCGAAGCGGCCCTGACGCATCGCCTGCGCGCCGGTGAACGCGCCGCGCTCGTGCCCGAACAGTTCGGACTCCAGCAGATCCTTCGGAATCGCCGCCGTGTTCAGCGCGATGAACGGTCCGTTTGCGCGTGGGCTATGTCGGTGCAAGGCGCGCGCGACAAGCTCCTTTCCGGTGCCTGATTCGCCCGTGATGAGCACGGTCGCCGCCGAATGCGACAGACGGCCGATCGCGCGGAACATGTCCTGCATCGCGGGCGCCTGACCGAGCATCTCGGGCGTCTCGGTTACGCGCTCGTCGACCGACGCTTCGCCGCGCATGCTTTCATCCACGGCGCGGCGGATCAGCTCGACGGCCTTGTCGACATCGAATGGCTTGGCGAGATATTCGAAGGCGCCGCCCTGAAACGCGGCCACTGCGCTGTCGAGATCCGAGAACGCCGTCATGATGATGACAGGCAAGCCCGGCAAGCGGTCGCGCACGGTCTGCAGCAGTTCCAGCCCGGACCCGCCCGGCATGCGGATGTCCGAGACGAGCACTTGCGGGCTTTCTCCTTCGAGCGCGGCAAGCGCGTCGCGCACGCCGGAGAAGCTGCGCGTCGTGAAGTTTTCTCGTGCGAGCGCCTTTTCCAGCACCCAGCGGATGGATTGGTCGTCGTCTACTATCCAGATCGGCTTCATATCGTTCGGCGAGAAGTCTTCGTGTGGTTCGGTGTGAGCCCGTCGAAACGGTCAGGCGTCAAAGCATGCGGCACTACGTTCCTTGGCGTGAAGTCGCTGGTCAATTCTCGAACGGCAACAGGATGGCGAACTCGGTACAGCCCGGCCGGCTTTCCACTTCGATCAGCCCATCGTGCTGATGCACGAACGACTGCGCGAGCGTGAGGCCGAGACCGCTGCCGTCTTCCCTGCCCGATACGAGCGGAAAGAAGATCCGGTCGCGGATTTCGCTGGGGATGCCGGGACCGTTGTCAGTGATATGCAAGTCCAGTGCCAGTTTGTGCAGCTTCTTGCCGATGGTCACCTTGCGCGCGATGCGCGTGCGCAGCTCGATCTTCGCATCGCCTTGTGAGATGCGTTCCTTCAGCGCTTCGGCCGCGTTGCGCACGATGTTCAGCAGCGCCTGAATCAACTGTTCCTTGTCGCCGCGCAGGTCGGGCACGCTCACGTCGTAGTCGCGCTCGATCGTGAGGCCGCGCGGAAACTCCGCGAGGATCACGGCGCGCACCCGCTCGCAGACTTCGTGGATGTTCACGTCGCCCACGATATGCGGATGCCGGTGCGGCTCCAGCAAGCGATCGACGAGCGTCTGCAGCCGATCCGATTCCTTGATGATGACCTGCGTGTATTCGCGCAGTTCGTCGCGTTCGCGCGCGCCGAGTTCGAATTCGAGCAACTGCGCCGCACCGCGAATGCCGCCGAGCGGATTCTTGATCTCATGCGCGAGATTGCGGATGAGCTGCTTGTTGACCGCGGTGAGATCGTGGATACGCTCTTCGCGGTCCGTGCGCAGATGTCGCTCGTTCTCGAAGAGTTCGAGCAGCACGTATTCCGGCGCGGCTTCGAGATAGCCGACGATCGCATGAACATGCACCGGCTCGCGATTCTGCCTCTCGAGCACCGCGTCGAGCCGCGTCGCGTTGAAGCGGTTCTCGGCGATCGACGCGATCGTGGTCGCGAGCTCGTCCGCGTTCGCGAAGAGGTCGGGCCAGTTCGTCTGCGTCAACTGCTTGCGCGACATTTCCAGCATCGCTTCGGCCGATGGATTCGCATACGCGATCCGCAGATTGCGCACGTCCAGAACGAGCACGTTCGTGGGCAGCGCCTCGAAGCCGGGCAGCAGTCCGCTTGCCGCGAGCTGCGTATTGTCGGAGAGCGCATCGGCGTGGCCTTTGCGCGCCTTGATCAGATTCTTGAGCACCATCGTGCAGTCGATGAGGTCGTTCGTGACACCGATCTTCTTATCGTTTCATGACACTGAGCAGCGATTAAAAAAGGGACGGCGCGCCGTCCCTTTGGATCACTGTTCAGCACACGTCGCGCGCCTCATCGGACTGCTCACGACAAAACGCGCTTCGATCATGCTGCTTTACAGCGAGTAGTACATCTCGAACTCGATCGGATGCACCGCCTGACGATAACGCTGCAGCTCGTTCGTCTTCAGTTCGATGTATGCGTCGAGCATCGAATCCGTGAACACGCCGCCGCGCGTCAGGAACTCGCGATCCGCGTCGAGTGCGTCGAGCGCCTGGTCGAGGCCCGCGCAAACGGTCGGGATCTTCTTGTCTTCTTCCGGCGGCAGGTCGTACAGATTCTTGTCCGCGGCTTCGCCCGGGTGAATCTTGTTCTGCACGCCGTCGAGACCCGCCATCATCAGCGCGGAGAAGCACAGGTACGGGTTCGCGAGCGGATCCGGGAAGCGCGTTTCGATACGGCGGCCCTTCGGGTTCGAGACGTGCGGAATACGGATCGATGCCGAACGGTTGCGAGCCGAGTAAGCCAGCTTCACCGGCGCCTCGAAGTGCGGCACGAGGCGCTTGTACGAGTTCGTGCCCGGGTTCGTGATCGCGTTCAGCGCGCGCGCATGCTTGATGATGCCGCCGATGTAGAACAGCGCGAATTCCGACAGACCCGCGTAGCCGTTGCCCGCGAACAGGTTCTGACCGTCCTTCCAGATCGACTGGTGAACGTGCATGCCCGAACCGTTGTCGCCGACGACCGGCTTCGGCATGAACGTCGCCGTCTTGCCGTACGTGTGCGCCACGTTATGGATGATGTACTTCATCTGCTGCAGCCAGTCCGCGCGCTGAACCAGCGTCGAGAACTTGGTGCCGATTTCGTTTTGGCCCTGGCCCGCCACTTCGTGGTGATGCACTTCGACCGGAATGCCGATCTGCTCGAGCAGCAGACACATTTCCGAGCGGATGTCCTGGAACGTGTCGACGGGAGCGACCGGGAAGTAGCCGCCCTTCGTGCCCGGACGGTGGCCGGTGTTGCCGCCTTCGAATTCCTTCGCCGACGACCACGGTGCTTCTTCCGAGCCGATCTTCACGAACGTGCCCGACTGGTCCGTGTTCCACTGCACCGAGTCGAAAATGAAGAATTCCGGCTCCGGACCGAAGTAGGCGGTGTCGCCGAGGCCCGAGCTCTTGAGATAGGCTTCCGCGCGCTTCGCGAGGGAACGCGGGTCGCGCTCGTAGCCCTTGCCGTCGGCCGGCTCGACCACGTCGCAGGACAGAACCAGCGTCGATTCTTCGAAGAACGGGTCGATGAAGGCGGTGTTCGCGTCCGGCACGAGCAGCATGTCCGACGCTTCGATGCCCTTCCAGCCTGCGATGGACGAACCGTCGAAAGCGTGGCCGCTTTCAAATTTGTCTTCGTCGAATGCCGAGACCGGCACGGAAACGTGTTGTTCTTTGCCGCGCGTGTCGGTGAAGCGGAAGTCGACGAACTTGACGTCCTCGTCCTTGACGAGTTGCATGACGTCGGCCACGGATTTACTCATTACCTATCTCCTGATTAACAAAAGTCGGCGAATCGCTTCGCCGCCCCGACCAATCCTGTACATCGATTCAATCGAGGATGGAAAAGCAGCTTCCGTGCCAAGCGCACCATCTTCGCGCTAAGCGCTTGAAGCAGCGCGCGTTTTGGGTGAAACCACTTCGCTTTCGATGGCGGCGTTCGTGTCGCCGTCTCCGCGTCGAGCACCAAATCAGTGCAGCACGGTTTGTCTGATATTTCTTCAGCACTTTTATAGTGCATCCGAGTCTTCTTGCACCAATTTCGCGCGCGGCGTCGAAACTGCGCGCCACGCTAGAATGATTCTTTGCGCCTACGGAGACCCATACGTCATGAGCACGCTCGAACAGCTGTATGCCCAGGCCGGCCAACGCGCCGCCGAAAACAATCTGACCTACGCGGGCGCGTTCTCACCCGCCGAAGCATTTGAATTACTGCAACTCGACCCGCGCGTACGCCTCGTCGACGTTCGCACCCGCGCCGAACTCGATTGGGTCGGCCGCCCGGCCATCGATGGCGCTCAGTACGCGCACATCGAATGGATTCGCTACCCCGGTTCCGTGCCAAACGCCGAGTTTATCGAACAATTGCGACAGGTCGCCACCCCGGAAACGCCTGTCGTGTTTTTGTGTCGCAGCGCCGCGCGCTCGAAGCTCGCTGCGGTCGCGGCGCAGAAGGAAGGCTACGCCCAGGCGTACGACCTGCTCGAAGGCTTCGAAGGCGACAAGGACGGACAGGGGCATCGGAAAACGGTATCGGGATGGTGTTTCCGCAAGCTGCCCTGGATCGGGGCTTGAAGGTTTTGCTCAAGCACGCGCGTCGAGCAAGGTCCGCACGCGCCTGACCCTCGTTTCATCGACGGGCGCCAGAGACTTCCCATCGACGCGCACGCCCGAGCCAAAGTGCACCGCTTTCACGCGCGTCGATGCGACGAACGGCGCGACCGCATCGACGGTCAATCCGGCGCCCGCCAGAATCGCGCAGCGCGTTCCCGCCGCGTTTTCGACGAGCTTCGAAATCGTTTCCTGAGCGTCCAGCACGGAAGGCTTGCCACCCGACGTCAGCACATTCGTGACGGCACCGAACTGCAGCAGCGTATCGAACGCAGCGAGCAGATCGCGTGTTTCGTCGAATGCGCGGTGAAACGTGAGCTGCAGGCCATCCGCTGCTTCTATCACGCGCGCGAGGCCGTCGGTGTCGACGGAGCCATCGGCGCGCAGCATCCCCACGACGATCGCGTTCGCGCGCGTCTTCGCGATCGCGCGAACATCGCGCAGCATGACCGCGTAGTCGTCGGCATCGTAGACGAACGAGCGGCTGTGCGGCCGCACGATCACGTTCACCGGAATCCCGACCGCCTCGATCACCGATTCGATCAGGCCGATGCTCGGCGTCAGTCCGCCCTCGCCCATCGCGGTGATGAGTTCGAGACGGTCCGCACCGCCGCGCTCGGCTGCCCGCGCGTCGGCGACGGTCGTGGCGATCACTTCCAGCAGCGTCACTTCGCTTCCTCCGGCGGCACTTCCACGACTTCACCGCCGAGCGCGATCACGCCCTCGCGCAGCACGTCGAACGCCGCGTTCGCCTGCTCGGGATCGCCCTTCACGCCCAGATCGATATGCGCGCGCTCGTAAAGCGCCCCGCGCGTAGCATCGCCGACGCTCGGCAGGCTGAACGCACGCACGCCCTCGAAGTCGCGCTCGATCGAAACCATCAGCGGCGTGATGCGCGACTCGGGCAGGCCGAAGACGAGCAGCGACCGCTCGACATGCGGCGTCGCGTGATGCAGATGCGCGTACTTCGTGTCGAGCACCCATTCGATCATCGGCCAGGCCATGACCGGAAAGCCCGGCACGAAATGATGATCGCCGACCGAAAAGCCCGGAATCTTGTTGTAGCTGTTCGGGATGATCTCTGCGCCGCGCGGAAACGTGCCCATGTTCAGCCGATGCAAGTTCTCCGGCGACTCCAGCTCGACCGGCTTGCCTGCCTGCGCCGCCGTGTCGCGGATGCGCGCGCGGATCAGTTCCGCCGCTTCGGGATGCAGCTCCAGCGGCACGCCGAGCGCCTTGGCGGCGCACTGGCGCGTGTGGTCGTCGGGCGTCGCGCCGATGCCGCCCGTCGAAAACACGATATCGCCCGATGCGAACGTGCGCGCGAGCGTCGCGGTGATGCGCGCGGGATCGTCCCCGACGTATTCGGCCCAGTCGAGCGACAGGCCGCGCGCGCCCAGCAGTTCGATGATTTTCGGCAGATGCTTGTCGGTGCGGCGGCCGGACAAGATTTCGTCGCCGATGATGATGACGCCAATGCCCATGAATGCCCCTTTGCTTTTTTCGTGCTTACAGTGAAACGTCGCGGGATTCGACCGTGATCGCCGGGAATTGCGGCTCGCTCGCGCGCAAGCGCTCCAGCGCGTGCAGGCAGTAATGCGCGAACCAGAGCGCCGAAAACACGAGGATGAACGCATACGCCCAGATCGTCACGGCGGCGACGACCGGAAAGAGCGGCAAGAGCCAGACGGACCATGCCCAGAGCATCGTCGGGACAGAACTGAGCAGGCCGCTCACGATGCCGATCGCAAGCAAGGGCCAGCGTGCATCGCGCACGATCGCGCGGCGCTCGTCGGCGCTCGCGTGAAGCGCGAGCGCGTCGTAAGTCATCACGCGATACGTGAGCCAGCCCCACAACAGCGGCGGAACCAAGGCGAAGAACGGCGGAATGAGCCACAGCGGCAGCGTGACGACGAGCAGCACGAGACAGACGACCGTGGTCACGACCGAGTGCCCGAGACTGCCGTACCACGAGCCGCCGCGCCGCTCTTCGAGCGATGAGTAATGACCTTTCGGGCGACGTGTGAGGAGCTTGACGACGCCCGGCATCGACAACGTGGCGATGAGCAGCAGCACCGTCACGACGATCAGCGGCACCGTCATGATGACGACGAGAAACGGCGCGATCACCGCGTGCAGCGACGAAAAGCCGACGGCATCGAAGAGACGGTACATCCACGAGGTCAGCGCCCACGCGCTGAGCCAGTCGTTGGCGGCGCCGGTAAGCGTCTGCCAGAAGAACCAGAGCACCGCGCCCCAGACCACCGTGGCGACGCCGAAGGGCATCAGCGTCAGCCAGAGCATGCGCGGATGAAAGACGTTCGCAAGCGCGCGCACGAACGAACGCAGCAAGTCACTCATGCGTGTTTCTTAAAAGAAGAAGGAACCGACAGGATAAACCAGCGCCGCGCACGGGCGCTGGTCGAACCGGAGACGCTCAGACGGCCGCCGAGTTGTCGGAAGCGGACGTACCCGCACGGCGAGCGGAAAGGCGCGCGGCGATGCGTTTGAACGCGAGCCAGTGCTGTTCGACGAAGCCGTCGCCGTAATGGACGGGCGCAACGCCCGGCGCACCGAGCTGGTCGCGAATGCCCGTCGGCTCGACGGTGCGGTCGAACGACGCCGAGCGGAAGATGATGTCCCAGAACGAGAACAGCACGCCGAAGTTGCAACCGTAAGTCGTGCCTTCGTGACCGAAGCCGATCGCGTGATGGCGGCGATGAAACGCCGGACTTACAACAATGCGCTCCCCGAGCCAGCCGAAGTGCATGCGGATGTTCGCGTGCTGCACGCTCTGCATGAAGTTGGTGATGGCGACGAGCACGACGAACTGCGACGGCTCCACGCCGATCACGAGCGCGACGCACGCGAAAAAGCTCGCCTGAAGAACGTCGTCGAGCAGATGGTTGCGGTCGTCGGTCCAGAGCGACATCTTCTGCTGGCTGTGATGCACCGCGTGCAATTCCCACCAGATGCCGAAACGATGCTCCAGCCGGTGATACCAGTATCCCGCCAGATCGAGAATGAGCAGATAGATGACGAACGTGACGAGCGGCTGCGTCGTCACGCCGGGCCACAGGTTGTCGATCTCGAGATTCGGCACGTTATGGAGGCGCAGCCAGCTCTGCATCGAATCGAAGAGCGGCTGGAACGTGAAGAAAAAAAACAGATTGAGGATGCCGAGCTTGACGATCCACGTGTAGAGCACGTCCACGCGCACGCCTTTGCGGTCTTTCCACTCCTCCGCCGGGCGGAAAGCTTCGAACGGCCGCAGGATCGCGTACATCGCGAGCACTTCGAGCACGCCGACGATCACCCAGTACAGCGCGTCGTAGGTGTCTTCGTCGTAGTCCATCATGCCGATCTTGAACAGGACCGGCTGCACGACATCGACGTAGAGCTGCGTCTGAAGCCAGGAAACGAGACCGTCCAGCGACGAAAGAATGGAATGAAACATGGTGCTCCGTGGTGCGTGCGGCCGTCCGGGACCGGCCATCCCTCAATCGTAGTACAGGGCGCGAATGCGCGCCCTGTTTGCTTACGCCCCGTTCGGCGCCGTCACCGGCGCGCGATTGTAGAAGTAGATGCCATGCGGCGAGCGGCCGACCTTGATGGTTTCGATCAGCTTACGATTCGCCAGGTCGATTACGCCGACGTGCTTCGCGAAGCGGAACGTAACCCACAGATACTTCTTGTCGGCGGAAAGTTCCATGTCGTCGGGGCCGGGCAAGAGACCGGTGATGTCGCCGACGTTCGTGAGCGTGTCCTCGTCGATGATGCTGATCGTGTTCGCCACGCGATTCGAAACGAGTACGTGCTTGCCGTCGACCATCGAGCGGAAGTTGTGCGCGCCCTTGCCGGTCGTGATGGTCTTGACGACCTTCTGGTTGCGCCAGTCGACCACGGCCACGTAATCCGCGCCGGTCATGCCGACGAGCAGATATTTGTCGCCCGGCGTGAGCCAGACGCCCGCGGGCACCTTGCCGACCTTCATCTTCCATTTGACGGTCTGCGTCGGCAGGTCGATCGCCGCGATTTCGCCGGACACCTGCAGCGAGATGAACGCGGTCGAGCTGTCGTTCGTGAACGCGATGTGGCTCGGCATCGTGGCGAGCGGCAGGCGCTTCGCGACGCTCAAATTCTTGCCGTCGAAATGATAGATATCGAGGCGATCGAGGCGCAGACCCGTCGAGACGAACCATTTCTTGTCCGGCGAAAAGCCGAGCTGATACGGATCTTCGATGTCCTGCACCCAGCGCTGGAACGCGCCGGTTTTCGGATCGACGAACATCAGGTTGTTCGACACCGAATTCGCAACGATCAGCGATGAGCTGTCGGGCGTGGGCATCAGGTGATGCGGCTCTTTGCCCGTCGGCACGGTGCCGACGACCTGATGCGTGTTTTCGTCGATGAGACTCAGCGTCGCTTCCGCCGAGTTGAGCACGATGACATTGTTGGCGAGTGCTGCGGAGGCGACCAAGGCGGCGCCGGTTGCGATGGCTGCGCGTGCGGCGAAGGCACGCACACGGCCGGAACGGAAAATATTGCGCATGAAAAGTAGGCTTCGGAGGGCAGGCGTCATTGTAGAACGTTTGCCTCGCGCGGCGGGTTGACGAGCGAGGTCTTTTTGCGCAATACGTTGATTCTTTGCGTCTTTCCAGCGGAAACCTAACGCTGCATCGATTCCCACACCTTGTGGAGGCGTTTTACCGAGACCGGCATCGGCGTGCGCAGTTCCTGCGCGAACAGCGATACGCGCAATTCCTCCAGCAGCCAGCGATATTCGGCAAGCCGCGCATCCGCGACGCCGCCGCGCTGCGATAACGCGCGCTGATAGTTCTGCGCGAGCGGCTGCAGATCGGCGGCGAGACGCGCGTCGCGGGCCGGATCGGCCTTGAGCTTGTCGACGCGCTGCGCGATCGCCTTCAGATAGCGCGGAAAATGCGCAAGCTGCGCATACGGCGTATCGATGACGAAACGCTTGCCGATGAGCGCGCTCAATTGCGCCTGCATGTCCGCATAGGCCGACGCGAACGATTTCACCGACGCCAGCTTTTTGGCGAGCGCCGCATATTCGTTGAGGATCGTGCCGACGAGCCGCGCGATTTCGTTCGCGAGCAGCGTCAGACGCCCTTTCGCGGCGTCGCGGCGCGCGTGGAAGCTGGCGTCGTCGTCGGGCAGCGGGTCTTGCAGGCACGCGCGATCGAGCGCCGTTTCCACGATCTGATCGCGCAGTTCGTCCGCCGTGCCGAGCGCCATGTATTGCATCGACATCTCCCGCAGGCCCGGCAGATTTTTCTCGAGATAGCGAATCGGCTCGCGCAACTGCAGCGCGAAAAGCCGGCGCAATCCCGCGCGATGAATACGCACCGCTTCCTCGGGCGAATCGAACACTTCGACGTCGCAATGCGTGCCGCGATCGACGAGCGCCGGATAGCCGAAGAGCGTCTGCCCGCGCCGGCGGATTTCCAGCAGCTCGGGCAGCTTGCCGAAGTTCCAAGTCGTCAGGTTTTCGTAGAGCGCGGTGCCTTCGCTTGCCGGTTGCTGTGCGGGCGGCGTATCGGAGTCCCCGGAAAGCGCATCGAACGCCGCCGCCGACGTCAGTTTCTGGAACTGCTGCTGCGCCTGCCCGCCGAGTTCCGCGCGCAACTGCGCGAGATTGCGGCCCATCGCGAGCTGGCGGCCGTGTTCGTCGATCACCTTGAAGTTCATGAACAGGTGCGCGGGCAGCGTTTCCAGCTTGAAATCGGCGCTTTTCACGGCGATTTGCGTCTGCTCGCGAATATCGGCGATGAGCGAATCGACGAGCGCGCCCGCGCCGAACTTCGGCCCGCCATGACGCCCGGCGAAAGCCGCGGCGTATTCCGGCAACGGCACGACGTGACGGCGCAGCTTCTGCGGCAGCGACTTCAGCAGCAGTTGCACCTTCTCCTTGATCATGCCGGGCACGAGCCATTCGACGCGGCGCGCATCGACCTGATTCAGCCCGTAAAGCGGCACTTGCAGCGTGACGCCGTCGCGCGGCGAACCCGGCTCGAAGTGATACGTCAGCGCCATTTCGATGCCCGACATCGTCATGCGCTTCGGAAACAGATCCGTCGTGACGCCGGCAGCTTCGTGACGCATGAGGTCGTCGCGCGACAGGAACAGCAGCTTGTCGTTGCCCTCTTTCTTCTGCTCGTCGCGATACCAGCGCTCGAACGCCGCGCCCGTCCAGATGTTTTCGGGGATCAGCGAATCGTAGAAGCCGTAGATGAGTTCATCGTCGACGAGCACGTCCTGACGGCGCGACTTGTGTTCCAGTTGCTCGATGTCCGCGACGAGCTTGCGGTTGTGCGCGAAGAACGGCAGACGCGTATCGAATTCGCCTTCGACGAGCGCCCCGCGAATGAACAGTTCGCGCGCGTATTTCGCGTCCTGCTTGCCGAAGCTCACGCGCCGACGCGCATACACCGTCAGCCCGTACAGCGTCGCGCGTTCGTAGGCGACGACCTGCGCGGCCTTCTTCTCCCAATGCGCGTCCGATAGCGATTTCTTCAGCAGATGCGCGCCGACCGTTTCGAGCCATTCCGGCTCGATCTTCGCGATCGTGCGCGCGTAGAGGCGGCTCGTCTCGACGAGTTCGCCCGCCATCACCCAGCGCCCCGCTTTCTTCAAGAGCGCCGAGCCCGGCCAAAGAAAGAACTTGATGCCGCGCGCGCCGAGATAATGCGGCTCGTCGTCGGCCTTGAGACCGACGTTGCCGAGCAGGCCCGTCAAGAGCGACAGATGCACCTGCTCGAAGGTCGCATCCGATTCGTTCAGACGCCAGCCGTGCTCGCGCACGACCGTCAGCAGTTGCGAATGCACGTCGCGCCACTCGCGCAAACGCAGATGCGACAGGAAATTCGCGCGACACGCATCCGCGAGCTGCTTGTTCGATTTCTTGTGCGCGACCGCTTCCTCGAACCACTTCCAGATGCGCGTCCACTGCAGAAATTCGGAGCGCTCGTCGACGAACTGCCGATGCGCCTGATCCGCCTGCTCCTGCGCCTCGATCGGCCGGTCGCGCGGGTCCTGCACCGACAGCGCCGACGCGATGATCAGCACTTCCGCGAGCGCATGATGATCGCGCGCGGCGAGAATCATGCGGCCGACGCGCGGATCGAGCGGCAGGCGCGCGAGTTCGCGGCCGAGACTCGTCAGCGCGTTGTCGTCATCGACGGCGCCGAGTTCGTTCAGCAATTGATAGCCGTCCGCGATCGCGCGGCCCGGCGGCGGTTCGATGAACGGAAACGTTTCGATCGCCGTCAGATGCAGCGACTTCATCCGCAGAATCACGGCCGCGAGCGACGAGCGCAGGATTTCGGGATCGGTGAAGCGCGGCCGCGCGGCGAAATCGGCTTCGTCGTACAGACGGATGCACACGCCGTCCGCGACGCGCCCGCATCGGCCCGCGCGCTGATTCGCCGCCGCCTGCGACACCGGCTCGATCTGCAGTTGCTCGACCTTGTTGCGATACGAATAACGCTTCACGCGCGCCATGCCGGTATCGACCACGTAGCGGATGCCCGGCACCGTCAGCGACGTCTCCGCGACGTTCGTCGCGAGCACGATGCGCCGCGCGTTCGACGGCTTGAACACGCGCTCCTGCTCCTGCGCGGAAAGGCGCGCGAAGAGCGGCAGGATCTCCGTATGCGGCGGATGATGCTTGCGCAACGCTTCTGCGGCATCGCGGATTTCGCGCTCGCCGGGCAGGAACACGAGCACGTCGCCGGGACCGACGCGGCACAGTTCATCGACGGCATCGACGATGCCTTCCATCAGATCGCGATCGGCTTTGCGATCGTTGCGTTTGGGCGCCGTGCCCTGCGCGTTCCTGATCGCCTCGCTTTCCTCTTCGATCGGCCGATAGCGTACTTCCACCGGATACAGCCGTCCGCTCACCTCGATCACCGGGGCGGGCTTTTCGTCGCTGCCGAAATGGCGCGCGAAGCGTTCGGCGTCGATGGTCGCGGACGTGACGATCAGCTTCAGATCCGGGCGTTTCGACAGGATTTCCTTCAGATAGCCGAGCAGAAAGTCGATGTTGAGGCTGCGTTCGTGCGCTTCGTCGATGATGATCGTGTCGTAGGCGGTCAGCAGCGGATCGGTCTGCGTTTCCGCGAGCAGAATGCCGTCGGTCATCAGCTTGACGGACGCGCCGGGCGCCAGATTGTCCGTGAAGCGCACTTTGTAGCCGACGACTTCGCCGAACGGCGTGCCGAGTTCCTCCGCGATGCGCCGGCCGGTCGCCGAAGCGGCGATGCGGCGCGGCTGCGTATGCCCGATCAGCCCGCTGCCGCCCGCGCCGAGACCGCGTCCGAGCGCGAGGCAGATCTTCGGCAATTGCGTCGTCTTGCCCGAGCCGGTTTCGCCGCTGACGATCACGACTTGATTCGCAGCGATCGCGCGCGCGATTTCCTCGCGTCGTCCGGAAACGGGCAGCGCTTCGGGAAACGTGATCGGCGGAATGGGATTCGGCGTGACGACGCGCGGCGCGCGCGGCGGACGTTGCTCGCGAGGCGGACGCGTTTCGGCCGGGCGTTCGACGTGCGACGGACGTGCTTCAACCGGGCGTTGTTCGCGCGGCGGACGTGCTTCAACCGGGCGTTGTTTGCGCGGCGGGCGCGTTTCGGCCGAAGGTTCGACACGCGGCGCAGGTTGCGGCTGCGGCTGCGGCTGGCGCGCTTCGACGGGCTTCGGCTGCTGAACGCGCGCCGGACGCTGCGGCCGCGCACCTTGTTCACGCCTCGCGTCTTCGCGTTTCGGGGGCGCTTGCGTGGCAGCTTGCGCCGTGTCGCGCGGCTTCGGCGGACGTTGCGCCGTGACCTCCGCTTTCGCGGGCCGCTCTTTCGATTGCGCCGCCTTCTTCGGTTGCGAAGGAGCCTCCGCCGCCGCTTTCCCGCCCGCGAACCGCTGCGCGGCGCGTTCCTTCTTGCTCAAACCCGCCGCTTCGCCGGAATCGGACGTGCCCGCGCCCTCCCGCGTCTCGCGCAGCAGACTTTCACGCAGTTGTCGCAACTGCTCCTGAGTATCGAGGGATTTGTCGGCGGACTGAGACTTGCCCGCCTGATCGGGGCGTGAGGGACGAGAAACATTCGGCATAGCGTCGCATTATAATCCCGGGATGAATTCCCAAACCGACCTCACGATGACCGCGACGCAGCCGGCAGTCGAGCCCGAAGCGCCGAATCCCCACGCCCAGTTCGTCGACTGGATGCGATCCGTCGCGCCCTACATTCACGCGTTTCGAAACAAGACTTTCGTTGTCGCGTTCGGCGGGGAACTCGTGCAGGAAGGTCGCCTCAACGCGCTCGTGCAGGACGTCGGCCTGTTGCACGCAATGGGCATCCACGTCGTGCTCGTGCACGGCTCGCGTCCGCAGCTCGACGAGCAACTGAGCCTGCACGGCGTCGAGTCGTCGTTCTCTCACGGCTTGCGCATAACGGATGCCCGCGCGCTCGAATCCGCAAAAGAAGCCGCCGGCGAAGTGCGTCTCGACATCGAGGCCGCGATCAGCCAGGGCTTGCCGAACACGCCGATGGCGCACGCGCACATCAGCGTGGTGTCGGGCAACTTCGTGACGGCGCGGCCGGTCGGCATTCTCGATGGCGTCGATTTCCAGCACACCGGCGTCGTGCGCAAGATCGACGGCGATTCCATCCGCCAGTCGCTCGCGTCGAACAAGCTCGTGCTGCTGTCGTCGCTCGGTTTTTCGCCGACGGGCGAAGCCTTCAACCTGTCGATGGAAGATGTCGCGTCCGCCGCGGCCATTGCGCTGCGCGCCGACAAGATCATTTTCGTGACCGAAATTCCGGGTCTCGGCGACTCGGAAAACGAGCTGATCCGCGAAATGTCGCTCGACGACGCCTATCGCTTGCAGGAAAGCGGCGAATTGCAGGGCGACACGGCGTTCTATCTGAAGCATACGGTGCGCGCGTGCCGCGGCGGCGTTGCGCGCGGCCACATCATTCCGTATTCGCTCGACGGCAGCGTGCTGCTCGAACTGTTCCTGCACGACGGCGTCGGCACGATGATCTCGTACGAGAATCTCGAAAGCCTGCGCGAAGCGACGCCCGACGACGTCGGCGGCATTCTCACGCTGATCGAGCCGCTCGAATCCGACGGCACGCTCGTACGGCGCGGACGGCACCAGATCGAGCGCGACATCGACCATTTCTCGGTCATCGAGCACGATGGCGTGCTGTTCGGCTGCGCGGCGCTCTATCCGTACACACAGGAGCGCATCGGCGAAATGGCCTGCCTGACGGTCGCGCCGGAAGCGCAAGGTTCGGGCGACGGCGAACGCCTGTTGAAGCGCATTGAACAGCGCGCCCGCGCACGCGGCTTGACGCGCATTTTCGTGCTGACGACGCGCACCGAACACTGGTTCCTGAAACGCGGTTTCGTGAAAGTGACCGTGGACGATCTGCCCGAAGATCGCCGGCGGCTCTATAACTGGCAGCGCAAGTCGCTCGTCCTGATGAAACAGCTTTGAACATGATCCAAGAAGCGTCGAACGGCGCTTTGCCCCCGATACAGAGGAGAAACTCACAATGGCCCGAATGGTTCAATGCGCGAAGCTCGGCAAGGAAGCCGAAGGACTCGATTTCCCGCCGCTGCCGGGCGAGCTCGGCAAGCGCATCTACGAAACGATCTCGAAGGAAGCCTGGCAAGGCTGGCTCAAGCAGCAGACCATGCTCATCAACGAGAATCGGCTGAACATGGCCGATCCGCGCGCACGCCAGTATCTGATCAAGCAGACGGAGAAGTATTTCTTCGGCGAAGGCGCCGATACGGCGTCCGGCTACGTGCCGCCGCAAAGCTGAAATCGCGCGTTCATCGCATCGCAAAAACCGGCCCGAGCGGCCGGTTTTTTGTTGTCCGCGCGGCGGAAAATTGTTCCGCTTAGTACATCGGACCACGAGATGACAATCGGCGCAATCCTAAGTCCGACAAGGCTTTGCGGCCGCCGGGCTCGAGCGCGGTGGCAGACCGGTTTGCAGATCGTCTGTCATCGTGTTATCATCTTGCTCGTTATCAACAGCAATTCACCATCATTCACGTGCAAATGTTTCCGACTTCAAGTTCGGGCGTTGCGCGGTAGTGACAGTTTCTTATACAAAGAGGCGCGTCGGTTTTCCAAGCAGTAACGCCGGCCTTTTTCGTCTCAAGTTGTTTTTTCGCCGACGTCGCGGCCCACCCGCGGCAACTCAGTCATTCAGCGCTGCGTTCGCCGTCCGCACGTCAAATTCGTGTGTTTCACCCGAGTGCAATTTCGCGACTACACCCGCGCGAGGCACCGGCACCGTGTTTCTTTTCGCTCATCGACTTCGAGCCGCTCGGCCCGAGGTCGCGGAAAGCCTTTGCTTTCGTCTTCAAGCGTTCGCGGCGCCGTCTCGAAACTGCACTATCCCGGTAATTTGCGTCCGTCCTCCGCGGCGACGCACCCGACGTTCTTTGAGCGTCGGGATCGAATACGGAGTTTTTCGAACTATGTCTTCTCTTAACGAGGGCCTTTGGCGCAAACGCGATTCATCCAGTCAGAAGTCCGACCTCACCCTCGACGACATCACCATCGTCGATCAATCCCTGTTGAAGCGCGCCGTCGGCGCCATGGCCATCGGTAACGCGATGGAGTGGTTCGATTTCGGCGTGTACAGCTACATCGCCGTGACGCTCGGCCGTGTGTTCTTCCCGTCGAGCAGCCCCACCGCGCAGTTGCTCGCGACCTTCGGCACGTTCGCCGCCGCTTTCCTCGTGCGCCCGATCGGCGGCATGGTGTTCGGCCCGCTCGGCGACCGCATCGGCCGCAAGCGCGTGCTCGCGATGACGATGATCATGATGGCCGTCGGCACCTTCTGTATCGGCATCATTCCGAGCTACGAATCGATCGGCGTGATGGCGCCGGTGCTGCTGCTCATCGCGCGTCTCGTGCAGGGCTTCTCCACGGGCGGCGAGTACGGCGGCGCGGCGACCTTCATCGCCGAATTTTCGCCGGACAAGAAGCGCGGCTTCATGTCGAGCTTTCTCGAATTCGGCACGCTCGTCGGCTACGTGCTCGGCGCGGGCGTGGTCGCGGTGCTGACGGCGGTGATGTCGGAAAAAGACCTGCTGTCGTGGGGCTGGCGCATTCCGTTCATGATCGCGGGTCCGCTCGGGCTGATCGGTCTCTACATCCGGATGAAGCTCGAAGAAACGCCTGCATTCCAGCGTGAAGCCGAAAAGGCCGAAGCCGTGTCGCACGAGACGACCAAGGAGCAGTTCCGCGAGACGCTGATCCAGCAATGGAAGCCGCTCTTGCAATGCGTGGGCCTCGTGCTGATCTTCAACGTGACCGACTACATGGCGCTGTCGTATCTGCCGAGCTATCTGTCGGCGACGCTCAAGTTCAACGAGACGCACGGCCTCTTCATCGTGCTCGTCGTGATGGTGCTGATGATGCCGCTCACGCTCCTCGCCGGCCGTCTGTCGGACACGATCGGCCGCAAGCCGGTGATGCTCGCCGGCTGTATCGGTCTGCTGGTGCTGTCGATTCCTTCGCTCTCGCTGATCCGCATGGGCACCGTTCCGTCGATCTTCGCCGGCATGATGATTCTCGGCGCGCTGCTGTCGACGTTCACGGGCGTGATGCCGTCGTCGCTGCCGGCGCTCTTCCCGACGAAGATCCGCTACGGTGCGCTCGCGATCGGCTTCAACGTGTCGGTGTCGCTCTTCGGCGGCACGACGCCGCTCGTCACCGCATGGCTCGTCGACACGACCGGCAACCTGATGATGCCCGCGTACTATCTGATGGGCGCGTCGATCATCGGCATCGTGTCGGTGCTCGCGCTCTCCGAGACGGCGAAGAAGCCGCTGAAGGGCTCGCCGCCGGCGGTCGCGTCGAAGTCGGAAGCGCATGCGATTCTGCGCGGCCATCGCGAAGCCGCCGAAATGGACGATGCGTTCCCGGAAGGCACGGTGCGCGCGTAAGCGTTCTGGCGTGATCGAATGGAAGGGCCGGTGCGTGAAGCGCCGGCCCTTTTTTCATTCGATCAGCGAAACGATGCGCGCTTCCGCTTTGCCGTCGTCGATATCGAGCAGCGCGAGCGTGACCGGCAATCTGAAGCGACGCGGCCCCGCGCTGCCGGGATTCACGAAGAGCACGCCGCCGCGCCGCTCGATGAGCGGCTTGTGCGAATGACCGGTCACGACGACATCGATGCCGTCGAGCTGCTTCGGCACATCGGCGATATCGTGGACGACGTGAATCGTCGCGCCGCCCAGTTCGATGCGCGCGTGTTCGGGCAGCCGCGCGAGGTCATCGGCGATATCGTTGTTGCCGCGCACGACGGTGAGCGGCGCGAGCGACGCGAGCGCATCGAGCACGTCGCGTCTGCAGATATCGCCCGCGTGGATGATGTGCGCGGAGCCGCGCAAGGCGTCGAGCGCTTCGGGGCGCACGAGGTTATGGGTATCGGAGATAAGGGCAATACGCATGAGGCGTCACGCTTCTTCGTTCGCGCGCACGCCGAAGTCCTCGCCGTGCGCCACGTTCGGTTCCGGCACCATCATCGTGTCCTCGCGACTGAATCGGTGCCGGCGATTATGCGGGACGGCCGAAACCTTGTCGAACGGCTTGTATACGACGAGCGGCGCGGCTTTGGCGCGGTCGCATGCAATGGTAGAATCGCGTCCGCCCTGCCGGGGTGATGAAATTGGTAAACATAGCGGACTTAAAATCCGCCGCCTCACGGCTTGCCGGTTCGAGTCCGGTCCCCGGCACCAAGCAGTATGAAGGGCAGCGCGCCGCACCCTCACACCGCGTTCAACAACCGCTCCGCATCCCTCACTGCATCGAACAGCGCTTCGATCGCCGTATCGCGTTCGAGCAGGCACACATGCTCGATATCGAACGGCAACGCATCCACGCCGACGAAGCGCACCGTACCGCCGAAGCAGTCGCGCGCCTTGCCGCTCTTCACGGAAGCGATGTAGTTCGGGGTGATGTAGAGCGCAACGGGCGTCATGGCGGGCTCCGCGATGGTCCGGTCGATGAACCCGAGTCTAGCCGCACGCACCATCTCGCTGAACCCGCCGCACGCGGGGAAACCGATCCCCTCTTTCGCTGCCTTCGCTGCCTACACCGCATGCCCCAGCACACGCGCGACGTAGTGCCGTCCCCACGCCTCGCCGTGCGCGATCGCCTCGGCGACGGTCTCGAACGGGCCGCGGTCGCCGGTCATTTCGCCGGAGTCGTCGGCGAGTTTCGAACCGTGCAGCGGCTTCTGGTCGAGGCGCGTCACGCGCACGCGGATCGCGTAACCTTCGGACGGCGCCGCATCCTCGTCGCCATCGGCCGCGAGCGGCTTCGGCACGGCCTGCATGGCGAGCAGGTAATCGCCTACTTCGATGTCCTTCTGCATGGCGGTCGTCTCCATCGGTGAGGAACGCGCTCGTCGAACGTCAGTGCCGATTGTGCTACCGCATCGCTGCACAAAACAAGCGGTCACGCGCCGCGATGCACTACAGTGATGCACTGCGGCACGCATGTTATAAAGCTCCGCCCGACACTCATCACGCCCCGGCGCGTCTCGCCGCATCGGGCACCGACCGAATTCATCGATGAACCATCGCATCCGTCACCTGCTGCCCGTCCTGCTCACGACTTCGCTCGCCTGTCTCGGCGGCTGCACGTCCTATTACAAAAACGTCGAGACCTGCAAGGAGAAGGTGCGGGCCGACTATCCCGACGCCGCGAGCGCGCCGCTCAAAATCACCGGTTCCGGCGCGAGTTATCATGGCTCGCGGGTCGTCGTGCACGGCACGATCCAGAATCCGCCGAAGCCGCCGGCCACGAAGTCTTCATCGGTGCCCGCAGCCGCCGAATGCACGTTCAGCGAAACGTCGATGACCGGCTTCCAGTGGCTCGTCCCCGCGAAGCTCGCGCCCAAGCCGCCGGTCGCCGAATCCGACGACTGAATCCGACGACTGAATCCGACGACCCAGCCCGAAACCGTCCGCGACGAGGAGATTCGCGCATGCTGCTCGCCCAGATCAGCGATCTGCACATCACGCCGCCGGGCACGCTCGCCTACGGCCGCGTCGATACTGCCGCGTATCTCGCCCGCGCGATCGACGTCCTCAACGCGCTCGATCCGCGCCCCGACGCCGTGCTTGTTACCGGCGATCTCGTCGATGCGGGCGGCATCGACGAATACCGGCATCTGCGCACGCTCCTCGACCGGCTCGCCATTCCGTGGCGCGTCATCGCCGGCAATCACGACGACCGCGCGAATCTGCGCGCCGTCTTCGGCGATCTCCCCGAGCTCGCGGATCACGACGGTTTCCTGCAGTACGCGTTCGACGTCGGCGAAGTCCGCGTGATCGCGCTCGACACGCTCGATCCCGGCTCCGGCGCGGGACGCCTGTGCGCCACGCGCCTTGCCTGGCTCGGAGCGCAGCTCGACGCCTCGCGCGACCGGCCGGTGCTGATCGGCATGCATCATCCGCCGATCGAATGCGGCATCGGCTTCATGGACGACATCCGCCTCGCGCCCGACGACAGCCGCGCGCTCGACGCACTCGTGCGGCGTCATCCGAACGTCGAGCGCATCGTATGCGGCCACGTGCACCGCGCGATCAGCGCGCGCTTCGGCGGCACGATCGTGTGGTGCGCCCCGTCGACGGCGCATCAGGTCGCGCTGCAATTGAAATCCGATGGTCCAGAAGCCTTCGTGATGGAGCCGCCCGCATTCGGGCTGCATCTGTGGCGCGCCGGCGTCGGCCTCGTCACGCATTGCATGAGCGTCGAACAAGGTGGCGGGCCGCAGCCTTTCTGAGCCGAGCCTTCAGGTGCGCTCGCGCGCGTAGTCGTCGAGCGCGTCGAGCACGCGATCGAACTCGAGCGATTTGTCGAAGAAGTGACGCACGCCGTATTGCAGGCAACGCTCGCGATACGTCGGCAGCGCGTGATTCGTGAGCACCGCGATGAACGCGGTTTCCGAGCGCGGCGCGCCGCCCTCCTTGAGCCAGGCGAGCACGTCGATGCCCGAGCCGCGCTTCAGTTGCAGATCGACGATGATCGCATCGAAAGTCCGCGACGACAGCAGCGCGATGGCCTCGTCGGGCGCATCGGCGAACGCGGTCACGCGCCACGGCCCGAGCGCGTCGATCGCCTCGGTCAGGCTGCGGCGGATAAGCGGCGAATCCTCGATCAGCAACGCCGCGAGCGGCGGCCGCCGCGCGCCCGGCTGCTCCATTCGGTCGTCAGTGTCGATGTGATTGCCCACGGCGGGCGTCCTCCGGCAGTGCTCTCGCGGATGTTCGAACGATGCGCCGCTATTCGATCAGGCCGTTCTTGATCGCGTAATACGTGAGGTCGGCGTTATTGGAAAGCCGCATTTTTTCGAGCACGCGCGCGCGATACGTGCTCACCGTCTTCACCGACAGATGCAGTTCCTGCGCGATTTCCGTCGGCAACTGGCCGCCCGCGAGCTTGCAGAAAATCTGAAACTCGCGTTCCGACAGCAGTTCGTGCGGGCGCTCGGCGGCGGGCTTGTCGAGCTTGTCGGCGAGCGCATCCGCGATGAACTCCGACAGATAACGATGCCCGCGTGCCACCGTGCGGATCGCGCGCACGATTTCGTCGGGCGCGGCATCCTTGTTCAGATAGCCGTTCGCGCCCGCCTTCAGCAGGTTGATTGCGTACTGGCTTTCGGGGAACCCCGAAAGCATCAGCACGCCCTGCTCCGGGCGGATCTGCTTGATGACGCGCAAGGTATCGACGCCGTTCTTGTCGGGCATCGCGATGTCGAGCAGCACGACATCGAACGCCTGCGCGCGCACGAGCGCGATGGCCTCGTCGCCGGTGGCGGCTTCCGCGCCGACTTCCATGTCGGGTTCGTCGGCGACGAACTGCCTGAACCCGCTGCGCACGATGGCGTGGTCGTCGGCTATCAAGACTCGAATCATTCGCGTGGTCCGTGCTGCCGGACGGTCGGCTACCAGTGGATCGGCCATGTCATGCGGGCGCCGGGCGCGCGACGCGTGCCCGGCGCCCTCGTCCTCATCCGTTGCGGCCTTCCAGCAGATCGGCCATGTCGTCGGCGTGCTCTTCCTCGACGGCGAGAATGTCCTCGAAGATGCGACGCGTCGTGACGTCCTTGTCGCCGAGATAGCGGATGATCTCGCGATACGTGTCGATCGCGATGCGCTCCGCGATCAGATTCTCGCGGATCATGTCGATCAGATCCTTACCTTCGCTGTACTGCGAATGCGAGCGCGACGAGAGGCCGTCGGGCGCGAAATTCGGCGCGCCGCCGAGTTGCACGATGCGCTCGGCGAGCGTGTCGGCGTGCTGCTGTTCCTCGTTCGCGTGCTCGAGAAACTCCTGTGCGACGGCTTCCGAGTGGATGCCCTTCGCCATGAAATAGTGGCGCTTGTAGCGCAGCGTGCAGACGATTTCCGTGGCGAGCGAATCGTTGAGCAGCTTCAGCACGGTCTCGCGATCGGCGCCGTAGCCGGTCGTCACCGCGCCTTCGTCCATGTGCTGCCGGGCATCGGCGCGGATCTTCTCGACATCGAGAACGAAGGCGTCGGTGGATTGGCTCGGCTCGGCGTTTACCGCAGACGATTTGGACATTTGGTTCGCTCCTCTTTGACAGGTGAGTTGACGTTGTTCGCTGGAGCAGGCTTCGGCGCCAGGGTTTTCATAGCGCCCTGCTATCCAATCCGATACTCCGATGCACACACCATGCCTGATCTGTCGAAGAAACCGCGCGACGGTGATGAAACCCGCGCGCGGCTTGATGGCTCGTGGCTTTTAGCTAAGCGGGCGTCACGTTCGGAACACGCCGAGCAGCAAAGTGACCACGAACACGACGAGAAAAATGAAGAAAAGGATCTTCGCGATTTCCGCCGCGCCGGCCGCGATGCCCGTGAAACCGAACACGGCCGCGATGAGGGCGATGACGAAGAAGACTGCAGCGTAATGAAGCATGTGACCTCCTTCCTGAGTTGTTGATTACGTTTTGTCGATACGTCCGGAACGCCGCTAATCGATCGCTTTCTTCGTGACGACGAAGCCGAGCACGAGAAACACGACGCACAGGATCAGGAACAGCACGAACAGGAACTTGGCGATGGCGGCCGCTCCGGCAGCGACGCCGGTGAACCCCAGCACGCCGGCGATCACGGCTACGATCGCGAAAAACAAGGCCCACTTCAGCATGATCGTTCCCCGTAGGAGTGGATGACGGAACTATCGTAGCCACGCGATGCGCGCCGCGCATTCGGGCAGGCTCCTTTTTTGCTGTGGGAATCCACCGACACTTGCTTTCAAATCGGCTGCTCTAAGTGAAACGCCGGACGACCCACGCCATGAGCCACGTACCGCCCACCGCGATACCGACGACGATCTTGCCCGAGGACACGCCGCCGCCCGCGCCCGAAGGAATCGCGCGCCGCGCCACGCGCTTCAACGACTGGATGCGCCGCTATAGCTGGGCGGTCGCGATGACGGTGGCGATCGTCATCACGGTCGGCGGGCTGATCATTCTGGAATCGGGGCGCATGCGGATCGCGTCGGAATACGAGACCGCGCTCGAAGCGAAAGGCGCGACCGCGCAGCTTTCGATGCTCGCCGCCGATATCGCCGCGCTCACCGCCGACGAACGCGGCTTCGCGCTACAGGCCGACGACGCGTATCAGGCGCATTTCCGCGACGCGGCCGGACGCGTGCGGCGCACGCTGGCGTGGCTCGATGCGTATTACCGGCGCATCGGTGACGACACCGCGCTCGCGAGCTTCGCGCAGATCCGCTCCGCCGCCGACGATGAAATCGCGCAAGGCACCGCGCGCATCGCCGATTCGCCCGACGCCGATGCCACGCGTGCCCTGCCGCCACCCGACGCGAGCGCCACGCTCGATGCGGCGCTGTCGCTGTTGCGCCTGAACGAAGAGCAGCGCGCGCAACACGCGCTCGACGCGAGCCGCGCCGACCAGCGCATCTCGACGCTGTGCGTGGGCGCGTTGTGCGCCCTCAACATCGTGCTATTCATCCTGCTGTTTCGTAATCTCGGCATTCAGCTCGACAAGCAGGCGCGCGTGCAGAAGGCGCTCATCACGCAGCAGGAAGAGCTCGATCAGCTCGTGTTCGCGCGCACGCGTCAGCTCGAGGCGCTCGCGTGGCACTTGCAGTCCGTCAGCGAAAACGAGAAGACGGAGCTCGCGCGCGAACTGCACGACGAACTCGGCTCGATCCTCACCGCGAGCAAGATGGATGTCGCGTGGGTGCGCGGCAAGCTGAAGGACAGCGAGCCCGCGATGGCCGAAAAACTCGCGCGCGCGCTCGGCAATCTGGATCAGGGCATCGCGTTGAAGCGCCGCATCATCGAGGACATGCGCCCGACGGTGCTCGCCAACTTCGGTCTCGTCACGGCGCTGCGCTCGCTCGCCGATGAAGCCGCGCAGCGCAACGGCTGGAACGTCGAATTCGATCTGCCGGGCGAGGACGTGAAGCTCGGCGAGGCGATCGAAATCGCGCTTTTCCGCGTCGCGCAGGAGACGCTCACGAACGCGGCGAAGTACGCGCACGCGAGCCGTATCCGCGTGGCGCTGACGGTCGATGAAGCGAACGTGTCGCTCTCGATCACCGACGACGGCATCGGCATTCGGCCGCAGGATTTGAAGCGCACGCAGACGCATGGGCTCGTCGGCATGCGGCAGCGCGTGTCGGCGCGCGGCGGACGCTTCGAGATCGAGCGCGCGACGCCGCGCGGCACGGCGATCAGCGTGTCGATGCCCCGCGAGCGCAGCGCCGATGCGCCGGTCGTCGCGGCATCCACGTAGGACGGCGCCGACACGAAATGCGGACGACGCCGACACCAGAATCGCATGCGTGCCTACATCCGCGAACGATGCGCTTTTTTATGATTGATCACACCGGTAAGACAGGACGTCAGCCAGGCGCCCGTCGACCACACACGATGCGCGAACCGTTTTTCCTGTCACGCATTTCAACTCCAAGGGGAATACACATGACTCGACTCATCGCTCTACTCCTCATCGCCGGCAGCGCGGCTCTCGCAGGCTGCAACACCGTTTCGGGAGCCGGTCAGGACATCTCGAAGGGCGGCCAGGCCATCTCGAACTCCGCGGAGCAGCACAAGTAATTCACGAGGCGCGCCGCTTCGCTGCGGCGTTCCCGCTCAGGCGTTCCATAGCGTTGACGTAGTTCTCTCTCTTCCCGCCACCTTCGCGTGGCGGGATTTTTTTTGTCTTTGGAGCCGTTCGTGTGTCGTCCAGGCCGCTCGCGGCGTCCCACGGGTCACGCGTCATTCTCTGCACAATGACGCCGATGACCCAGATCCCCTTCGCTGCGATAGAGTTCGCTCATCTCGATGCCTTCCTGAGCGATGATGCCTGGCTTCAGACATCGGGATTCACAGCGCAAAGGGAGACACGAATGGCCAAAGTAAAAGTAGCCGGGTTCGGCGTTTCGCTCGATGGCTTCGCCGCGGGAACCGGTCAGAGTCTGGAACATCCGCTCGGGGTGCGGGGCCCGGAGCTCTTTCAGTGGTTTTTCCCGACGCAGACGTTTCGGCGGATGCAGGGAAAAGACGACGGCGAAACCGGTGTCGATGACGACTTCGCCCGGCGCGCGATGGACGGATTCGGCGCGTTCATCGTCGGGCGCAACATGTTCGGGCCGATTCGCGGCGAATGGCCGGATGAACAATGGAAAGGATGGTGGGGTGAGGATCCGCCCTATCATGCGCCGACTTTCGTGCTGACCCATTACCCGCGTCCGCCGATTCGGATGCAAGGCGGGACGACGTTTCACTTCGTCTCGGACGGCATCGAGGTCGCGCTGCAAAAGGCACGCGAAGCGGCGGGCGCGAAGGACATCAAGATCAGCGGCGGAGCGGCCACGGTCAAGCAATACATTCAGGCCGGCCATGTGGATGAAATCCACCTCGCTTTCGCGCCGGTGGCGCTCGGGCAAGGGGAATCGCTCTTCGACGGTCTGGATTTGCGCGCTTTGGGATATCGGACGGTCGAGCACGTTCCGACGGAGCGGGCCACGCACATCGTCCTTGCGAAGTAGCTGCGCGCGATACGAAAAAGCCCGGCCGATTCTTCCGGCCGGGCTGTGCGGTTCATGCCTTATTGCGTGTCGGGCAATTCGAGCGCCGGCTGCTGCGTGTTTCCGCCCTGCGCGACGAGCACGCGAATCTTCTCGGGCACGAGTTGCGTGGCTGCATTTCCCGAAGGCAGCGTCGTCACGAGCCAGTCCGCGTTGTTGACGAGATCGAACGACGCCGATTTATAGACCGGCGTCTTCGAGCCCGGCAGCGTCGCGATCAGTTGATACGTGCCGCCGGAGACGTAGATCGAGTCTTGCGTCGTCGCCGGTACGGCGTTCTTGTAGGCGACGCCCGCCATCGTCGGGCTGACGGTCGAGATGTTCGTGCCCGGCGCGACGAGATAGATGTCGAGGTTCGGCGCGTTCGTCGATGCGTTGAACGCGCGCACGCGTGCGCTGCTCGATAGCAGGCCCTTGTCGAACGGATCGTCGATCACCGCGATCGACGGCACGAAGCCCGCGTCCGGCAGCGCGATCACCGTGTATTCGTGCCCTTTCGCCGCGTTCGAGATGGTCGTGTCGGTCGCGAGTTGCGTCGTCGTGTTGACGGCGGCGTAGGAAAAGTTGTGCTGGCCCGTGTCGATGTTCGCGAAGTTCGTCACCGCCTTATAGGCGAGATTCGGCTGCAGGATCTTGCTGTTGTCGTAGAAGTCGACGTTCGGGCCGCTCGGGATCGCGTGGATGAAATGGACTTGCGGCTGAGTGACGCCGATTTCCTTGCCGACGTCATCGGAGCTTCCGCCGCAAGCGGAGAGCAAAGCGGCGACGGCGGCAAGCGCGGCAGCGGTGCGGATGAGCTTCATGGTTTCACCTTCCTTTGTTTTGATTTGATTTGATCGGCCACATCGTCATCCGGGTCCGGACGATTAGGCATCCGCAGGACTTTGCGCGCTCGCTCGCCGGGCCCGATTCGGGTTTCCCTCTTGCCATTTCGATCGATCAGATTTGCCGTCGAAGTGGCGCATGCGTTGAGCAATGAGCATGCCCCGAGACGGTGCGACGATGGCGTGTATCGGCCGCTGAGGCCCGTCCGGAAAGGGTTTCGGATTCGTTAGAGGAATTGCTCGGGATGCGCGAAGACCCCGCGCGGTGCTGCATCGATCAATGCAGCGTCGCCGCGTGACGAGAAGCGGTTTTTACAAGGATGGTGCGTTCAGAGAAGTCCCCGCCGCCGCTGATCAAACCCGAACGAAAGCCCAACGGAAAGCAGAATGACAACGGTCGCAATCACGGTCCATTGCGTGACGATTTCCCCGAGCAGCAGCGCGCCCAAACCAACCGCCACCACCGGATTCACATAAAGACAACTCGTCGCGACGATCGTGCTCGTATTGCGGATCAGAAAGTTATACGCGACATAAGCGGCCATCGAACCGATCACAACGAGATACAAAAACGAGAACCCCGCGCCGACGCCGACGCTCGCCAACCGCTCGCCCGATGCGAACGCGATCGCCGTCGCGATCAATCCGCCCAAACCGATCTGCAGCGCCGTCGACATCAGCAGATCGGAAGGCTGCGGCAGGCGCGTCGCCAGATGCGCGCCGCCCGCCCAGAAGATCGCGGCGCACAGAATCGCCAGCGTGCCGACCGTCGAACTCGGCGAGGGATCGCCGTGATTCAGCAGCACGATCCCGAGCAGACCCAGCGCCACCGCGAACCACTCGCCTTTCGCGACGCCGCGTCCGCTGAGCGCGGTGAAGATCGTCGCGAAAAGCGGCACCGTCGCGACCATCACGGCGGCCGTGCCGGTCCCCACGGTCCGCATGCCGTAAGCCATCATCCCGCTCGACAGACCTTCCAGCAACGTGCCGACGATCGCCGCGTTGCGCACTTCCCGCGCGCTGGGCCACACCGACTTGCGATGCACCGCGATCAAGAATAGCCCGATGCCCGCGAACAGATTGCGCAGCCCGCCGAGCATCAACGGCGGAAAAGATTCGAGCGCGAGATGGATGCCGAGATACGTCGATCCCCAAACGAGATAGACGACCGTCAGTGCAAGCGCGACCTGCCCCTTGAAAGAGCGCGGCGCGCGAAACGGAAAACGGTCAGGGAAGCTGAACGGCAGGCGCGGCGGAGGCAGTGCGGACATGCATCACTCCGCGGCGACGGCTGCGCGCCGGAGAAAAACGGGCAAAACCAGACAGAACGACATGGCGTAAAGCAAAGGGGAATGGCGCGAGGAAGGACCGCGCGACCTTCGGGAAAACCCGGAAATCCGCGGCGCCCGACATTATGCAGTAAGCGCTCGCATCCATCGGCTCATTTTCGGGATGGTTGCCAAGACGCCACGCCGCGGTGTAACGTGTCGGCTGCTAACGCGGGGGTCCTGCGTTGCACATCGCGGTTTCGTGCGGTTTCATCGACGAAGCGCTTCGTGTGGCGTGGGTGAGAAATACCCTTTGAACCTGATCTGGATAATGCCAGCGCAGGGAAGCGTTCGGGTTCCATAGGCCGCAGTCCACGCCACTTCAACCGAACCCGTACCTTTCCATCTCGTTCCTCCCTGTTTAGCTCCTGAGTCACCACGAGCTACGACATCGCTCGTGCTGAAAAAAAACGTCCCTTAGGAGATCAAGCACATGAATGCCAACCCGAAGTTCCTCTCGGAAAACGCCGTCGTCGATGCCGCCGCCATCGCGCCGCTGCCGAACTCGCGCAAGGTCTATGTCGAAGGTTCGACGCCCGACATCCGCGTGCCGATGCGCGAGATCACGCAATCCGACACGCCCGACGGCTTCGGCGGCGAGAAGAATCCGCCCGTCTACGTGTACGACACGTCGGGCCCGTATACCGATCCCGACGCGCAGATCGACATTCGCAGCGGTCTGCCCGCGCTGCGCGGCGCGTGGATCGAAAAGCGCGGCGACACCGAGGAACTGAGCGGCCTGTCGAGCGAGTTCGGCCGCGAGCGCGCCGCCGATCCGAAAACGGCCGAACTGCGCTTTCCGGGTTTGCACCGTCATCCGCGCCGCGCGCTCGCCGGCAAGAACGTCTCGCAGATGCACTACGCGCGGCAAGGCATCATCACGCCGGAGATGGAGTACATCGCGATTCGCGAGAACCAGCGTCGCGCGGAGTATCTCGAAAGCCTGCGCACGAGCGGCCCCAACGGCGAAAAGCTCGCGAAGATGATGGGCCGCCAGCACGCCGGACAAGCCTTCGGCGCGGCGGCGTTCGGCAAGGACGCGGCGAAGGAAATCACGCCTGAATTCGTGCGCGAGGAAGTGGCGCGCGGCCGCGCGATCATCCCCGCGAACATCAATCACCCGGAAAGCGAGCCGATGATCATCGGCCGCAACTTCCTCGTGAAGATCAACGCGAACATCGGCAATTCGGCGGTCACGTCGTCGATCGGCGAGGAAGTCGACAAGATGACGTGGGCGATTCGCTGGGGCGGCGACACGGTCATGGATCTGTCGACCGGCAAGCACATCCACGAAACGCGCGAGTGGATCATCCGCAATTCGCCGGTGCCGATCGGCACGGTGCCGATCTATCAGGCGCTCGAAAAGGTGAACGGCAAGGCCGAAGACCTGACGTGGGAAATCTTCCGCGACACGCTCATCGAGCAGGCGGAGCAAGGCGTCGATTACTTCACGATTCACGCCGGCGTGCGCCTGCAATACGTGCCGCTGACCGCGAACCGCATGACGGGCATCGTGTCGCGCGGCGGCTCGATCATGGCGAAGTGGTGCCTCGCGCATCACAAGGAAAGCTTCATTTACGAGCACTTCGAAGACATCTGCGAAATCATGAAGCAATACGATGTCTCGTTCTCCCTCGGCGACGGCCTGCGCCCCGGCTCGATCTACGACGCCAATGACGAAGCCCAGCTCGGCGAACTGAAGACGCTCGGCGAACTGACGCAGATCGCGTGGAAGCACGACGTGCAGGTGATGATCGAAGGCCCCGGCCACGTTCCGATGCAGCTCATCAAGGAAAACATGGACCTGCAACTGGAATGGTGCGACGAAGCGCCCTTCTACACGCTCGGGCCGCTGACGACCGACATCGCGCCGGGTTACGACCACATCACGTCGGGCATCGGCGCTGCGATGATCGGCTGGTTCGGCACCGCGATGCTCTGCTACGTCACGCCCAAGGAACACCTGGGGCTGCCGAACAAGGACGACGTGAAGGAAGGCATCATCACGTACAAGCTCGCGGCGCACGCGGCCGATCTCGCGAAGGGTCATCCGGGCGCGCAGGTGCGGGACAACGCGCTGTCGAAGGCACGCTTCGAATTCCGCTGGGAAGACCAGTTCAATCTCGGTCTCGATCCGGACAAGGCGCGCGAATTCCACGACGAAACGCTGCCGAAGGATTCCGCGAAGGTCGCGCATTTCTGCTCGATGTGCGGCCCGCACTTCTGCTCGATGAAGATCACGCAGGACGTGCGCGATTTCGCGGCGAAGCAAGGTGTCAGCGAAAGCGAGGCGCTCGCCAAGGGCATGGAGACGAAGGCGATCGAGTTCGTGAAAAAGGGCTCGGAAATCTATCAGCCGACCTGAAGCTTCTGACTCGCTGACAACGGCCTGTCGCACAGCGCGTGCGGCAGGCCGTTTTTTATGTGTGCGCCGGGCGCAAAGCCTTGTCGGGCCTGAATGAGCGGTTCATCCGACGATTCGGGCATCTTTTCTGCTGGTTGAGTGCGTGAACCGGCGCAAATGCGGCCGAGCCGCAGCCGATTCATCTCATCTTCGAATTGGAGAGTCGACATGAAAATCATCAAACAGATCGGCGCCGCTGCAATGATCGTTGGGTTTCTGGGAGGACTGACCGCTTGCGGCGACATGACCACGCGTCAACGGGATACGGCTATCGGCGCCGGCGTCGGTGCGGCGGGCGGCGCGGTGATCGGCGGCAGCGCGCTTTCGACGCTCGGCGGCGCGGCGGTCGGCGGGATTATCGGCAATCAGGTCGGGAAGTAGCGCGAACATCGTCTGAACGACGCAACGGACGCGTTTCGCCGCCATCAACGACCCGCTGTTTCATTTCTGTTACATAAACGCGCGCCGCAATGCTTTTTCACATCACGCGGCGCGCCTCCCGGTTGTCGTTCGACTAAGCTGCTTCTTAAGGGGCCAATTTCATTCGATCCCACGTCCCGCAAGCCGTAACGCAAGGAGCAGTGCCATGATTTCCGCCCGCAGCATGTCCGGACCCGGGACGGCCGCCGCAGCGCTCGCCGCCGGGCTTCTTCTCGGCGGATGTTATTACCCTTACGGTTATCCGGCTTATCCAGCTTATCCGCCCGCGCCTGTCGTCGGCGCGACCTACACGCAGCGGGAATTCGCGTTGCCCGCGTCCGGCACGGCGGCCACGCCGACGTCATCCGCGACCTTGCCGCCACAGTACGAATACGCCGTCGGCTCGTCGTACTCCGACTACTACCGGACGTATCCCTATCCGTATTACCCGCCGTATGCGGCTTACCCGTACTACGGCTATCCGGCGTACTACGGCTACGGCTACGGTTATCCGGCGGTTTCGTTCAGCTTCGGCTACTGGGGCGGCAGCGGATGCTGCTGGGGACATGGCTATCGCGGCGGCTACCACGGTGGCGGATGGCACGGCGGCGGCGGGTGGCATGGGGGCGGCGGCTGGCACGGCGGCGGCGGCAGTTGGCATGGCGGCGGAGGCGGCGGCCGCGGACACTGATCGCCGCGCCGCGATACGCCAGGTGAGACAAAAAGCCGTTTGTCGCCTTGCCGCGTAACACTGCTGCAACATTTTCCTTTCGACACGGGCTCGCGCGCACGACGCGCTTCATCGTGCGCCGGCGCACTTTCCTTATCCGACAAGGCTTCGCCACTATTCGCCAGATGATTGGCACGGTTTTGGCTACATAGCTTCCCTGCATCGAGTCGCAACGGCGATAACCGTTGTTCCGCGCACTTTTCCGTATCGGGGGATCGGACATGATGGCCTTCGTGTTTTTCCTGCTGTGGATTTTCGCCTCGCTCGGCCTTCTGACCGTGTGGGTCTTCCGCCAGACGCCATCGGCCGGTCGCGACGAGAGCGCGCCGAGCGCCGTCGCCGAGGGCTGATCGCGCTCGTCCGTGCTTCTCCGTCCGCATCGATGACGCGCCCGCAAGCGGCGCGTCCCTTCACGTCCATTCACCTCTGCGCGCCACGCCGTGGCCGGAATGGACGGGCATTCACGCCTTGACGCATGCCCTTCGCGCCCTATTCTTAGTGTGCGCGTTATGCGGTTGCTTAAGCCGGCGGCCGGACATCGAACTCCACGCGCATCGCGGCTTCGCGTTGGCGCCGCTTCGGTTCATGACAGAACGAAGGAGACCCGATGTTCCACCAGCTACTCACCCCGATCGCCAATTCCCTGTTCGCATCCTTCATCGTCGCCGCGCTGCCGATCATCCTCGTGCTCGTGCTGCTCGGCTGGGCGCGCCGTCCCGCGTGGCAGGCGTCGCTCGCGGGGCTGGTCCTTGCGCTCGTCATCGCCATCGCGGGCTGGCATTTTCCGGTCGGGCTCGCGCTCGATTCGGTCGCGGCCGGCGCCGTGTTCGCGCTGTGGCCGGTCATGTGGATCGTCTTCGCCGCGATCCTGCTCTACAACGTCGCGCAACGCTCGGGGCGCTTCGAAGCGTTTCGCGTGTGGATGGTCGATAACCTGCCGAACGACCGGCGCATCGTGCTCGTCGTGATCGGCTTCTCGTTCGGCGCGCTGCTCGAAGGGATTTCGGGCTTCGGCACGCCGATCGCAATCACGAGTTCGCTCTTGATCCTGCTCGGCTTCCCGACGCTCGAAGCGCTGACCTTCACGTTGATCTTCAACACGGCGCCGGTCGCGTTCGGCGCGCTCGGCGTGCCGATCACCGTGCTCGGCGCAGTGACGCACCTGCCCACCGATGCGCTCGCCAAAATGGTCGGTCGCCAGTTGCCGTTCTTCGCGCTCTTTCTGCCCTTCTATGTGATCGGTATCTACGCGGGCTTTCGCAACATGATGCGTATCTGGCCCGTGCTGCTCGTCTCGGGCGGCGTGTTCGCATTGACGCAGTTCGTGACGTCGAACTACATCAGCTATGCGCTCACCGACGTGCTTTCGTCGCTCGTCTCGCTGATCGTGACGATCGCGTTCCTGCGCGTGTGGAAGCCCGTCGCGGACGAGCGCTTCGCGGTGAACGTCGAGCGCGCCGGCGCGACGCGTTCGGCGATTCCGGGCGGCCAGGGCTGGGTGCCGTGGATCGTGGTCTCGGTGGTCGTGATCGTGTGGACGGTGCTCAAGATCTTCATGATCGGCGACGTGAAAATCGCGTGGCCGGGCCTCGACAAGGCGGTCTACATCACGCTCTACAAGCAGCCTTACGGCGCGATCTGGGACTTCCAGCCACTCGCGACGGGCACGGCGATCCTGGTCGCGTCGATCATCACCGCGTTGATGGTGAAGCTGCCCGCGCGCGAATACGTCGCGGCGATCGGCGATACGTGGGTGCAGACGCGCATCGCCATTCTGACGGTCGCGACGATCGTCGGCCTCGCGTATCTGATGAACTACTCGGGCATGAACTACACGCTCGGTCTGGGCGTGGCGTCGGTCGGGCCGTTCTTCCCGCTCGTGTCCGCGTTCCTCGGGTGGGTCGCGGTGTTCCTCTCCGGCAGCGACACGTCGGGCAACGCGCTCTTCGGCAATCTGCAGGTCGTCGCGGCGAACCAGCTCAACCTCAATCCGGTGCTGATGGCGGCGACCAATTCGTCGGGCGGCGTGATGGGCAAGATGATCTCGCCGCAAAACATCTCGACCGGCGTCGCGACCACCGAGCTCAAAGGCAAGGAAGGCCTCGTGTTCGCGCGCACGTTCAAGCATTCGATCTTGCTGACGATCCTGCTCGGCGTGCTCGTGTGGCTGCAGCAAAACGTGCTGACGTGGATGATCCCGCCGCATTGAGCTTTCGCGCTTCTCCTGTTTCTCCCGCTTCTTGCGCTTTCGTCCGGCGGACCATTTCTGAGACGAACGCGGTGCTAACATGCGCGGACTTTCGATGAGCCTTGCGAAGTCCGCCCGCCATGTCACCCGCCAATCTGCTGCAACTGATCGTCCTCGCCGCCCTGTGGGGCGCGTCGTTTCTCTTCATCCGCGTGGGCGTCGCCGAGTTCGGCGTCGCGCCGCTGATGGCCGTGCGCGTGGGCATCGGCGCCGTGTTCCTGATCGCGATGCTGCTTTCGCGGCGGCCGCTCGCTGAAACCGCCGCGACGCTGAAGAAACGCTGGCTTCAGTTGCTCGCCGTCGGCATTCTCAACTCGGCCGCGCCGTTTTGTCTCTTCGCGTATGCCGAATTGACGCTTTCGGCCGGGGCCACGTCCGTCATCAACGCGACGACGCCGCTGTTCGGCGCGCTCGTCGCTTTCCTGTGGCTCAAGGATCGCCTGACGACCGCGCGCACGATCGGCATGGCGATCGGCTTCGCGGGCGTGCTCGTGCTGGTGTGGAACCAGATCGCGCCGGAGCACGCCGGGCAAGCCGCCGCGCTGCCGGTGCAAGGCATGCTCGCGGCGGCGGCGGCGCTGGCGGCGTCGGCGCTTTACGGCGTCGCGGGCAACTTCGCGAAAAAGTATCTGATGGACGTCGACGCGATGACCAACGCGGCCGGCAGCATGATCGGCGCAACGCTCACGCTCGCGCCGATCGCGCTCTTTACCTGGCCCGCCGCGCCGGTTTCCGCGCACGCATGGGGCGCGGTGCTCGCGCTCGGCATCGGCTGCACGGGGATCGCGTATTTCATCTACTTCCATCTGGTCGCGGTCGCGGGCCCGGCGCGCGCGATGACCGTCACGTTCGTGATTCCGCTGTTCGGCATTCTGTGGGGCGCGCTCTTTCTCGGCGAGCACGTCTCGCTCGTCATGATGGCGGGCTGCGCGATCGTGCTCGCGGGCACCGCGCTCGCGACGGGCGTGGTGAAACGCGTGCCGTTCGTCGGACGGCGAAAATTCGCGCGCTGACTATACTGCTTTCGGGAAAAGCGGCGGTGTGCGGGCGGCATCGTCCGCAAGGGTGAAATTGTTTGGATGCCGTTGCACGCCGTGCGGCGCCGCGTCATCCTTCGCGCTTTTGCCGGGAGCCGTCATGCACGATCTGTTCGCCAAGCTCAAGCACGAAATGATGAAAATGGTCCCGCCGACCGTTTTCTTTTTCATCCTCCTGCATGCCGTCGCCATCGTGCGCGCGTTGATGGTAATGGGCACCGGCATTTCGCTGACCTCGTCGATGTCAGTGCTCGTCGCTTCGCTGATTCTCGGCAAGTCCGTGCTGATCGCCAACATGCTGCCGTTCATCAACCGCTATCCGGACCGTCCGCTGGTCTGGAACGCCGCCTGGAAAACGCTGATCTACACGGCCATCGCTGGCATCCTGCACTATCTCGAGCGGCTGCTGGACTTCTGGAAGGAGACCCACGGCCTTGCTGCCGCGAATCAGGCGCTCATCGCGCATATCAACTGGCCGCAGTTCTGGGCCGTCCAGATCCTTCTCGTGCTGATGATCGGCAACTACTGTGCGTTCGCCGAACTGGGCCGCGTGATCGGACGCGACGTGCTCAAGTCGTGGTTCTTCGGGCCGCGCGTCGACATGCCGCCGAAGTGGCAAAGCTGAGTCATTCGCCCCGCACCGGCCCGCGCCCCGCCTTGATCGCGCCGCGTTTCACCTTGCCTTCGACGCGCCGCAACTGCGATGCGCGCGTCGGCTTCGTCGCGATTCGCTTGCGGCGCGTGACCGACACGCTGCGGATGAGTTCGTCGAGACGCGCGAGCGCCGCCGCGCGATTCATGTCCTGCGTGCGATGCTCCTGCGCCTTGATGACGATCACGCCCTCGCGCGTGACGCGGCTGTCGGAAAGCGCGAGCAGACGCGCCTTGATGTGCTCCGGCAACGAAGACCCGCGGATGTCGAAGCGCAGATGGATCGCGCTCGACACCTTGTTGACGTTCTGACCGCCCGCGCCTTGCGCGCGCACGGCCGTCAGCTCGATTTCGTTGGGCGGGACGGCGAGGCTGTCGGTGATGGTCATCGGTCGAATTCCCTTGATAGGCGCCGCATTCTCGCGGCCAGCCCGGAGTCGCGGCGCGTCGGCTCCCGGACGGCTTGCGCGAAGATCGCCGCCGAGCCGATCACTTCGACTCTGCGCTTCGCCCGCGTGATCGCCGTGTACACCAGCTCGCGCGACAACACGCGCACGAACGCGCCGGGCAACACGAGCGCCGCGTGCTCGAACTCCGAGCCTTGCGACTTGTGCACGGTGAGCGCGAACGCGGTGTCGTGCGGCGGCAGCGCAGCGGGCGACACGTAGCGCAGCGCGCCATCGGCCAGGCGGAACGCGACGCGCAACAGGCCGTCGGCGCCAGGCAGCGCGATGCCGATATCGCCGTTGAAAAGCCCGAGCGCGTAGTCGTTGCGCGTGACGATCACCGGCCGTCCGGCGAACCACTGTGCACCGAGTGCAAGCGCAATGCCCGCTTGCTCGCGCACTTTCGCCGCGATGCGCGCGTTCACTTCGTCGACGCCGCGCGGCCCCTTGCGCGTCGCGCACAGCACGCGGAAGCGATTCAGCGCATCGAAGAGTCGGGCGTGATCCGCTTGCTCGCCGTCGAGCACGGCCGATAGCGCGTCCGCGTACGGCGCGAAGCCTTTCGCGAGACGCGCGAGGGTGCGCTCGGACAGCGTCGCGTCGCCATCGTCGAAGAGCACGGCCGCGCGCTCGCCCGATGGATCGAGCGCATCGAGCGCGGCCCGTTCGTCGCCATTGCGGATTGCGATCGACAGACGCCCGATGTCCGAATCGAGCCCGAAGCGATAGTTCTTCTGCAGCCACACGACGCAATCGGTGAGCGCGGGCTCGGCCTTCGCGTCGAAGAGATCGCCGTAGCCCTCGGAATCGTCGATGGGCGCGGCGTTCGGCAATGCGGCTTCGAGGCGCTTCGCATCGACCGAAAGCGCCGCCGCGATGCGCGCCACGCCCGCATGGCTGAACGACGGCTCCGCGCTCAGTTCCGCGAACACCGCGCCCGCTTCCACCGCCGACAGTTGATCCTTGTCGCCGAGCATCACGAGACGGCTCGCCGGCGCGACGGCTTCGAGCAGATGGGCGGCGAGCGCGACGTCGATCATCGAGGCTTCGTCGACGACGATCACGTCATACGGCAACGGATTGTCGCGATGATGCCGGAAGCGCCCGTCCGACTGCACGCCGAGCAATCGCTGCAACGTGAACGACGTGCGCGGCAGGCGTTCGGCGAGTTCGGGCGGCAGCTTGTCCGCGCGTTCGATGAGCGCCTCCTGCATGCGCTGCGCCGCCTTGCCGGTCGGCGCGGCGAGCGCGATGCGCAAGTCCGGATCCGCGTCGAGCAGACACGCGAGCACGCCGACGACGGTCGTCGTCTTGCCGGTGCCCGGCCCGCCGCTCACGATCGTCAGCCGTCCCGCCAGCGCGACGAACGCCGCGACCCGCTGCCAGTCGATGTCGTCATCCGCGTGCGGGCCGAAATAGCGCGCGATGCGTTCGGCCTGTCGCGCGATGTCCTCTCGCGAAGCGGTCATGCGCGTATCGCGCGAACGTTCGACGAGCGAGCACGCGAGCCTGCGCTCGTAGTCGAAGTAGCGCGCGAGATAAAGCCGCCCGTCCTCGTCGATGACGAGCGGCAGCAGGTCGGCCGCGTCCGCGCGCGCGCCGCCGCGCACGAGGCACGCGACACCGCTTGCAAGCAGCGCGTCGCGCGCCTCGTCGAAACGCGCGTCGTGACGGCGCGCGAGCGCGGCGAGCGGCAGGCACACGTGGCCTTGCGCGGTCGCGCGGCTCATCGCGAGCGCGGCGCGTTCGGCCCACAGCACGCTGCGTTCGTCTGCGTTCAGGCGCGCCGCGAGCGCGCTCATGCGCCGCGCGAAACCTTCGGCGAGCGCCGCGCTTTCATCGGCGGGCGCGGGCACGGGGCGCGTCGCCTGCATTGCATCGAGCGTGCTCATGCCGCGCCTCCCGACATCAAACGATCGAGCGCCTCGACCAGTTCCAGCGACGGCCGTCCGCGATGCACGCCGCACGCTTCTTCACCGTCGCGCCAGTCCGGGCGCACGCCGCGCACGAACAGATACAGATAGCCGCCGACATGCGTGTCGTACGCATAGCCCGCGAGCCGCGCGCGCAAATATCGATGCAGCGCGACCACGTAAATGAGCGCCTGAAGGTGATACGCGTGCTCCGCCATTGCCGTGGCGAGCGGCGCGGCGGCGTAGTCGGAAGCGGCATCGCCCAGGTGATTCGACTTCCAGTCGATGATCCAGAAACGGCCTTCGTGCTCGACGATCATGTCGATGAAACCCTTGATGAATCCGCGCAACGCGCCCGCCTCCAGCGCGACGTCGGGAAAACCGTGCGCCGCGAGCAGACGCCGCAACGCGCTGAAATCGAGCGAATCCGCCGGGAACAGGAACTCCAGTTCGTTCATGCGGCGCGGCGTCGGGATGGTCGCGAGCCGCATGCCGGGCGCGATTTCGCTCCTCACGGTGTCGCCGATGAGACGCAGCATCATCGGACGCAGACGCGGCGCGAGCGCTTCCGGCGCGGGCGTCGGATGCTCGTGCAGCGCGCGCTCGACGGCGGCCGGCCAGCTCGACTCATCGGTGAAATCCGCCAGCTCGAACATGCGATGCAGGCATTCGCCCGCCGCCGCGCCGCGCGGAAACGCGAGAATGTCGTCGGGATCGAGCGGCGATTCGTCACTTGAAGCGGCGTCCGTGCGCGCGGTGTCATCGAGCGCGGCGAGTTCGTCGTGATCCGGACGCGCTTCCACCGGCTGCGCCTGATTCGCCTCGTCGCGCGCGCCCGCCGCGATCAGCGAACTGAAGCTCGCCATGCGCCAGCGATCGCGCAGGATGCGCCGGTTCGTGCGCGCGGCGATGTCGTGTTCGTGGGACGCGTCGGCTTCGAGCGGCTCGCGCGTGTCGATCACCGGCAGCGGCGCGACGCCGATCGCGCCCTGCGACCGCGCCGCAACCGCATGCCACGCCGCGACGATTTCCGCTTCCTCGGGCGGCGCATCGCAGAACGCATCGAAGTCTTTTCCGCCACCCGCGACGAGCCAGTTGAGGACGCTTCGGCGCGACTCCTTCGTCGACCGGCTCGACAGATAAGAACCCGCGACGACATAGCAGCGGAACACCGCGCGCGTCAGCGCGACATACACGAGACGCGCGCTCTCGGCCGCCTGCTCGCGCGCAATGGCCGCACTCGCGAGATCGTCTTCGTCGCCTTCCATGCCGTAATGCAGCACCGCCACGCCCGCGTCGTCGTGATACTCGCGCGCATCGGGCAAACCGGATTTCGACGCCTCGCGCGACGCGCCGTCGTTCAGGAACGGACAGAACACGACCCCATACTCAAGCCCTTTCGACTTGTGCACGGTCACGATCTGCACGAGATTGCGGTCCGATTCGAGACGCAGTTGCGCTTCCTCGCCGCCGCCCTGCTGCTCGCGTTGCGCCGCGAGCCAGCGCAGCGTCGGCGCGATGCCGGGCTGTTCGGCCGAGCGCGCCTGCAGCAGCTCCGCCAGATGATTCACGTTCGTGAGCCGGCGCTCGCCGTCGGGCCGTGCGACGAGACGCGTCGCGATCGACAGCTCGCGCGCGAGCGTGCGCCACATCACCGCGAAGCCGCGCTCGTGCCAGATCGTGCGATAGCGCGAGAAGCGCTCGACCCAGCTCGTCGAATCGATCGGCTCGCCGTGCGGATCGGCGGCGTCCGCGTGTTCGAGCCGCCAGAGCGCGGCGGCGTCGAGCCCGAACCAGTCGGTGGCGAGCGCGGCGCGCAGGCGGCGCAGATCGCCCGGCGTGTCGATGGCGGCGAGCACGCGCTCGATCTGCTCGGCATCGAGCGAGCCGAACACGGACGCCTGCGCGAGCTCCACGCTGCCGATGCCCCATGCCGCGAGCACGCGCTTCACGAGACTGCCCTGCCGATGCGTCCGCACGAGCACGGCGATATCGCCCGCCGACAGCGGCGCTTTCCCGATGGTCACTTCGCCGCGCTGCGCACCGCGCAACAGCCGCGCGATCTCTGCGGCGCAGGCCTCTGCGGCATCGCGCTGCGCATTCGCTTTCACAAGCACCGATTCGCCGTGCGGCAGCATCCACACGCAGAAATCCGCGATGTCCGAATACGCGGCGGCCGGCGTGTTGTCGACGAACGGTCCGCGCTGACGCGTGCCCGCGCGCACCGGCTGATAGTCGAGCCCATCTAGGATGAACGCCGACGGATTCGCCTCGAACAGCCGGTTGCACGCCTCGATGATCGGCGGCGTGGAGCGCTGGTTGACCGCGAGCGTGTAGCGCGCGCTCGCGCCGTCGCGCGCGGCGAGATACGTGTGGAGGTCGGCGGCGCGGAAGCTGTAGATCGCCTGCTTCGGGTCGCCGACGAGAAAGAGCGGCCCGTGCGGCGCGAATACGCGATCGAAGATCGCGAACTGCAGCGGGTCCGTGTCCTGAAATTCGTCGATGAGCGCGGCTGGATAACGCGCGCGCAACGCCTCGGCGAGCCACGCGTGCTTCACGAGCGCGTGATGCAGGTTCGACAGCAGATCGTCGAACGACACGACGCGGCGCGCGCGCTTGCGCGCGGCGAGTTCCGAAGGCGCGTGATCGAGCCATTCACGCACGATGTCGAGCCACATCGCGCGCTGCGATGCCTCGGCGGCGGCGGCGGACGCGGCGAGCGCATCGGCCTGATCGAAGAAGGCGTGCGCGGGCGGCGTGTTCTTGACCTTGGTGCCCTTGGCGAGCGCGGTCGCCGTGAGCTTGAGCGCCCGCTCGGGCGGCGGCGCGTGGCAATCGCCTTCCGCGAAGTAGGCGCTCCATGCCTCGATGGCCTCGCCGACGATCTTCGTGCTGTAGCTGTTCGCTTTCAGCGCATCCTTCGCGTCGGAGAGCAGCTTCACGATGCCGTCGCGCTCGGCGTGCCACAACGCGCAGGCTTGGTCGAAGAGCGCCTGCATGTCGGCGGTTTGCGCGGCGCCGAAGTCACCGAAACGCAGCGCCGCGAGCGGCTTCTTCAGACGCCGCGCGAGCTGCGCATCGAGCGATGCCGGACCCGCGCCCTTCGCGACGAGCCAGGACGCGAACGACGGCACGCGCGCCGCCACCGGCTCGACGCGCTCGCGCCAGAAGTCGGCGGCGAGTTCGAAGCGCAACGCGCTGTCGTCGGCTTCCATTTCGAACGCGAACGGCATCGCCGCGGCGAACGGCGCTTCCTGCAGCGCGCGCTGGCAGAACGCGTGAATCGTGTGGATCGCGGCCTGATCGAAGGTCGACACCGCGATGCGCAGGCGCTTCGCGGCTTCGTCTGCGTCGATGCCGGCGAGCGTCGTGTCGAACAGTTGCTCGATGAACGGATCGCCCGCCGCATCGCCGTTTTCGATCGCATGCGCAACGCCCGCGAGCCGCGAGCGGATGCGCTCGTGCAGCTCGGCGGTCGCCGCCTTCGTGAACGTGACGACTAGAATCTGCTCGACGGACAGGCGCTTTTCGAGCAGCAGCCGCACGTAGAGCGCGCAGATGTTCCAGGTCTTGCCGGTGCCGGCGGAAGCCTCGATCTGATTGACGCCGTCGAGCGCGCAAGAGAAGACGTCGAGTTCCTGCACGCCGATGTTGTCCAGAGATGAAGTCAGGTTGGTCATGCGCCGCTCCGCAGATGTTGCACGAGCGGTTCGAACACGATGCGCGCGAGCGCGGCGAAGGCGTCGTCGAGTGCGAGGTCCGCGCCGCGAAAGGCGATGCGAAACACCGGATCGTCGGATTCGGCGTGCGTGCGCTCGGATTCCCACGCGGCCTGCGCTTTCGAATCGCCCTCCTTCACCTTGAGCCACGCGCTCTTCGGAAAGAAGCGCAGCGGCATGCGGCGTCCCGCGCGATAGAGCGACGCGAGCGCGGCGAGATGCGCGAGCGGATCGGCGACGGGCATCAGTTCGAAATCCGCCGATTGTGCGCCGCGCCCATGCCAGATCGTGCGGCGCGGTCCGTCGGGCAGCGCCGCGCAGTAGGCGAGATGCGCGAGCCACGCCGACAGATAATCGCGTGCGCGCGGTGCGTCGTAGCGATAGATCACCTGGCCTTGCGGCGTCAGCGCGTTCAACGTGCCGACGAGCGCCATCGGACGGACGTCGACGAGCGAATCGTCGTGCGCGCCGAATAGCGCGATGCCCGCGGTGTCGGGCCAGCGTGGCCTCACGTCCAGCAAGAACGGCAGACGTTCGACGCCCGCCGACGTCGATGCCCGCACGCGCTCCGCCAGTTGCCCGAGCGCGTGCAGTTCGCGCGCCTGCCACACGCCGCCCGTCGCGCCACCCGGCATTTCGGGACTCGCGCGCGCGACGCGTCTTGCGAGTTCCCGCGCGGCGCGCTCGCCATCGTCGGCGGCGTCGAGCAGCGCCGGCAGCACGCGCGCGGCGAGCGCATCGCGGCCCGCGAAGCCGAGCTCGAACGGCTCGGTGTCGTCGAGTTCTGACTCGGCATCGACGAGCGCAATGCCCAGGCGGTCGCGCAACAGCGAGCGCGCCGGATGCCGCCAGAAGCGCACGAAGTCGTCGAACGCGACGGTCTGCGCGTCGTCTTCCGGCGGCAACGGCGCGCTGAAGAATCGCGCGACGGGCTGCGACTTGCCCGACTCCAAAGCGCGAGCGAGTTCGGCGCGCTCGGGTTCGTAAGTGAAGAGCCTGCCATCGTCGCGAAAATACTCGGGCGCATACGGCTGCAGCGGATGCTCGAACACGAAGCGCGCGCGCGCGTTCGCGAGTTCGTCCGGCGCCGCGTGCTTGCCCGCGACGGACTGCGCGAGATAGTCGAGCAGTTCGTCGATGAGCGCGGCGGGCGGCAGCACGGCGTTGTCGCGGATGCTGCGGCCCGTGTACGCGATCATCAGCCGGTCGCGCGCCGCGAGCGTGAGATCGAGAAACAGATTGCGCTCGTCGTCGCGGCGCTGACGGTCGCCGAGCTTGCCGAAGCGCGCCATCAGATCGAACTCGTCGGCGCGCGCGAGGCTCGGCAGCATGCCGTCGTCCATGCCGAGCAGACACACGACGCGATACGGCAGCCCGCGCAAGCTCGTCAGCGACGAGAACGTGACGCCGCCCCAGGGCACGCCGCCCCGCGCTGGATCGTCGAGCGTATCGGTGAGCGCGGTGCGGATCACGGCGGCCGATACTTCGGTCTCGCCCGCGCCCTCGTCCATTGCGGCGATCAGCGAATCGATCGCGCGGCGCACGTCGCCGACGGCGTCGGCGAACGCGACGCCCGCATCGAAAAAACGCTCCAGCGCGTCGAGCAGCAGATCGCCCCAGGCGCGCGCGGTGCGCGCTCTCGCGATGCGTTCGGCGAACGCGTCGATATCGTCGACGAAGCGCGTGAGACGGCCGAGCAATTCGGCCTCCGACCCGTTCGCCCCTTCGATCGGCAGCCAATCCGCGACCGGCGCGCCGCCGCCCGGCAGCGCATAGCCGAGATAGAGCCGCGTGAGCGCATCGGCGAATGTGTGACGCGCGGCGGGCACGTCGTCCGCCGTCACGTCGTCGGGACGCAGGCCGCGCCGCGCGCCTGCCGCCGCGAGCCACGCCTGCGCCGTTTCGAGCGCGGCGGCGTCGATGCCGTAGCGCGCCGCGATCGCATCCACGCGCAGCCATTCGACGAGCTCGGGCGCGCCGACGCTGCGTTCGGTGAGCGCGAGCCAGTCGATGAGCGCGCGCGCGACGGGATTCGCCTGCGACGGCGGCAGGCCGGTAATCCGATACGGAATGCGCCGGCGCTCGTTGCTCGCGCCCGCGGGCGCGGTGCCGAAGATGCCGTCGATGAGCGGCCCAGCGACTGCGAGATCCGGAAACGCGACGAGCACGTCCGAAGGCTCCAGCCCTTCGATATCGTCGAACCAGTCGAGCAAGCGGTCGTGCAGCACTTCGAGCTGGCGCGACAGGCTGTGACAAACATGCACTTCGATGCCGTTCTCGACGATGTCCTCGGGCTGCGGCTCGGCGCTGTCTTCATCGAGCGCGAGGATGCCGTTTTGCAGACGCGCGAGCCACGTAGGCGCGGGATTGTTCTCGTACAGTTGCCGCTCGCTCGACGCCGCGCTCTCGGTCAATTCGTGCAGCATGTGCAGTTGCGCCTGCGTCTGCCGGCCCCACTCCGCGAGCAGCGGATGACCGACTTCCTGATAGTCCGCCTCGCCCTTCAATTCGAGTTGCTCGACGCGCGCCTCGCTCACGATGTCGAACCAGAACTCGCGGCAAGGATTCTGTGCATAGACGCGCACGTCGATCCAGCGCGACAGCTCGCGCAAGAGCGCGATGTGCAGCGGCGGCATCGTCGGCAAGGCGAACACGCTGATGCGGCTCGGCCATTGCGCGCGCATCACCGTATCGAGATCGAAGCCGGGGGAACCGGCGAGGAAGCGGTATGCGGGCGGCGTCGGGTCTTTCTCGTCGCCGTTCGCATCGCGGGACAGGTCTTCGAGCAGTGCGCGCCAGAGCGCTCGTTGCCAGCGCTCGTCCTCGCGCTGGATGTCGTTCGCGCCAGAAAGACGCGGGCCGCGCGCGTCGATTTCGGCATTGCTTCCCGTGAGAATCGAGCCGCCCGCCTGCCAATGCGTGAGCCACTCGGGCCGATACGTCAGATAGTGATCGAAGACTGTCGCGATGCGCCGCGCGAGTTCGTAGCGCATGGAATCGTCGGCGGCGTTCAGATACGTCGATAGCCGCGCCGAATCGCCGAACGATGGATCTTCGAAGAGCCGATAGCAACGCCACGCGAGCCGGTCCGGCGAAAACGGCGAATGCGCGGGCACCGGCAGCACGCGCCCGATCTGCGCCCACAGCCATTGCGCGAGATAACAGAAGTCGACGTTCGCGCAGATGCCGAAGCGCTCCGCCATATCGAGTTCGAGCCGGCGCCGCAACGCCGCGCTCGGCACGATGACGGACTCGCGCGCGAAGGGATCGCCCTCGCGCATCGCAAACGCGTCGAGGTCTTCGAAGAGCGCTGCGGCGAGCGTCTCGTGACGATTCGAATAGAAGAGTTCGAGCATGGAAAGCGGCTTGCTATGCGGTCTGTGAAAGCTTCACCGGCGCGCGATTTGAAAAGCTTTGTCAGCTAATGCGCCAGCATAACAAAGCGGACGTGCCGCCGAGAACCTGGCCGAATGGCCGAGGGTCGAAGCCCGGGTGAGTTGGGTTAGACTCGATTCTCGCTTCGTCTCCATGACGTCAACGAGCGTAAAACAGGAAGTCGATGCGCTATTCGTTCGAAATCAGGAAGTTCATTTACAGCCAGTATTTCTTTGGCGGGTTGCGCATCGCGCTCGGCGTATCGCTGCCCGCCGTCCTGATGCTCACCGTCTTTCACAATCGCGAGCTTGGTTTCACGATCGCAACCGGCGCGCTCGGTGCGTGCGTCGTCGACATGCCCGGCCCGCTCAGGCACAAGCACAACGAGATGCTCGCGTGCACGGTGATCGGCTTTCTTGCGGCGCTCGCAACGGGCATCGCGACCGCGAATCCGATCACGCTCTGGCTGACCATCGTGCCGCTGACGTTCGTGCTGTCGCTGATCGTCGTGTACGGCAATCGCTGGCCGCAGATCAGCTTCGCGACGCTCTTCATGATGGTCGTCACGCTGGAAGAGCATTTCACGCCGATGCAGGCGCTCATCAACGCATCGTGGATTTTGCTGGGCGGCCTCTGGTACACGTATTGGGCGACGCTGGTCTCACGGCTGCTCGTCTATCGCATCGAGCAGCAGGCGCTGGCCGAAAGCATCTTCAGTTGCGCGGAGTATCTGCTCGCGCGCGCCGAGTTCTACGACAGCGACGCCGATCTCGACGAGTGTTATCGCGTGCTCATCGAAAAGCAGATTGCGGCCGTCGAGCGGCAGGAAGCGGCGCGCGACATCGTGCTGCGCAACTTGCCGAAGGTGAAGAGCGGCAAGCTCAACGCGCGGCGCGCGCGGCTCTTCAATCTGTTCATCAACGTGGTCGATCTGCACGAGTTCTTCGTCGGCGCGCATACGGACTATCCGCTCGTGAGAAAGACGTTCGCCGGCTCCGACGTGCTGATCTTCTATCGCGACCTGATGCGCAAGGCGAGCGCGGATCTCGAGGAAATCGGGCTCGCGGTGCTGCAGAACAAGGCGGCCGGCCGGCAGATCAGCATGAAGGCCGAACTGCGCGCGATCGAATACGAACTGGAACTGATGCGCAAGCACGGGCTGCCGGAGAAGAATCCCGAAGCGTACGCGGCGGCGGCCGCCGTGTTCAGGCGTCTGTGGAGCGCGACGCGTCTCATCGACAAGATGCGCCGCCGCACGCGCGACGAACCGAGCGTCACCGAAACCGAAGTGCAGATCGACCACGCGCTGTCGCGCTTCATATCGAGCCGGCGCGTGCCGTTCATGCAGATATTCTCGAACCTCACGATGTCGTCGCCGAGTTTCCGGCATGCGCTGCGCGTGACGATCGCCGTGGGTATCGGCTTCTGGCTCGGGCGTCTCTTGCCGCTCACGAACGCGTACTGGATCGTGATGACGACCGTCATCATTCTGAAGCCCGGCTACTCGCTCACCAAGCAGCGCAACACGCAGCGGATCATCGGCACGGCGATCGGCTGCGCGGTGACCATCGCGCTGATCCTGTTCTTCAAGGAGCCGCATATCCTGCTCGTCGTGATGTTTGCGTCGATGGTGATGAGCTACAGCCTCCTGCTTTTCAACTATGCGGCGAGCGTCGTGTTCACGTCGTCGTATGTGCTGCTGATGTTCCATCTGCTCGCGCCGGGCAACATGCGGATCATCGGCGAGCGCGCGATCGACACCGTCGTCGGCTGCGCGATCGCGATCGCGGCGAGTCATCTGTTTCCGTACTGGGAATATCGGCTGATGGGCAAGCCCGTGAAGGATCTGCTCGCCGCGACGCGCAATTATCTCGAAGCGAGCTGGTGGTGGCGCGGGACGCAGACCGACAAGGCGCGCGCGGCTGCGGTTCACGCGCCGGCGGCCGAAACGCCGGTCGATCGCGCCGTGTTCGCCGATGCGAATGCGGGTGCGGTGGCGGCGACGTCGTCGGCCGTGGCGACGCCCGCGCAAACGGTGACGATCGCGGCGGAAGCGGTCAGCGAACCGGTCGAGCCGATGGCCGCCACGCCGCCTCCCGCCGCCGATTCCGCGATGAAAGCCGCGAGCGCGACGGCGCAGCGTTTATCGCCGGTGAGCATCGGCGAGAGCACGGCGGCCACGGCGAGCAAGGGCGCATCCGCCGCGGCGACGGTGACCGCCACGGCGCTCGACCGCGACTTCCGCTACCGGCTCGCGCGCAAGAACGTGCATATCGCGTTCGCCAATCTCGCGCAGGCGTTCCAGCGCATGATGCTGGAGCCCAAGGCGCAGCAAAGGTATGCCGCCGAATTGAACGATCTGCTCGTGCAGAGCCATGTGCTCGCCTCGCAGATCACCGCCGCCGCGCCGCTGCTTCAATCGCTCAACGAGGTGGGCGGTCAGCCGTTCGAGCCGGTGCAGCGCACCTTCGGGATCGTGCGCGACAATCTCGCCGAGGCCGAGGGCGAACTGCCCGGCGCCGCCAAGCCCGATGCGCCGCCCGCTCACGCGGACGCGCTCAAGCAACTGCGGCGCGATCTGGACAAGATGGTCGTCGATGCAGAGCGCGCGCAGTCGCTGCCCGCCGATGCGCTTCACGATCTCAAGCTGCTCGCGCATCAATGCAAGCAGATGCTGACGGCGTCATCGCTGATCGAGAAGGACGCCGCGCAGATTCGCCTGCCGGTTTGACGCGTGCCTACTGCGACGCGCCGACCGCCGGCACGGCGGGGCGCACGTCGCTCGCCGCGGATGGCTGCGCGTTTTCCTCGTCGAACTCGCGCTTCTCGCGGATCGCGTTGAACAGGATCGTGCCGATCACGATCAGCACCACGACGACGATGAACACGCTGACGGCGCGGGTCGGATTCTTTTTCGGCGTACCGTCCGGGCGGCGCGGATCGCGGGGGTCGTGGCTCATGAATGGATTCGTGGCGGCGTGTCGGGAAGAACCCGCTATGGTACTCGGGTTGGGTTTCAGTTGGATTGCGGGGCGCCCATCGTCGTTTCGCAACCCGCGCCGCCATCGCGAAATTCTCTGCTGCACGCGCGCGCTTGAACGCGGCCCGTCCGATTGACGATACTAGTCACGATTCCATGCGCGTCCGATCCCGGGAAGGGCTAAAGGGGCAATCCCGGGATACCTAGTGACCGGACGTGTTGAGCCGCCCGCCCGGGCGGCTTTTCTTATGTGTCGGCGGTTCAGGGTTCGAGCGTGGGGCGCACCGGCAACGCCGTCGAATACTTGATCTGCTCCATCGCGAAACTCGAGCTCACGTCATACAGCGGCACGGCGCGAATGAGTTGCTTGTAGACGCGATCGTAGTCGTCGATATCCGACACCACGACGCGCAACAAATAATCGGTCTCGCCGCTCATCCGGTACACCTCGACCACTTCCGGAATATCGCGCACGGCGCGCGTGAAATCGTCGGCCCAGGTCTGCGTGTGCTGGTTGGTGCGTACCGCGACGAACACCGTCGTCCCGACGCCCAGCTTCTTCGGATCGCACAACGCAACCTGCGCGCGGATCACGCCCGTCTCTTTCAGACGCTGCACGCGTTTCCAGCACGGCGTCTGCGAAAGGTTCACGCGCTGCGCGAGTTCCGCGATGGGCATCGTCACATCCTGCTGAAGCAATTCGAGCAGCTTGCGGTCGATGAGGTCCATTCCCATGCTGCACCCCTTATAGGAAATTATTCTATTTCTTGATGGTCGAGCGGAATTATATGGAAACTAATTCTGGAGGCAAGCCGGTATAAATGAGCGGATCGAACAACAACGACGCGACGGCTCATCCACTATGCGACTCGAACATGTCAGCCGCCTGGCGCGGCCCTCTTCATCGGCTTTGGCGGCTTCCCCGGCCGCCGATTGTGCCGCGTTACGAAGCCCCGCGCTCGAACGACTGTGCCGCGAAATCGACGCCGCATTCGCCACCGCCGAAGCGGATTCGCGCGCGTCGTTCGGCGAGCGCGTGCGCCTCGCGCTGCAACGCGCGATCGCCGATCCGGGCCTGCTGCGTCCCGATCAGCGCGTGAGCGATCCGCGGAACTATTGCCGTCATCTGCTCGCCGCCGACCCGCTCAACCGTTACGCGATCGCCGCGCTCGTCTGGGAGCCGGGGCAAGCGAGCCCGGTGCATGGTCATCGGACATGGTGCGGCTATGCGGTGATCGATGGCGCGCTCGAAGAAACGCTTTATCGCTGGGATGCAGTCGCCCATCGCGCGATCGAGACGCGGCGTCATCCGCGCGCGCCGGGCGCGGTGTCCTATGTGGATGCGGGACGCGGCGCGATTCATCAGCTCGGCAATCCCGCCGATGCCGCCGCGCGCGCCGTATCGCTGCATGTCTACGGCGTCGCGGGCGAGCAGATCGCCACACACGTCAACGATCTGCTCGCCGCCTGAAAAAAGCTCAGCCCTTCCCCGGCTCGGACGCGGTCGGAATCTGCGGCGGAATCTGCACGGATTGATCGGTCGGCGGCGGCGCCGGCTGGGGTTCGTGCGAAACGTCGCGGGCCGCGGCTGCGGCGATCTTCGTCTCGCGCACAAAGGCCGGCCCGGCCGCGAGTTCTTCTTCCTCTTCCACCGGCGCCGGCGCCTCGCCCGTCCAGATGCGCCGCGCGCGCTCGCGTCCTTCGGCGTCCGCGCCCGACATCGCGTCGCGCGTCATTTGCACGTGCATCTGCGGAACCGGAATCTCGATGCCGGCTTCGTCCATCTTGCGCTTGATACGCAGATTGAACGCCCGCGCGACGCTCCATTGCTGCAACGGGCGCGTCTTGATCTGCCCTTTCACGACCATCCAGTTCGGATCGAAGCGGTCGAGTCCCCACACTTCGACCGGCCCGAGCATTTCGAGCCGATAGCGGAAATCGTCCAGCAGATCCGCGCCGACTTCGCGAATCATCTGCGTGACCTGGTCGACGTCCGCCGAAAACGGCACGCGCACCTCGAACACCGCGTACGCGAAATCGCGCGACAGATTCTTCACCGTCTTGATCTGCGAGAACGGAATCGCGTGGATCGCGCCCTGGCCGTCGCGCAGGCGCACGGTGCGGATCGTCAGGCTTTCGACGATGCCCGCGTGACCGCCTTCGACCTCGATCGAATCGCCGACCGAAATCGTGTCCTCGATGATGATGAAAAGCCCGGTGATCAGATCCGCCACGAGCGATTGCGCGCCGAAACCCACCGCGAGGCCGATCACGCCCGCGCCCGCGAGCAGCGGCGTCACATTCAGGCCGAGATTCGCGGCGGTGACGATCGCGGCGACCGTCAGCAGGAACACGAACACCACGTTGCGCACGAGCGGCAGCATCGTGCGGGCGCGCATGCTCGGGCCGCGTCCGCCGCGCCGCGCCGCGTCGGGCCTGAGCGCTTCCTGAATGCCCGTGTCGATCAGAATCCAGATCAGCCAGACGACGAAGAACGTCAGCACGATCATCCCGACCGCGTGCGTGATGCCGCGCGCGGCGACGCTCTCCTCGGCCATGTGCGCGAGCGAGAATCCCCAGAAACGCGACGACAATTCGAGGAACACGAGCCAGACGCCGACCACGATCATCGTGCCGACGAACTTGACGAGCCTGCGCACATACGCCGACTGGCGGCGCGGTTTTCTCGACTTGGGCCGCGTGATACGCACGACGATCGCCGAGAGAAAGAACGCGACGACGAGCAGGCCCGCGGTGGCGATCGCCATCTGCAGCACGTTTTCCGACGTACCGATGCCCATGAGCGTCGCCACGACCGACGCCGACGCGAGCAGCAGCAGCGGCAACTGCCAAAGCGACGCGACCACTTCGAACGTCTCGGTCGCGGCCTTGCGCGTGTTGCGCTGCTCGTACGTGCGGCTGCGGATCAGATGCGCGACGGGCCGCTGGAACGCGAGCGCGAAATACGCGGTGAGCGCCGCGGCGCCCATGTTCGCGCACGTCGAGATCAGCGCGGAGAGATTGGTGCCGAGCTGCTGCGCGACGTCGTAATTCGCGGCGGCGTCGCCGAGCGCGCCGAGCGTGCCGATCAGAAAGAGAAGCCGCCGCGCGCGGCCGATGAGCAGGTTCACCGCGACGCGCCGGTGCGCCGAGCCGAACAGCGAGAACATGATGAGACAGATTGCGGAGAACACCGCGCCCGCGACGATCGCGTAAGCGGTGACCATCGCGAGCGTGCGGCCGAGCGACAGCGGCATGTAGTGCGTGAACGTGAGCGCCGCGAGGAACGCGAACAGGTACGGCGCGACGCGGCGCAGCGTGAAGAGCAGCAGTTCGCGCGTCGTCGGGTTCGAATGCAGGCCGCTGTCGATGCCGAATCGCGCCCGCACGCGCCGCTGCAGATAGACGAGCGCCATCGCGCATGCGCCCCAGCCCGCGAGCGTCGCGAAATAGTTGAAGAGCGTGCGGCCGAACGATTCGCGGCTCTGGCTCGTGACGATCGTGAAAAGCTCGTTGCCGGCGGCGTTGAAGCGTCCGACCCAATAGGCGATAGGCGTCTTGCCGCGCTTCACGTCGGCCTCGATGTTCGTGAGCGCCGACGCGATCGCGCCCAGCAAGCCCGCGTTCTGCGCGATGGTCGCCACGACCGACGATGCCGTCGTTCCCGAAGTCGGCTGTGCGCCCGCTGCCGTGCCGCTCGCGGCGGTGTCCGCCGTCGCGGAGGCCGCCGCGGCGCCGGATGCCGGAGCGGTGGAATCGGCGGCGCGCTTCGCATCGCGCAGATGCTTGAGCTGCGCGACGAGCGCCGTGCGCTGCTTGTCGCTATCGAGGGTGGCGATGATGTTGTCGAGCGAGCGCAGCATCTCGGCGTCGGACATCGCGGGCGCCGACGCGGCATCCGGTGCGGATGCGGGCGCGGCCGGCGTGATCAGTTCCTGGAACGTGGGCAGCGTGAGGGCCTGTGCGGCCTGGACGGCAGGCGAGGCGAACACGATCGACGCGGCCAGCGCGGCGAGCATCGACGACATTGCAAGCGAAAACGCGCGCGCAGCGTGGCGCGCGAGTGCGGCGCGCAACAGCACGCACGCCGCCATCCAGGAGATCGCGCCAGACGCCGCCGCGCTTCGCGGCGCGAGCTTGCGTGACTTCATAACGGTCTCGATTTCTGAAAGTCCGCCAGTTTAGCGGCTATAACAGGGAGGCCGCCCAAAGCGGACGTAACCGAATGTTAAGCGCTTCTGCGTTGATTTTTCAGACGAAACAGCTCTATTTATCCATCTCGGTGCGCGCGCCGCTGGACTCGGACGTGGGTCCGGCGACCGAGCCTTGCGCGCTCGCTTGCGGATTCGACGCGCCGCCCGACTGCGCGGACCATTCCTGCAGCTTGCGCCCCGCCGATTGCAAGCCCGCGCCCGTCGCGCTCGCGGCATTGTTGATCGCGGCGTTCGTCGCGCTCGCCGCGCTGTCGAAGTTCGATCGCGCCGTCGCGGCGACGCTGCTCGCGGAGACATCGGGCATCGATCCGGCGCTGTCGATGTTCTGCTGCGCCGATTGTTTCGCGGCATCGACCTTCTGGCCGACGTAGCTCGCCGCCTGGTCGAACTTCTGGCTTGTCTGGCTCGCCAGATTGTTGAGAGCGCTCGCGGCCTGCCCCGCGGTTGCGTCGTGCTTCTCGCACGCGGCCAGCACGCCCAGCGCGGCGAGCGTCACGGCGATGCGGGTCATGGGAGTCATCTGCATGGTGATACCTTCCTTCGTCTCGAAACTCGCGCCCATCATACGCTGTCGGTGCGCGTCGCTTCGCGCTGTCACATGCGAAGCGCGGCGCGAATAGTAGACTGATCCGCGCGGCGCGAGCGCGATGGAGCGGCGCGCGGCATCGAGCATCCGACAACCCATTCCCTGACGAGGTTAGCGATGGCTGCCAAGAAGATTCTGTTTCTCACCGGCGATTTCGCCGAGGACTATGAAACGATGGTTCCGTTTCAGGCGTTGCAGGCCGTCGGCCATACGGTGGATGCGGTGTGCCCCGGTAAAAAGCGCGGCGACACCGTGAAGACGGCGATCCACGATTTCGAAGGCGATCAGACTTATACGGAGAAGCCGGGACATCGCTTCACGCTGAATGCGAGCTTCGACGACATCGATCCGGCCCGTTACGACGCGCTCGCGATCGCAGGCGGCCGCGCGCCGGAATATCTGCGCCTGAACGATCGCGTGCTCGAACTCGTGCGGCACTTCGCGCAGGCGAACAAGCCGATCGCCGCGGTCTGCCACGGCGCGCAATTGCTCGCGGCGGCGGGCGTGATCGAAGGGCGGCGCATTTCCGCGTACCCGGCGTGCGCGCCCGAAGTGCGGCTCGCGGGCGCGACTTACGCCGATATCGCCGTCGATGAGGCCATCACCGATGCGAATTTCGTCACCGCGCCCGCATGGCCCGCGCATCCGGCGTGGATCGGGCAATTCCTGACGCTGCTCGGCACTCGAATCGAACTTTGAAACCTTGCATCGCAGGGGAACCTCGCCTCTGGTCAACGGGGTGCGCCAGCCTTACATATAGCTGGCGCAAACGATTTACCCGCGGTGAGCGGCGAATAGAATTTTCCCTCTACATTTCGGAGACTTCTGGTTTTGGCACCCTATTCGGTTGGCATATATTTGCCGCCGTCCCGCCTCCCACGAAGTCTCGCACCATGCTCTTCATGAATGTCGCCGTCGCCCTTGTCGCAGGGTTGATGCTCTTCGAGCCGTTCACTCGCGCCCCTGTCTCCCGCTTCACCACTCCACGCATGCGTCGCAGTCTCGCTCACCGCGCTTTCTGTCAGGCGGGCGCTGCATTCTTCGCGGCTCTGCTCATCGCGACGAGCCCGCCCGCGCCCGAACGAATTTCGCCGCTCGTCGTGTACTCGGTCGCGCTATTGCTGGTGTGCGCAGCGGTCTACTGGATCGGGCGCGGCAAACGCTTGCTTCGGCAGCCACGCGTGTTTGCGAACATGTATTGATCTCCCAGCGCGGCGCACATTGCGCCGCGTTTTGCTTTCGGCAGCGAAGATGACTGCCGCTTCTCTCCCCATCATTTCCTTTCGACGTCCGAACGACGAGACCCGGCTCCCCCGCGCTTTCCGGTATATTCGCGCCAAGACTTTCGACGAACGCACGGACGAAAAAAAAGGCGCTACGTTTCCGTAGCGCCTTAAAAGTTCTAGCCATTCCGAGGGCCGTGCTAGAACCTGAGAGCCTGTCTCCGAAGCTCGGGCGGTAAGCGCTGAAGCGCACGTCACCCCGGGTTTCGAAATTCGGTTCCATTTTTTCCGGGATCGCTGCTCAAGTCAAGCAAAATCTCGCGGTCCGGGCAACTGCCCAAGTTTCGTTCAACATGCACCGAAACACATAAAAGTTTCATTGCGGGTACAGCTTATCCTGAAGGTTTGCATCGTTTGCAAGTTTCTCGTGCTGGCCTTGTAGAATTGCGCCAGGTCATCAAACAAAACGATGTTTCACTTAACGAATGCCTATGCAAAACGAACCGTCGGTGGGCCGCGAACGCGCCCGGGAGAAGGACGGCGAGGAAGTGACCGCGCTCGCCCGCGGGCTCGATGTGCTGCGCCGGATCGCCGCCGCGGACGCGCCGGTGAGCAATCGCGAACTGACCGACTGGACGGGAATTCCGAAGCCCACGATATCCCGGATCACCGCGACGCTCGTCGGCGCCGGATTGCTGCACCGCTTGCCCGACAGCGAGCGCTTCGTGCTGACGGCGTCCGTTCTCGAACTGAGCAACGGATTCTTACGTAATTTCGATATTCGCGCTCGAGCGCGCCCGTTTCTTATCCGTCTCGCCGAGCGCACTGGTCTCTCGGTGCACCTCGCCGTGCGCGATCGTTTGGAGATGGTTGTAATCGATGCCATTCGGCCGCGGTCCGCCGTTCTGGTGTCGCGGCTGGAAGTCGGCGGCAGGATGGACCTGAGCCGCACCGCTGTCGGACGCGCGTATCTCGCGGTGTTGTCCGACGCGGATCGGCGTGCGCTGATCGGCAGCTTGCAGATCGCATCCGGCGACGACTGGCCGGCCATCGCGGGCGGCTTGCAACGCGGCCTCGACGATGCGTTGCGCCTCGGCTTCGCGATCTCCATCGGCGAATGGCATCACGGATTGAATGCGGTCGCGGCGGGCTTCGTCGGGCCGTCCGAAGAACGCTATTCGGTCAATTGCGGCGGCGCCGCGCATCAGTGTCCGCGCGACATATTGATCGACGAGGTCGCGCCCGCCCTGCTCGATTGCGTCGAGCAGATCACACGCGAGATCGGCGGAACGCACGCCCCGAACCTATTGCGCGCCGCCAGTTAGACTACGCGACGGCCGCTGCGCGGCCGAACGCCTTCGAAAGCGCGGCCGGTTGCGCGTGTAACACTCGTAATCAACAGAAAGAAAGGCCGGTGGACGCCCTCGGGTGCGGGACGTAGCATCATGCTTCGCGCGCACCGGGGTCGCGCCGGATCGCTCGCCTGGCTCGACAGGCAGCCTTTCCAGCCGCTTTCAACGGCCCCGCGTCATTCACGGCCTCCGCTTCGGTCTCGGTTCATGCGCGCGGCGCATCGTCTGGCGCTTGAACCGTGACCGCCGCCCGTCCGCGCTCCGAACAGATTTGAAAGACCAGCCTCCGAACCGATGGACGACCAAAAGAATCCCCCAGGGCACTCGCGCCCGACGCCTCCGACGCCTGCCGCCATCGAACCCGCGCCGCGGCGGCGCCGGGTCGTGCCGCTCATCGTCGCGATCCTGATCGTCGCCGGCGCAGTTGCGTGGTGGCATCCGTGGAATCGCGGCGAGAGCGGCGGCACGAGCGGCGCGCCGGAAGCCCGTCAAGGCGGAAGGCGCGGCATGCCGAATCCGATGAATCAGCCGCAGCCGGTGCATGTCGCGACCGTCACCCAAGGCGAAATGCCTGTGGTCATCAATTCGCTCGGCACCGTGACGCCGCTCGCGAACGTCACGGTCAAGACGCAGTTGAACGGCACGCTCGTCGATGTCGCGTTCAAGGAAGGCCAGATGGTCAAGAAGGGCGACGTGCTCGCGCAGATCGATCCGCGTCCGTATGAAATCTCGCTGCGCAACGCCGAGGGCACGCTCGCGAAAGACCAGGCGCTGCTGCAGACCGCGCGCCTCGACCTGCAGCGCTATCAGACGCTGCTCTCGCAGGATTCCATCGCGAAACAGCAGGTCGACACGCAGGCGTCGCTCGTCAAGCAGTACGAAGGCGCGGTGAAGTCGGATCAGGCCAACGTCGATACCTACAAGCTCGATCTGACCTACGCGCGCATCACGGCGCCGGTGTCGGGGCGCGTCGGCTTGCGTCAGGTCGATCCGGGCAACTACGTGACGACGGGCGACACGAACGGCGTCGTCGTCATCACGCAGTTGCAGCCGATCAGCGTGATCTTCACCACGTCCGAAGACAATCTCGCCGCGATTCTCAAGCCGCTGCACGCGGGCACGAAGATGTCGGTCACGGCGTATGACCGCGCCAATACCACGTCGCTCGAAGCGGGCTATCTCGAGACCGTCGACAACCAGATCGACACGACGACCGGCACCGTCAAGCTGCGCGCTACCTTCGACAACAAGGAAGGCATGCTTTTCCCGAATCAGTTCGTGAACACGAAGCTGCTCGTCGATGTCATCAAGAACGCGACCATCGTGCCGACGCCGGCGGTGCTCAACGGTTCGTCGGGCGCGTTCGTGTACGTCGTGAAGCCGGACAACACCGTCACCGTGCGCAACGTGAAAACCGGCCCGGTCGACGGCGAGCGCACCAGCATCAAATCCGGACTGCAAGTCGGCGAGCGCGTGGTCATCGACGGCTCGGACCGCCTGAAGGAAGGCGCGAAAATCACGATTCCGGCTGAAAAGGCGAAAGCGGCATCGGGCGCGTCGGGTGCATCGGGCGCGTCGGCTGCGGCGCCGGCTTCGGCGGCGTCGGGTGCGCGCCACGGCGGTCATCGGCGTCAGCAATCGCAGCAGTAAGCGCAATTCGAAAGCATGAATCCATCCCGCATTTTTATTCTGCGTCCGGTCGGCACGGCGCTCCTGATGGCGGCGATCATGCTGGTCGGCCTCGTCGCGTTGCGCTTTTTGCCGCTCTCGGCGCTGCCCGCCGTCGACTATCCGACGATCCAGGTCCAGACGTTCTATCCGGGCGCGTCGCCCGACGTGATGACGTCGAGCGTCACGGCGCCGCTCGAAAAGCAGTTCGGGCAGATGGCGAGCCTGAACCAGATGTCGTCGCAAAGTTCGGCGGGCGCATCGGTCATCACGCTGCAGTTCAGCCTTGATTTGCCGCTCGATATCGCCGAACAGGAAGTGCAGGCGGCGATCAACGCAGCGGGCAACCTGCTGCCGTCCGACCTGCCCGCGCCCCCGATCTACGCAAAGGTGAACCCCGCCGACGCGCCGATCATGACGCTCGCGGTCAGCTCCAAAACCTTGCCGCTGACACAAGTGCAAGACCTCGCCGACACGCGTCTCGCGCAGAAGATCTCGCAGGTCGCGGGCGTCGGCCTCGTATCGGTGAGCGGCGGCAATCGCCCTGCCGTGCGGATTCGCGCGAACACGCGCGCGCTGGCGTCGTATGGCCTGAACATCGACGATCTGCGCACGACGATCTCGAACCTCAACGTCAACACGCCGAAGGGCAACTTCGACGGCCCGACGCGCGCCTACACCATCAACGCGAACGACCAGCTCACCGACGCCAACGCGTACAAGAGCGCGGTCGTCGCGTATCGCAACGGCCGTCCGGTGATGCTGACGGACGTCGCGAGCATCGTCGAGGGGCCGGAGAACACGAAGCTCGGCGCATGGGTCGATTCGACGCCCGCGATCATCCTGAACGTGCAGCGTCAGCCGGGCGCGAACGTGATTGCGGTGGTCGACGGCATCAAGAAAATCCTGCCGCAATTGCAGCAATCGCTGCCGGCCGCGCTCGACGTGCGCGTCGTCACGGACCGCACGACGACCATCCGCGCTTCGGTGCGCGACGTGCAGTTCGAACTCGCGCTGTCCGTCGTGCTGGTCGTGCTCGTCATCTATCTGTTCCTCGCGAACGTCTACGCGACCATCATCCCGAGCTTGTCGGTGCCGCTGTCGCTCGTCGGCACACTCGCGATCATGTACCTGTGCGGCTTCTCGCTCGACAATCTCTCGCTGATGGCGCTGACCATCGCGACCGGCTTCGTGGTCGACGACGCCATCGTGATGATCGAGAACATCGCGCGTTACGTCGAGGAAGGCGATCCGCCGCTCGAAGCGGCGCTGAAGGGTTCGAAGCAGATCGGCTTCACCATCATCTCGCTGACGGTCTCGCTCATCGCCGTGCTGATTCCGCTGCTCTTCATGGGCGATGTCGTCGGCCGCCTCTTTCACGAGTTCGCGATCACGCTCGCGGTGACCATCGTCATTTCGGCAATCGTCTCGCTCACGCTCGTGCCGATGATGTGCGCAAAACTTCTGCGCCACACGCCGCCGAAGGAAAGCAAGCGCTTCGAGGCGCGCGCGCATCAGTTCATCGATTACGTGATCGGGCGTTACGCGGTCGCGCTGGAATGGGTGCTCGCGCGCCAACGCGCGACGCTGTTCGTCTTCGTGCTCACGCTCATTCTGACCGCCGTGCTGTACGTGTACATTCCGAAGGGCTTTTTTCCGACGCAGGACACCGGTGTGATCCAGGCGATTACGCAGGCGCCGCAGGCCGCGTCGTATCAGGCTGTCGCGGACCAGCAGCAGGCGCTCGCGAAGAAGATTCTGCAGAACCCGGACGTCGAAAGCCTCACCTCGTTCGTCGGCGTGGACGGCTCGAACATCACGCTGAACAGCGGGCGCATGCTCATCAACCTGAAGCCGCGCGACGACCGCAGCAATACGTCGAGCGATGTCATCCGCGAGATTCAGAGCGAAGTCGCCGATATTCCCGGCATCAAGCTGTACATGCAGCCGGTGCAGGATTTGACGATCGATTCGACCGTCAGCCCGACGCAGTATCAGTTCATGCTGACGGACCCGAACGCGTCGGAGTTCGCGGAATGGGTGCCAAAGCTCGTCGAGCGGCTGCAACACACGTCCGTGCTGACGGACGTCGCCACCGATCTGCAGCAGAACGGCCAGTCGGTTTATATCGAGATCGACCGCGAGACAGCCGCGCGCTTCGGCATCACGCCCGCGACCGTCGACAATGCGCTCTACGATGCATTCGGCCAGCGCATCATCTCGACGATTTTCACGCAATCGAACCAGTACCGAGTGATTCTCGAAGCCGAACCGTCCGACGCGCATTACAGCGAAACGCTGAACGGCATCTATCTGCCCTCTTCCACCGCGACCAACGGTCAGGTGCCGCTCTCGGCCATCGCGAAGTTCCACGAACGCGCGGCGCCCTTGCTCGTCACGCACCTCGGCCAGTTCCCGGCGACGACCGTTTCCTTCAATCTCGCGAAGGGCGCGTCGCTCGGCGAGGCCGTGAAAGCAATCGAGCAGGCCAAGGAGGAAATCGGCTTGCCCGCGTCGTTCCAGATCCGCTATCAGGGCGCCGCGCTCGCGTTCCAGGCGTCGCTGTCGAACGAGCTGTTCCTGATTCTCGCGGCCATCGTCACGATGTATATCGTGCTCGGCGTGCTGTACGAGAGCTTCATCCATCCGATCACGATTCTCTCGACGCTGCCGTCCGCAGGCGTCGGCGCCCTGCTCTCGCTGATGATCACCGGGCACGATCTGGACATCATCGGCATCATCGGCATCGTGCTTCTGATCGGCATCGTGAAGAAAAACGCGATCATGATGATCGACTTCGCGCTCGAAGCGGAGCGCGATCAGGGCAAGCCCCCGCGCGAAGCGATCTTCCAGGCGTGTCTGCTGCGCTTCCGCCCGATTCTGATGACCACGATGGCCGCGCTCCTCGGCGCACTGCCGCTGATGCTCGGCTGGGGCGCGGGCTCGGAGCTGCGGCGTCCGCTCGGCGTGGCGATCGTCGGCGGCCTGATCGTGTCGCAGTTGCTCACGCTGTTCACGACGCCCGTCATCTATCTCGGCTTCGATTCGCTCGCCCGCAAGCTGCGCGCGCGCTTTCATCGCGACGCGCCGCCGGCCCCGGCCAGCGAGGGCCGCTGAGTCATGAACCTGTCGCGCATCTTCATCGCCCGGCCCGTCGCCACGACGCTGCTCGCGGTCGGCATCGCGCTCGCGGGCATGTTCGCGTTCGTGCGCTTGCCGGTGGCGCCGTTGCCGCAAGTCGATTTTCCGACCATCTCCGTGCAGGCGTCCTTGCCCGGCGCGAGTCCGGAGACGGTGGCGACGAGCGTCGCGAGTCCGCTGGAGCGACATCTGGGCACCATCGCCGATGTCAGCGAAATGACCTCGATGAGCTCTGTCGGCACGACGCGCATCACGCTGCAATTCGGCCTGAATCGCGATATCGACGGCGCCGCGCGCGACGTGCAGGCCGCGATCAACGCCGCGCGCGCCGACCTGCCGACCGCGCTGCGCCAGAATCCGACGTACCACAAGGTCAACCCCGCCGACGCGCCGATTCTCGTGCTCGCGCTCTCCTCGCCCACGCGCACGGCGGGCTCGCTCTACGATTCCGCGGCGACCGTGCTGCAGCAGACGCTCTCGACCGTGCCGGGCGTCGGCGAAGTGGACGTGAGCGGCTCGGCGAATCCGGCCGTGCGCGTCGAGCTCGAGCCGGGTGCGCTCTTTCACTACGGCATCGGGCTGGAGGACGTGCGCGCCGCGCTGGCGTCGGCGAACGCGAACAGTCCGAAGGGCGCGATCGAGTTCAAGGGCACGCGCGTCCAGCTCTACACCAACGATCAGGCGAGCAAGGCCGCGCAGTACAAGGACCTCGTGGTCGCGTACCGCAACGGCGCGGCGGTGAAGCTTTCGGATGTCGGCGAAGTGGTCGATTCCGTCGAAGACTTGCGCAATCTCGGCCTCATCAACAACAAGCGCGCGGTGCTCGTGATCCTGTATCGCCAGCCGGGCGCGAACATCATCGAGACGATCGACCGCGTGAAGTCGATGCTGCCGCAGTTGCAGGCCGCGCTTCCCGCCGACGTGCAGATCACGCCGACCGCCGACCGCTCCACGACCATCCGCGCATCGCTGCACGATACCGAGCTCACGCTCGTGATCGCCGTGGCGCTCGTCGTGATGGTCGTGTTCCTGTTCCTGCGCAACTGGCGCGCGACGCTGATACCGAGCGTCGCCGTGCCGATCTCGATCATCGGCACGTTCGCGGCGATGTATCTGCTCGGCTTCTCGCTCGACAATCTCTCGCTGATGGCGCTGACCATCGCGACGGGCTTCGTCGTCGACGACGCGATCGTCGTGCTCGAGAACATCACTCGGCATGTGGAAAAAGGTGTGCCGCGGATGCAGGCCGCCATACTCGGCGCGCGCGAAGTCGGCTTTACGGTGCTGTCGATCAGCGTGTCGCTCGTCGCCGTGTTCCTGCCCATTTTGCTGATGGGCGGCATCGTCGGGCGGCTGTTCCGCGAATTCGCGCTCACGCTGTCGCTCGCGATCGCGGTGTCGCTCGTCGTCTCGCTGACCGTCACGCCGATGATGTGCTCGCGCCTGCTCGAAGAGCCGCACGAGCGCAAGCAGGAAGGCCGCGTCGCGCGCTGGCTGGAGCGCCAGTTCGATCGCATGCAGCGCGGCTATGCGCGCACGCTCGGCTGGGCGCTCACGCATCCGCGCACGATTCTCCTGATCCTGCTGGCGACCATCGGGCTGAACGTTTATCTGTACGTCATCGTGCCGAAGGGCTTTTTCCCGCAGCAGGACACGGGCCGCATCATCGGCGGCATTCAGGCGGACCAGAGCACGTCGTTCCAGGCGATGAAACTCAAGTTCGCCGAGATGATGAAGATCGTCGAAGCGGACCCGGCCGTCGACAGCGTCGCGGGCTTCACGGGCGGGCGCTCGACCAATTCGGGCTTCATGTTCATCTCGCTCAAACCGAAGAGCGTGCGCAAGGTGTCCGCCGATCAGGTCATCAACCGCCTGCGCAAGCCGCTCGCGGATGTCGCCGGCGCGCGCACCTTCCTTCAGGCGGTGCAGGACATTCGCGTGGGCGGGCGGCAATCGAACGCGCAATATCAGTTCACGCTGCTGTCCGACTCCACGGCGGACTTGTACAAGTGGGGGCCGCTTCTCACCGAGGCGCTGCAAAAGCGCCCCGAACTCGCCGATGTCAACTCCGACCAGCAGCAAGGCGGCCTCGAAGCGATGGTCACGTTCGACCGCGCGACGGCCGCGCGCCTCGGCATCAAGCCCGCGCAGATCGACAACACGCTCTACGACGCATTCGGCCAGCGGCAGGTATCGACCATCTACAACCCGCTGTCGCAGTATCACGTCGTGATGGAGCTCGCGCCGAAATACTGGCAGGACCCGGAGATGCTCAAGCAGATTTACATCAGCACGTCGGGCGGCACGGCGAGCGGTTCGGCATCGACGCAATCGACGACCACGTCCGGCACGACGACGACCGCGTCCACTTCGGCGACGGGATCGACGGGCGCGGGCGGTTCCTCGACGAGCACGTCCGACACAACCGCTGCCCTTGCGCTGGCCGCCGTGAAGAACTCGGCGACCAACGCGATCGCCGCGACGGGCAAGAACGGGTCGTCGTCGGGCGCGGCGGTGTCGACATCGAAGGAAACGATGGTGCCGCTTTCCGCGATTGCGAAGTTCGGGCCGGGCAACACGCCGCTTTCGGTGAATCACCAGAGCCAGTTCGTCGCATCGACGATCTCGTTCAATTTGCCGCCGGGCAAGTCGCTCTCCGACGCGACCGCGGCGATCTACGAGACCATGGCCACGATCGGCGTGCCGCAGACCATTCACGGCAGCTTCCAGGGCACGGCGCAGGCGTTCCAGCAATCGCTCAACGACCAGCCGCTCCTTATTCTGGCGGCGCTCGCAGCGGTTTACATCGTGCTCGGGATTCTGTACGAAAGCTACATCCATCCGATCACGATTCTTTCTACTTTGCCGTCGGCGGGCATCGGTGCGCTGCTCGCGTTGCTGTTGTTCAAGACGGAGTTCAGCATCATCGCGCTGATCGCGGTTATTTTGCTGATCGGCATCGTGAAGAAGAACGCGATCATGATGGTCGATTTCGCGATCGAGGCGACGCGCCACGGCGCGCAGACGCCGCAGGACGCGATTCGCGAGGCGTGTCTGTTGCGCTTTCGCCCGATCATGATGACGACCGCCGCCGCCCTGCTCGGTGCGCTGCCGCTGGCGTTCGGCAGCGGCGAAGGTTCGGAGATGCGTGCGCCGCTCGGGATCGCGATCGTTGGCGGGTTGATCGTGAGTCAAATGCTCACGCTCTATACGACGCCTGTGGTCTATCTTTATATGGATCGGTTTCGGATTCGCGCGGAAGAACGGCGCGCTCGGCGGCAGCGCGGGGCGGGGCCGGCTGGCGCGGCGGAGTGAGGTTTTGCTCTTTGTTTTCTCCGGATCGGGGAGTGGGCGTTTGTTGTTGGTCCTTCGCCGGATCCCGGAGTGGGCGTTTGTTCTTGGTCCGTCGCCGGATCCCGGAGTGGGCGTTTGTTCTTGGTCCTTCGCCGGATCCCGTTTTGCTCTCGGTCTATTAGCACTGCCCCTGTGCGGGGCGGCAGTCACTTTCTTTGCTGCTGCAAAGAAAGTGACCAAAGAAAGCAGCTCGACACGCCCGCGGTCACACGCAATTTGGGTAGTCCTCTCGTCCACGGCGGCACTCGCCTAAAGAGTGCCCTCAAAGGACTAACCGGGCTTGGATCGCGCACGGTCTGACGAGCTAGTTTTCCAAGGACACTGGTTCAGCACGAAAGAGCTTCGGCACAGCGCTACGCGCTGCCGCCGGCTATGCAAGGGAAACCAACGTGCGGCGATTGCAGTGAGATGGAGACGTTAGTAGAGAAGCACGCGCGGACCCGATTGACCCATCGGCCGCGAAGCGGGCCGGAGCTATTTGGTGCTGAACCAGTTTGGTGTGTGGCGAGTGAAGGCAGACCGTGCGCGAGCCAAGCCCGGTGATTGTGATGAGGGCACTCTTTAGGCGAGTGCCATCGAGAACGAGAGAACTACCCAAATTGCGTGTGACCGCGGGCCTGAAAAGCTGCTTTCTTTGCTTACTTTCTTTGCAGCAGCAAAGAAAGTGAGTGCCGCCCCGCACAGGGGCAACGTTAATAGACCGACACGAAAACGGGATCCGGCGAAAGCCGAAGCCACCGACCAAAAAAGGAACCGCAAGCAAAGGAGACTTCCGCACATGAACTCGCTGAAGGTTCTGCTGATCGGCGCCCACGGCCGCACGGGCCGCCTCATCGCCGAGCGATTGCATCGGCAAGCCATGCCATTCCGCGCAATGCTGCGCAAATCCGCGCACAAGAGCGAGTTCGCGGCGATGGGCGCCGAAATCCTGCTAGGCGATCTCACCAACGACTTTTCTCACGCCTTCGATGACATCACGCATGTGATCTACGCAGCCGGATCGGCGGACAACGAAGGCGTCAACGAAGAACGCGCGATCGATCGCGATGCCGTCATGCGCACCGCCGATTACGCCAGGCGCCGCCGCGTGCAGCAGCTCGTCGTCGTGAGCGCGCTATCCGCACTTCATCCGGCGCGAAGCAGTTTTGCATTGCGCCATTACTCGCGGATGAAGCGCGAAGCCGACGAATACGTCGCGCATCGCGGTGTGCCGTTCGCGGTTCTTCGGCCAGGGCCTTTATCGGACGCGCCGCCGCGCGGGACCATCGCGCTCGCCGACGAACTCACTGAACACACGCCCGAAGTCGCACGCGCCGACGTCGCGCGCATCGCCGTGCGATGTGTGACGCTCGGCATCCGCGACCGATTGATCGCGTTCGTCGGCGGGGACGTGCCGATCGATACCGCGCTCGCTTCGCTCAGCGCGGTCCGTCACGCCACGCCGACGAGCCTGTAACCCACGCCCGTCTCGGTCACGATATGTTCCGGCTGCGCGGGATCGCGCTCCAGCTTCTGCCGCAGATGCGCCATGTAAATGCGCAGATAATGCGGGCTTTCGACATGCGACGGCCCCCACACTTCCACCAGCAATTGCCGATGCGTCAGCACTCGCCCCGCGTGACGCACGAGCGTCGATAGCAGCCGGTATTCGATCGGCGTCAGATGCACGTTTTCGGCGTGCTTCGTGACGCGGCGCAGCGCGAGATCGACGGTCACATCGCCGAAAGTCACGACCGGCGTCTCGCTCGCGGACGCCTGATTGCGCCGCCGCAAATGCGCGCGAATCCGCGCCATCAGCTCGGAAACGCCGAAGGGCTTCGTGAGGTAATCGTCGGCGCCGGCATCGAGCGCGGCGACTTTCTCCTCCTCCTGCGTGCGCGCCGACAGCACGATGATCGGCAGCGCGGTCCAGCCGCGCAGTTCGCGGATCACGTCGATGCCGTCGGTGTCCGGCAGGCCGAGATCGACGATCACGAGATCGGGCTTGCGCGTCGCGGCTTCGACGAGACCTTTCTGACCGGTGTCCGCTTCGTGGACCGTCATGCCCTGCGCTTCGAGCGACACGCGCACGAAGCGCCGAATCTGCTTCTCATCCTCGATCAGGACGACGGTAAAGGACGGCTCGCTCATCGGATAGCCGTCCGCGCGGTTTCGCGTCGCTTCACGGCAGAAGAATCGTCGAGCCGGTCGTCCTGCGCGCTTCGAGGTCTTCGTGCGCGCGCGCCGCTTCCGACAGCGGATAACGCTGGCGCACGTTCGTCTTCACTTTCCCCGACGACACGACATCGAACAGTTCCGCCGCCATCGTGTCGAGATCGCTGCGTTTGGCGATGTAGCTGAAAAGCGTCGGCCGCGTGAAATACAGCGAGCCGCGACCGGCCAGCTCCGACGAATCGAGCGGCGGCAACGGGCCCGACGAATTGCCGAAGCTCACGAAAAGCCCAAGCGGCGACAGGCAATCTAGCGACGCGATATACGTGTCCTTGCCGATCGAATCGTAGACGACAGGCACGCCCGCGCCGTTCGTGATCTCGCGCACGCGCTGCGTGAAATTCTCGCGCGTGTAGACGATCGGATGATCGCAGCCGTGCGCCTTCGCGAGCTCGGCTTTCTCGTCGGAGCCGACCGTGCCGATCACCGTCGCGCCGAGCGCCTTCGCCCACTGACACGCGAGCATGCCGACGCCGCCGGCCGCCGCGTGGATCAGCACCGTGTCGCCCGCCTTCACGCGATACGTCCGGCGCAGCAGATATTGCGCGGTCAAACCCTGCAGCATGATCGACGCGGCATCTTCGTAGCCGATCGAATCGGGCAGCTTGACGACGTAATCCGCCGACATCACGCGCTCTTCCGCATAGGCGCCCGGCGGGCGCGACGCATAGGCGACGCGATCGCCCGGCTTGAACTGCGTGATGCCCTCGCCCACCGCCGTCACCTCGCCGGCCGCTTCCATGCCGAGGCCGCCCGGCAGCGGCATCGGATACAGGCCGGTGCGAAAGTACACGTCGATGAAATTGAGGCCCACCGCATGATGCTTCACGCGGATTTCGCCCTTGCCCGGCGCGCCCACGTCCACGTCGACCCACTTCATGACTTCGGGGCCGCCTGCTTTGTCGAATCGGATTGCCTTGGTCATCGCTCGTTCGTCTCCTTTGATCTTCAGGACGCCCGCGCGAAGCGCAGACGCAAGTCGTCGAGAATCATGCGCGCCGTCGCGATGTTGGTCGCGCACGGCACGTTGTGCACGTCGCAGGCGCGCACGAGCGCGTTGATGTCGGGCTCGTGCGGCTGCGGCGTCATCGGGTCGCGCAGGAAGATCACGATGTTCACGCGCCCTTCCGCCAGTTCCGCGCCGATCTGCAGGTCGCCGCCGTGCGGGCCGGACAGCTTGCGCTCGATCTCCAGCCCGTGCGCCGCCGCGATGCGTCCGCCGGTCGTGCCGGTCGCGACGAGATTGCATTGCGCGAGCGTGTCGACGAACTCGCCCGCCAGCGTGACGATGTCGTCCTTCTTCATGTCGTGCGCGATGAGCGCGACGCGTGTGGTCATCAGAGGCTCCGTCTCAGTAGGTGCCGGGATAAGCGCCGCCGTCGATCAGCAGATTCTGACCAGTGATGTAGCCCGCATGCACGCTGCAGAGGAACGCGCATGCCTTGCCGAATTCCTCCGATGTGCCGAAGCGGCCCGCGGGCAGGCTTTGCGCACGGCGCGCCCGCATTTCGTCGATCGAAATGTTCTGCGCCTTCGCCTGCGCTTCCATCGTCACGGCGATACGGTCGGTGTCGAACGTGCCCGGCAGGAGATTGTTGATCGTGACGCCCGTCGATGCGACCTTGCGCGCGACGCCGGCGACGAAACCGGTCAGGCCCGAGCGCGCGCCGTTCGAGAGACCCAACACGTCGATCGGCGCCTTCACCGACGAACTCGTGATGTTCACGACGCGCCCGAAGCCGCGCTCGATCATCCCGTCGATGGTCGCCTTGATGAGCTCGATCGGCGTCAGCATGTTGCCTTCGAGCGCCTTGATCCACATCTCGTGCGTGAAGGTGCGGAAGTCGCCCGGCGGCGGCCCGCCCGCGTTGTTGACGAGAATGTCCGGCGCGGGACAGGCGGCGAGCGCGGCGGCGTGGCCTTCGGGCGTCGTGATGTCGCCCGCGACGGTCGTCACGGTGACGCCGTAAGTCGAGCGGATGTGCGCTGCCGTCGCTTCGAGCGTTTCCGCCGTGCGCGCGGTGATGACGAGATTCACGCCTTCGGCGGCGAGCGCTTCGGCGCAGCCACGTCCCAGGCCCTTGCTCGCCGCGCATACCAACGCGGTGCGGCCCGCGATTCCCATATCCATCGTCTTTCCTCCAGTTGTCTTTCGTCACAGATCGTGACGTCTTCGCGCAATTCTAGAAGAATCGGGGCAGCAACGTCGGCGGCGGAAACGCCAAGGCCCGCGCGAATCTTCTTAGGCGTGCGCGGGCTTTTGGGTAAACTGTCGCCACTGTCCGCTCCCCGAGCGTCAGAGGCAGAACATCACACGAGCAGGACGCGCCGCGCGCGAGACCCATGAAACAAGACAGCCGCTTTCCCAATCTCTTCATCACCGATCATCCGCTGATCCAGCACAAGCTCACTCACATGCGCGACAAGGACACGTCGACGCGCACGTTCCGCGAGCTGCTGCGCGAAATCACGCTGCTGATGGGCTACGAAATCACGCGCAATCTGCCGCTTACGACCAAGCGCGTGGAAACGCCGCTCGTCGGGATCGACGCGCCGGTGATCGCCGGCAAGAAGCTCGCGATCGTGCCGGTGCTGCGCGCGGGCATCGGCATGTCGGACGGCCTGCTGGATCTCGTGCCCTCGGCGCGTGTCGGGCATATCGGCGTGTATCGCGCGGACGATCATCGTCCGGTCGAGTATCTCGTGCGTCTGCCGCCCGATCTCGAAGAGCGCGTCTTCATTCTGTGCGATCCGATGGTCGCGACGGGCTACTCGGCGGTGCACGCCGTCGACGTGATGAAGCGCCGCAACGTGCAAGCCGAAAACATCATTTTCGTCGCACTGGTCGCCGCGCCCGAGGGCGTGAAGGTGTTCCAGGACGCGCATCCGGATGTGAAGCTGTATGTCGCGTCGCTCGATTCGCATCTGAATGAGCATGCGTATATCGTTCCGGGTCTCGGCGACGCGGGCGACCGTCTCTTCGGCACGAGGAATTAAGCGTTCGCCGGAACCATTCCAGCCGCCGCGCGATTCTGCGCGGCGGTTTGCGTTTACGGCTTCGTTCGCGCGAATTCCACGCGATTCGATGGAATTTCGCACGGTTTGCGCCGATTTTCGCGTTCCGGCCCGTGCCACACGGCATTGAGAGCGCACGACGCCATGCTAAAATTTCGGTCTGTTCCTATTCGGGTCAGGCCGGATCGAAACGATCCCCGAGCGAACCCGACCGCGGCCGAGCAGCGCGCGGCAGACAGACACATTCAGCACGACAGCACACTAGGCGCCCGGCAGGTCCGCGCGCGATGGAGAAAGGTAATGGCGGGTCATTCGAAATGGGCCAACATCAAGCATAAGAAAGCCGCGGCCGACGCGAAGAAAGGCAAGGTCTGGACGCGCCTCATCAAGGAAATCCAGGTCGCGGCGCGCATGGGCGGCGGCGAGATCGATTCGAACCCGCGCCTGCGCCTCGCCGTCGACAAGGCCTACGACGCCAACATGCCGAAGGACAACATCAACCGCGCGATCCAGCGCGGCACCGGCGGCGTCGATGGCGCGAACTACGAGGAAATCCGCTACGAAGGCTACGGTATCGGCGGCGCGGCGATCATCGTCGACACGATGACGGACAACCGCACCCGCACCGTCGCGGAAGTGCGCCACGCGTTCTCGAAGTTCGGCGGCAACATGGGCACGGACGGGTCGGTGTCGTTCATGTTCGATCACGTCGGCCAGTTCCTGTTCGCGCCCGGCACGCCGGAAGACAAGCTGATGGACGCCGCGCTCGAAGCCGGCGCGGACGACGTCGTGACGAACGAGGACGGCAGCATCGAAGTGGTCTGCCCGCCGAACGATTTCCAGAAGGTGAAGGACGCGCTCGAAGCCGCGGGCTTCAAGGCGGAACTCGCCGAAGTGACGATGAAACCGCAGACGGAAGTCGAATTCAGCGGCGACGACGCAGTGAAAATGCAAAAACTGCTCGACGCGCTCGAAAATCTCGACGACGTGCAGGAAGTCTATACAAACGCCGCGATCAACGAAGACTGAGCTTTCCGAGCTTCGTAGCGCAGGGGCGCGGCGGCATCGAAGTCCGCCGCGGCCTCGCATGGAACATCTTTCGCTTCGGCTGCCATGCCGGAGCAGCGCCGCACGGCCTTCGCGGCGCGGCATCGCCCGAGGAAGGCGCGTGACGCAGCCGATGTCAGCGCGAGCCGCCTTCGCGACGCCATGACGAGTGTCATACGCGCGCTTTACGGTCGATGCGCCCGCCGCTTTTTCTCAAGCCGCTTTTTGTCAGGATTTCGGGGATTCACATGAAGTTACTCGTCGTCGGTTCCGGCGGCCGCGAACATGCGCTGGCCTGGAAGCTCGCGCAATCGCCGCGCGTGCAGATCGTCTATGTCGCGCCGGGCAACGGCGGCACCGCGCAGGACGAGCGCCTGCGCAACGTCGACATCACGGATCCGGCGGAACTCGCCGATTTCGTCGAGAAGGAACATGTCGCGTTCACGCTCGTAGGGCCGGAACAGCCGCTCGCCGCGGGCATCGTCAATCTGTTCCGTTCGCGCGGGCTGAAAATCTTCGGCCCGAGCAAGGAAGCCGCGCAGCTCGAAAGCTCGAAGGACTTCGCGAAGGCGTTCATGAAGCGCCACAACATTCCGACCGCCGAATACGAGACGTTTTCCGAGCTCGCCGCCGCGCACGCCTACATCGACGCCAAAGGCGCGCCGATCGTCATCAAGGCGGACGGCCTCGCCGCCGGCAAGGGCGTCGTCGTCGCGATGACGCTGGAAGAAGCGCACGCCGCCGTCGATTCGATGCTCGCCGACAACAAGCTCGGCGACGCCGGCGCGCGCGTGGTGATCGAGGAGTTTCTGGCGGGCGAGGAAGCGAGCTTCATCGTGATGGTCGACGGCAAGCACGTCCTGCCGCTCGCGTCGAGCCAGGACCACAAGCGCCTGCTCGACGGCGACAAGGGCCCGAACACCGGCGGCATGGGCGCGTACTCGCCCGCGCCGATCGTCACGCCGCAACTGCACGCGCGCGTGATGCGCGAAATCATCCAGCCGACGGTGCGCGGCATGGAAAGCGAAGGCATCCGCTTTACCGGTTTCCTGTACGCCGGCCTGATGATCGACGCGAACGGCAATCCGAAAACGCTGGAATTCAACTGCCGCATGGGCGACCCCGAGACGCAGCCGATCATGGCGCGCCTGAAGGGCGATTTCTCGAAGGTCGTGGAAATGGCGATCGACGGCAAGCTCGACACCGTCGATCTGGACTGGGACCGCCGCACCGCGCTCGGCGTGGTGCTCGCGGCCCATAACTATCCGGATACGCCGCGCAAGGAGGACCGCATCAGCGGCATTCCCGCGGAAACCGAGAATTCGGTCACTTTCCATGCCGGCACGACGCTCACCGACGGCAAGCTCACGACCTCGGGCGGGCGCGTGCTGTGCGTCGTCGGCCTGGCGGATTCCGTGCGCGGCGCGCAATCCGTGGTCTACGATACAGTCAACCAGATCTCGTTCGACGGCATGCAGTATCGGCGCGACATCGGCTATCGCGCGCTGAATCGCAAGCAGACGGCGGAAAAACCCGGCGACAAGCACTGACACGGCGCGGCGCACGCCGCCCAAGCACCCGCGCTGCCGGACCTCGTGTCCGGCAGCGTGCTTTTGAGAGTTTCGATACGAAGGGTTAACCCCTGCCATTCAAGGCCGCCCACAGGGGCGCACGCAGCAATCGATGAGTGAACCGAACCGCAGCGCGGAACAACGCACACAATCCGACGCAGCCCACGATATCGCCGCCGTTCGCGATTATCTGAGGGGCCTGCAGACGCGCATCGCCGATGCGCTCGGCGCCTTCGACGGCACCGCCTTCGCTACCGACGCCTGGACCCGCGAACCCGGCGCGCATCTGCGCGGCGGCGGCGTGACGCGCATCCTCGAAGGCGGCGCGTTTTTCGAGCGCGGCGGCATCGGCTTTTCGGATGTGCAAGGCGACGCGCTGCCGCCCTCGGCGAGCGCGGCGCGTCCGCAACTCGCCGGACGCGGTTTCGAGGCGCTCGGCGTCTCGCTCGTCATGCATCCGCGCAATCCGCACTGCCCGACCGTGCACATGAACGTGCGCATGCTCACGGCGACCAAAGACGGCGAAGCGCCGATCTTCTGGTTCGGCGGCGGCATGGATCTCACGCCGATCTACGGCTACGAGGAAGACGCGCGGCATTTCCATCAGGTTTGCCGCGATTCGCTCGATCCGTTCGGCGCGGAGTTGTATCCGCGTTTCAAGACCTGGTGCGACGAGTACTTCTATTTGAAGCATCGCAACGAGCAGCGCGGCATCGGCGGAATTTTCTTCGACGATTTCTCGGAGCCGGGTTTCGAGCGCTCGTTCGCGATGATGCGAAGCGTCGGCGATGCGTTCCTGAAGGCGTATCTGCCGGTCATCGAACGACGCCGCGACACGCCCTACACGGAGCGCGAGCGCGAGTTTCAGGCGTATCGGCGCGGGCGTTATGTCGAGTTCAATCTCGTGTTCGACCGCGGCACGCACTTCGGCCTGCAAAGCGGCGGACGCACCGAATCGATTCTGATGTCGATGCCGCCCGTCGCGAGCTGGCGCTATGACTGGAAGCCCGCGCCCGGCACGCCGGAAGCGCGGCTGTACGAAGACTTTCTGGTGCGCCGGGAATGGCTGTGACGCCCTGCGCCAAGCGCGTCGGCCTGCTCGGCGGCACATTCGATCCGATCCACAACGGGCATCTCGCGCTCGCGCGGCGCTTCGTCGAGTTGCTGCAACTGACCGAGCTCGTACTGCTGCCCGCCGGACAGCCGTGGCAGAAGGCGGGCGTATCGGCGCCGGAGCATCGGCTGGCGATGACGCGTGCGGCGGCGGCATCGCTTTCGCTCGATGGCGTGCAGATCGTCGTCGCCACCGATGAGATCGACCGCCACGGCGACACGTACACCGTCGACACGCTCGCGCACTGGCGCGAGCGCGAAGGCGCGGACGCGTCGATCACGCTCTTGATGGGCGCGGACCAGTTGGTCAAGCTCGATTCGTGGCATCAGTGGAAGCGGCTCTTCGACTACGCGCACATTTGCGTGGAAACACGCGCCGGCTTCGACGTCGCGACGCTGCCCGCCCCGGTCGCGACCGAATTCGAAGCGCGCCGCGCATCGCCCGACGTTTTGCGCGGGAGTCCGCACGGTCACATGCACATCGACGAAATGCTGCTACTCGACGTATCCGCCACGGCGATCCGCGAAGAAGCGCGTTCGATGAACGGTGCGACCGACGCCCGCGCGCAGGTCCCATCCGCCGTATGGGACTATATTGTTCAACATCACCTGTACCAGACATCGTAACTATGGAACTTCAGAAGCTGCAACGCGCGATCATCGACGGTCTCGAAGACGTCAAGGCGCAAGACATCAAAGTGTTCAACACGACCCATCTGACGTCGCTGTTCGACCGCGTGGTCGTGGCGAGCGGCACGTCCAACCGCCAGACCAAGGCGCTCGCCAACAGCGTGCGCGAGAAGGTCAAGGAAGCGGGCGGCGACATCGTCAGCACGGAAGGCGAAGAGATCGGCGAATGGGTGCTGGTCGACTGCGGCGACGCGGTCGTGCACATCCTGCAACCCGCTCTGCGTCAGTACTACAACCTCGAGGAAGTCTGGGGCGACAAGCCCGTGCGCGTGAAGCTCCAAAGGCCGAACATGTTCGGCGGCGCGAGCGTCACCGCCGATGAAGACGAGGACGACGAAGACGACGCGCCCGCCGTCAAACGTCCCGCGCGGAAGACCGTGCGCAAGCACTGACACCGCTTCGTTTCATGAAGCTGGTCATCCTCGCCGTCGGACACAAGATGCCCGACTGGATCACGAATGGCTTCGACGAATACGCGAAGCGCATGCCGCCCGAACTGCGCATCGAGCTCAAAGAGATCAAGCCGGAACAGCGCTCGTCGGGACGCAATGCCGAGAGCGTGATGGCGGCCGAAAAGCAGCGCATCGAAGCCGCCTTGCCGAAGAACGCGCGCGTGGTCGCACTCGACGAACGCGGCCGCGACTGGACCACGATGCAACTCGCGAACGCCCTGCCCGGCTGGCAGCAGGACGGGCGCGACGTCGCGTTCGTGATCGGCGGCGCGGACGGGCTGCATCCGGAGGTGAAATCGCGCGCGGAACTGATGCTGCGCATTTCGAGCCTGACGTTGCCGCATGGCATGGTGCGCGTGCTGCTCGCCGAACAGCTTTACCGCGCGTGGAGCATCACGCAGAATCATCCCTATCATCGCGCTTGAGGGTGCTTCGACGCTGGATCGAATGCCCCGCGCGTCATTCGAATCCACATCACGATGCCGACTCATCCCTACGTTTATCTCGCCTCGCAAAGCCCGCGCCGTCAGGAGTTGCTTCTTCAACTGGGCGTGCAGTTCGAACTCCTTCTTCCCCGTGCCGATGAAAACGCCGAAGCGCTCGAAGCCGAGTTGCCCGGCGAAGCCGCCGATGCGTACGTCGTGCGCGTGTGCGCGTTAAAGGCAAAGGCCGCGCGCGCGCGATTGGTCGCCGGCGGCTTCGCGTCCGCGCCGATTCTCGTCGCCGATACGACCGTCACCATCGACGGGCTGATTCTCGGCAAGCCGCTTCACGAAGAAGACGCCGTCGCGATGCTCGAACGCCTCGCAGGCCGCGAGCATGAAGTGCTGACGGCGCTCGCCGTCGTCGATGCCGATGGCGCGTTGCTGGAACCCGCGCTCTCGCGCTCGCAAGTGCGTTTTTCGAACGTCGACCGTGCTGCGCTGCAACGCTACGCGGCATCGGGCGAGCCGCTCGGCAAGGCGGGCGCGTACGGCATTCAGGGCCGCGCGGCCGAGTTCATCGAGCGAATCGACGGGTCCTATTCGGGTATCATGGGTCTGCCCCTTTTCGAAACCGCTGCTCTCTTGCGCCTGGCGCGCGTCGCATTCTAAACAGGCCATGAACGAAGAAATCCTGATCAACGTCACACCCCAGGAAAGCCGCGTCGCACTGGTTCAGCAAGGCGCCGTTCAGGAGCTTCACGTCGAGCGCACGCTTTCGCGCGGGCGCGTCGGCAACGTCTATCTCGGCAAGGTCGTGCGCGTGCTGCCGGGCATGCAGTCCGCGTTCATCGACATCGGTCTCGAGCGCGCCGCGTTTCTTCATGTGGCGGATATCTGGCATCCGCGCATCGCGGGCGAGCCGCATAACTCACAGCCGCATACGCCGATCGAAAAGATCGTCTTCGAAGGTCAGTCGCTGATGGTGCAGGTCGTGAAAGACCCGATCGGCACCAAGGGCGCGCGCCTGTCGACGCAGGTGAGCATCGCGGGACGCACGCTGGTGTATCTGCCGCAGGAGCCGCATATCGGCATCTCCCAGAAGATCGAGAGCGAAGCGGAGCGCGAGGCCGTGCGCGCGCGACTGACCGCCGTCCTGCCCGCCGACGAGAAAGGCGGCTACATCGTGCGGACCATCGCCGAAGACGCGACGAGCGAAGAACTCGCGGCCGACGTGGCGTACTTGCGCAAGACCTGGGCGACGATCGTCGCGCAAGCGCAGCGCGTGCCGCCCACCACGCTGCTCTATCAGGATCTGAACCTCGCGCAACGCGTGCTGCGCGATTTCGTCAACGACGAAACCACGCGTATTCAGGTCGATTCGCGCGAGACGTTTCAAATGCTCGCGGATTTCGCCGCGGAGTTCACGCCGGCGGTGGCGTCGCGTCTGCATCATTACACCGGCGAGCGGCCGCTCTTCGATCTGTACAACATCGAGGCGGAGATTCAGCGGGCGCTGTCGCGGCGCGTCGATCTGAAGTCGGGCGGCTATCTGATGATCGACCAGACCGAAGCGATGACGACCATCGACGTGAATACGGGCGGGTATGTCGGCGCGCGCAACTTCGACGACACGATCTTCAAGACCAATCTCGAAGCCGCGCATACGATCGCGCGGCAACTTCGTTTGAGGAATCTCGGCGGGATCATCATCATCGATTTCATCGACATGGAGAATGTCGAGCATCGCGATCAGGTGCTGGGCGAGCTGAAGAAGGCGCTCTCGCGCGACAGAACGCGCGTGACCGTGAATGGCTTTTCGCAGCTCGGGCTCGTCGAGATGACGCGAAAGCGCACGCGCGAGTCACTGGCTCACGTGCTGTGCGAGCCGTGTCCGGTGTGTCAGGGCAAAGGTCAGGTGAAGACGCCGCGCACCGTCTGCTACGACGTGCTGCGCGAAATCATGCGCGAGTCGCGGCAATTCAATCCGCGCGAGTTTCGCGTGGTGGCTTCGCAGCAGGTGATCGATCTGTTTCTGGAAGAGGAATCGCAGCATCTGGCGATGCTGATGGACTTCATCGGGAAGCCGGTTTCGCTGCAGGTGGAGAGTAATTTATCGCAAGAGCAATACGACATCGTGTTGATGTAGCCTCGCCCAAAGTCATTCGAGCGAGGCCGACTGCCTCACGCCGCCTGCTGCTGATACTGAATCCGATGCAGATGCGCGTACAAGCCGTCCTTGCGCAGCAACTCCGCATGACTGCCCTGCTCCGCGATCTTCCCCGCTTCCATCACGAGGATGCGGTCGGCGCGCTCGATCGTCGACAGCCGGTGCGCGATGACGAGCGTCGTGCGTCCTTTCATCAGCGTCTCGAGCGCCGACTGCACGTGCCGCTCCGATTCCGAGTCCAGCGCCGAGGTCGCCTCGTCGAGAATCAGGATCGGCGCGTCCTTGTAGATCGCGCGCGCGATCGCGAGACGCTGGCGCTGCCCGCCCGACAGACGCATGCCGTTGCCGCCGACGAGCGTGTTGATTCCGTCCGGCAAGGACGCGACGACATCCGCGAGATTCGCCGCCGTCAGCGCCGACATCACGCGTTCGGAGTCCGGCGTCTGCCCGTACGCGACATTCGCGGCGATCGTATCGTTGAAGAGCACGACGTCCTGGCTGACCATCGCGAGCTGGCCGCGCAGGTCGTGCAGGTTGTACTCGCTGATCGGCACGCCATCGACGAGCAACTGGCCGGCGCGCGGATCGAAGAAGCGCGGCAGTAGATTCACGAGCGTCGTCTTGCCGCTACCAGAGGGGCCCGCGAGCGCGACCATCTCGCCCGGCGCGACCTTGAACGACACGCGATCGAGCGTCGGCCGGTCGACCGAGCCATAGCTGAACGACACGTCGCGGAATTCGACTTCGCCGCGCGCGCGTTCGAGACGCCGGCCGCCGCCAGCGGGCTCGGCCGGCTCGTCGATCAGGCCGAAGATCAGCTCGGCCGCCGTCATGCCGCGCTGCAAGGGCTGATTGATGTCGATCAGATGCTTGAGCGGCGAGATCACGAGCAGCATCGACGTGACGAACGCGACGAAGCCGCCGACCGTCGTCTGATCGTTGGCCGATTGTACGACCGCGATCGTGATGACGATGGCGAGCGCGATCGATGCGAGAAACTGCGTAAGCGGCTGCGCGAGACCACCCGAGACTTGCATGCGCATCGAGTAGCCGCGCAACCGCTGGCTCATCTCCGTGAAGCGGTCGATTTCGTACGGCTCGCCGTTGTGCACCTTGACGACTTTGTAGCCGCCGACCGTCTCCTCGACGATATACGACAGATCGTTCGTCAACGACTGATGCTCGCGATTCAGGCGCCGCAGCCGGCGGTTGATCTTGCTGACGAGCCAGCCGATCGCCGGCAGGATCACCGCGACGATCAGCGTGAGCCGCCAGTTGAGGATGAACAGATAGCCGAGCAGGAACACGACCGTGAGCGAATCGCGCACGAGCGTCACGACCACGCTCTGCAGCACGCTCAGGATCTGATTGACCTCGAAGACGATCGCGTTGATGACCGTGCTCGCGGTTTCGCGCTGAAAGAAGCCCGCGCTCGTATGGATCATGCGCTGGAACATTTCGAGCCGCAGTTGCAGCAGGATCTTGTTCGTCACGTAGGAGAGAAAATAGCCCGATGCGTATTGTGCCCCGCCGCGCACCAGCGCAAGGCCGATGACCGCTGCGGGCACGAGCCATTTCGCATGATCGCTGCTCTTCGAGCCGAAACCATGGTCGAGCAGCGGCTTGAGCAACATCGGAATGCCGGCCTCGGTCGCGGCGACGATGCCCATCGTCAGCAGGCCTAGCATCACCATGCCGAGCAGCGGACGGATATACGGCCATAGCCGTTTCATGACGGCCATGGGCGAGCTGGCTTCGCCCGTGCCGATGGTCTTGCGCAATGTCTGCTTCTCGCTCAAATCTTTCCTCGGTGTTCGGTTTGCATGGAAATGCGTCGTTTCGATTCGCGGTGCGGATCGGCACACGAGAATTCGATATTCTAATCCTGTGTCGATCACGCGCTCGACGGAACGTCGCTATTACCGGGCTTGCGCCGATCCGTCCGGCGCGCCGGCGCGAGGCGGCGGCAGGCGTCGTGTCAGACGTTCGCCGCGGCCGAGCATCAGTCCGGCGAAGCACCAGAAGGCGAGCGCCGTCGTCTGCCACATGAAGTCATCGGTCGAATTCTTCGCGATCATGCCGCCGACCAGTGCGATGCCACCCGCGGCAAGCCACGGCAATTCGCGCCGCAAGCGCCAGAAGCGGACGACGAGTGCCGCGAACAGCAACACTTCGAGCACGACGCCGACGACGCCCGTCTCGAGCCACGTATTGAGGAAGAGGTTGTGGGCGTGGGTCAGCGCTTGCGGCTCGGCGGCGAGCAGGCGCGGCGGCATTTCCTTCGCGTACACCTCGCCCGGCAGCGGCTTGCCGAAACCGATGCCGGTCCACGAATGCCGCTCGCCGGCCTTGCCGTAGAAAGCCCAGAGGCGCGGGCGCGTATCGGCGGCGAGCGTATCCGCAATGCCCGGCAGAAACGACGGCACCGGAACGCGATCGCCCTCGATCGTCACGCCGTGTGCAGGGAGCGCCGTCGGATGCAGCGGGAGACGGCTGCGCGAACTGAATTCGAGCGCACCGACCACCGTCACGGCGAGAATCAGAAGCACCACGGCCGCGAGCGCCATGTGTCGTCGATAGAGCGGGTACAGCGCGATCAGCAGCGTGACGAACGCCGCAAGCCCGAAGAAACGGTTGAGCGTCGCGACGCCGATGAACACACTGAGCAGCACGCCCGTCACGCCGATCACGCGCCATTTGCCGAGCATCATGCCGGTGAAGAGCGCTATCGCGAAAAGCGCGATCGTGCTCGTGTGGCCCACGCGATTGTAGTAGTGCAGCATGAAGGTGTCGGCGGTGGGCGGCTGCAGTTGCCCCCAATAGACGACGCTGATAACCGCGACGAGCACGCAGCCGAGCCAGTGCGCGACGACGAAGCGTTCGGGCCTCGCCGTGCGGGCCCCGAGCAGCCAGAATGCATAGAACGTGACGAGCGGATACAGGACTTCGTCCAGCCACGCGTGCATGCTTTCCGACGGATACGCCGACCACGACACCGACGCGAACGTCCATGCCGCCCAGAGCCCCGCGGGCGCAAGGAGTGGCCAGTGCAGCGGAGACGGCGCCTTGCGCGTCGCGGCCAGCGTGAGCGTGCCGATCCCGATGAATCCCAGCGCGATATTCTCGAGCGCGGTCATATGCGCGAACGCCACGACGAAGAGAATGACCGGCGCGCCGATCCATAGAAACCAATCAGGCTGAAAGCGAACCGTTCTTGTCGTCATAGACCTTCGGCCAGCATTTCTTCGAGCGCCCCGCGCACCATGTCGAGCGAGATGAGGCCCATACAGGCCGCGTGATCGCCGCGCCAGGCGACGCACGTCGTTTCATTGCGGTCGCAGCGACGGACCCACGCAATCTTTCGCCGAAAGATGTCCGGCTCGTCGCGGCACGGCATGTCGACGATAGTAACCGGTCTGAAGCGCGCATCGCGCCAGAATTCGCCGGCACCGTGGATCATCGCGTTGCCAGGTCCGAAGAGCGCGATCGTCGGCACGCTCACCATGCGCCCCAAATGCGCAACGCCCGTGTCCGGGCACACCAGTGCTCGCGACCCGGCAAAGAGATGCCACAGATCGCCGAGTCCGACGCGGCCCGCGAAGCTCACATAGCGCGCTTCGGGGTCGATTGCGCGGATCAGCTCCACTTCGCCCGGTCCGCCGCTCCATACGGGCGTATAGCCGAGCGTTTCGACATGCCGGGCGAGCGCACGCCAGCGATCGTGCGGCCAGCGTTTGACCGACGTGCTCGCGCCCGGATGCAGCACGACATACGGTTGCGCAAGCAACGCGGCGTCCGACGGCGCGAAACTCGCGGCCACCGGCGCCGGCCAGTCGCTCGGCCGATAACGCGCCGGCGCGGGCCCGTCGATCAGCGTGGCCGCGATGTCGGCCCACGCGGCCGGCTTTGACGGATAAGCATGCGACTCGTCGAGCGGCCAGTTTTTCCACGCAGGCGTGTCGTCGCCATGACCGACGATCCAGCGGCATTTCGCGGCAATCGCAAGCCATGCATGACGATTGTCCCCGACGACGATGCCGAGATCGTACGGACCGGACTTCAGCACGGCCGAGACGCTTGCGGCATCGCGAGGATCGAAGGGCAGCGCCTCTGCGCCATAGGGATGTCCCGCGTAAAGCGGCACGATCGCCTTCGGGCACGTGAGCGCCATGCGCGCCTGCGGATAGCGCACGCGCAGCTTCGCGACGAGCGGCGTGAGCAGCAACGTATCGCCGAGCAGCAGATGATGGGCGATCAGAATGCTCGACACGTCGGTCGGCTTATTGCGAAACGCCTTGAAAGCAAGCTTGGGTATCGCTCGGGCAATGATGCGTATGCGCCCGGAGAGTCGGCTCATAGAATCAAAACAGGATTGCTTGCGGGCTGCCGCACGAGGAACACCGGCGCCATTACGCGCTCCTGTTCGCAAATGGAGTCCCTCATGCCGGACGTCATCATGGGCGACGATGCGATGCGGTGCGCGAACCAAAAACCCCGGTTCTTGACGACGGATGTGATGGGAACCAAACTCGCCTCGATCGATCTTTTGCGACGCGCTCGCGTGAGGCAAACTAGCGACCTCGGTCGACCCGGACAACAAAAAGAGGCCTGAGGCCTCTCTGAATGCTCGATTCAGGCAGGGTGAATTAGACCGCATCGCGCCTTGCCGAACTAATAATTCAAGAATTATACCAACACTAACGCCACTCCAACGCTCCATGTCCCGCCCAACCCTCGGCATCGCCATCATCACCCACAACGCGGCCGCGCGGCTCGCGCAATGCCTGCAGGCCGTTTCCTTCGCCGATGAAATCGTCGTCGTCGACGGCGGCAGCAGCGATGCGACCGTGGGCATCGCCGAGGCGCATCGCGCGCGCGTGATCGTGGCGCGCGACTGGCCAGGCTTCGGCCCGCAGAAGAACCGCGCGCTCGACGCGCTCTCGACCGACTGGGTGCTGTCCATCGACGCCGACGAGATCGTGTCGCCCGAACTGGCCGCTTCGATCCGCGCCGCGATCACCGATCCGCAAGCCGACGTCTACGCGGTCGACCGCCTGTCGAGCTTCTGCGGCACATGGGTGAAGCACAGCGGCTGGTATCCCGACTGGATTCCGCGCCTGTTCCGGCGCGGCACGGCGCGCTTCTCGCCCGATCTCGTGCACGAGCGGCTCGTGCTGTCGACCGGCAAGCCCGTCGTGCGCCTTTCCGGCAAGCTGATGCACTACTCCTACGAGGATTTCGAAGCGGTATTGCGCAAGCTCGACGCCTACTCGACGGCGGGTGCGCAACAACGCCACGCGGCCGGAAAGCGCGGCAGCTTCGGCATCGCGGTGTCGCGCGGCGCGTGGGCGTTCGTGCGGACTTACGTGCTGCGCCGCGGCTTTCTGGACGGCAAAACCGGCTTCATGATCGCGCTATTCAACGCGCAGACGGTCTACTACCGGTTCCTGAAGCTGGCGCATCTCAACGAAGCGCGCTGATTGGCTCAGCGCTTCGCATCGATGTCACGCGCGAGATCGAGCAAAGCGCGCACATGCGACTCGACGCTCGCGTCATAGCGCACCGCGCCGGCTAACGCGCGCGGGGCGTCGCGCCGCGCTTCGATCGCCTCCTGCACCGTGCGGCGCAGATCGTCGGCGTCGCCAGGTTTGAAGACGTGCTTCGCGTGATCTGCAATGGCGTCGCAACAGCCGATGCACGCCGGGAAGATCACCGGCGTCCCGGACATCACCGATTCGATGCCGACGAGTCCGAATGGCTCGTAGCTCGACGCAAGAATGGTGAAATCCGCCGCGCGATACGCATCTTCGATGTTCTTCGCGTAGCCGACATAGCGCACGTTCGCTGCCGGCTTCTCGGGCGCGCGGCCCGCGACGGCGATCACGACGTTCATCCCGGCGAGCGCCTTCTCGATCAGCGGCAAGCCCTTGCGCTCGTGGCTGCTCGACGGAAACAGCAGCACGGTTTCATCCGGTTCGAAGCCGAACTGCTCGCGCAGACGCGCACGCGCAGCGGCACCGACGGGCGAAAATCGCGCGCCGTCGACGGGCGGATAAAGCACGCGAATCTTGCGGATATCCACGCCATACAACGCGCGCAGCTCGTCGCTCATCATGTCCGAATGCGCGACGACCACGTTCGCGTGCGCGTATTGACGCCGCTCCAGTGCGATCTGCCGCGTGTCCGAGGGTTTCTCGCGCCGCCCGGTCGCGCGCAGGAAGCCGATATGGGTGCCGCCGCAAATGGCGATCTCGGAACCTTCCACGCGATTGCAGCCGATGAGCACGTCGACCTTCGCCTTCTTGCGCGCACGCTTGAGCGCCCACGAGAAATACGCGTCGCGCAGCTTGCCCGGCAGAAACGACACCTTGATGCGATGCGGCTCGATCAATCGGCTTTCGGGCAGCGACGTGTCGATCTTGCGGGCGAAAAACGCGGGCTTGCGCTTGCCTTCGAAGCCCGCGGCGGCGAGGCCGCGCACGAGATCCATCGCGTAGCGTTCGAGTCCGCCGGAATGCTTGAGCGCATTCGCCGAAATGCCGATCCGCATCAGTAGACGATTTCGATCGCGCTGCCCGCGAATTCGCCGCGCAGCGCCGTGATGAGATCGTCGGTCGGCTTCACGCGCCACGCGTCGCCGAGGCGCACTTCGCCTTCGGCATGCTCGCTGCGATAGACGATGCTCACGTTCAGGCCGTTCGGAATCGGCGCGCTTTGACGCTGGCGGCCGTTCTCCTTCACGGGCATGGGCGGCGGCGCTTCCTGCGCGCCCGCCGCATGCGCTTGGAGCACGCGGCGCAGGCGCAAGGCATCGGCGTTGCCGTTCATCTCGACCTTGACCGACTGCGCGTAGCGGCTGCGCGCGCGTTCGAGGTCCATCGCCGTATCGACGGTGAAACGGATGCCGCCCGTGAACGCGTCGTTGCGCGCCATGCCCTGCACGACGAGCAGCTCGTCTTCCTTGAAGAGCGCCTTGTTCGCTTCGAACTGCTCGTTGAAGACGGTGACTTCGCATTGGCCGCTGCCATCGTCGAGATTCACGATCAGCATCTTGCCGCGCTGGGTCATCTGCGTGCGCATGGCGGAGATCACGCCCGCGATGAGCTTGTCGCGCCCTTCCTTTAGCTCGCCGATCTTCTGGCGCACGAAGCGGCGCACTTCACCCTTGTAGGCATCGAACAGATGGCCCGACAGATAGAAGCCGAGCGCGGTCTTTTCTTCCTGCAGACGCTTCTTGTCGGACCACTCGGCTTCGTCGACGTACTCGTGCTTCGCGAGCGGCGCGTCGCCCATGTCGAAGAGGCCGGCTTGCATTGCGTTGGCGGCGGCCTGATCGGCGGCTTCCATCGCCATCGGGACGGAGGCGAGCAACTGCGCGCGATTCGCGTGAATCGAATCGAACGCGCCCGCGCGGATCAGCGCTTCCACCGTGCGCCGATTCACGACACGACGGTCGATGCGCTCGCAGAAGTCGAACAGATCGACGAACGGGCCGTCTTCGCGCGCACGCAGAATCTCTTCGATTGCGTTCTGGCCGCTGCCTTTCACCGCACCCAGGCCGTAGCGAATGGTTTTCGAGCGCTTGCCATCGGCTTCCGCGACCGGTTCGAAGCGATACGCCGACTGGTTGATATCGGGCGGCAAAACCGCCATGCCGTTCGCCAGGCAGTCTTCGAACAGGATCTTGACCTTGTCCGTGTCGTCCATGGCGAGCGACATGTTGGCGGCCATGAATTCCGCCGGATGATGCGCCTTCAGCCACGCCGTGTGATACGCGAGCAACGCATACGCCGCCGCGTGCGACTTGTTGAAGCCGTAGCCGGCGAACTTCTCCATCAGGTCGAAGGTCTCGTCCGCCTTCTCGCGCGTGAGGCCGTTCTTCGCCGCGCCTTCCGCGAAAATCTCGCGATGCTTGGCCATTTCCTCGGGCTTTTTCTTGCCCATCGCGCGACGCAGCAAGTCCGCGCCGCCGAGCGAGTAGCCGCCGATGATCTGCGCCATCTGCATCACCTGCTCCTGATAGACCATGATGCCGTAGGTCTCTTTCAGAACAGGTTCGACGCGCGGATCCGGATATTCGACGATCTCGCGCCCGTGCTTGCGCGCGCAGAAGCTCGGGATCAGGTCCATCGGGCCCGGCCGATACAACGCAACCAGCGCGATGATGTCCTCGAAGCGGTCCGGCTGCGCGTCCTTCAGCATGCCCTGCATGCCGCGGCTTTCCAGCTGGAACACGGCGACGGTGTTCGCTTTCTTCAATATCTGAAACGAGGCCGGATCGTCGAGCGGAACCTGCGCGAGGCTCCAGTCCTTCTTCGACGGATCGAGGCGGCGAATATAGCGCTCCGCCCAGTCCAGAATCGTCAGCGTGGTGAGGCCCAAAAAGTCGAACTTCACGAGGCCGACGGCTTCGACGTCGTCCTTGTCGTACTGACTGACGACGCCGCCGTCTTCGCCTTGCGTGTAGAGCGGGCAGAAGTCCGTGAGCTTGCCCGGCGCGATCAGCACGCCGCCCGCGTGCATGCCGACGTTACGCGTCAACCCTTCAACGCGCTGCGCGAGTTCGAGCAGTTGATGCACTTCGTCTTCGGAATCGAAGCGTTCCTGAAGCGTGGGCTCTTCCTTCATCGCGTCCGCGATGGTCACGTGCTTGCCCGGCTTGAACGGAATCAGCTTCGCGACGCCGTCGGTGAACATGTAGCCGAGATCGAGCACGCGGCCGATGTCGCGCACCGCCGCCTTCGCCGCCATCGTGCCGAAGGTCGCGATCTGCGACACGGCATCCGCGCCGTACTTGCCCTTCACGTACTGAATGACGCGGTCGCGCCCTTCCTGACAGAAGTCGATGTCGAAGTCGGGCATCGACACGCGTTCCGGGTTCAGGAAGCGCTCGAACAGCAGGTTGTAGCGCAGCGGATCGAGATCGGTGATGCCGAGCGCGTACGCGACGAGCGAACCCGCGCCCGAGCCCCGCCCCGGACCGACTGGCACGCCATTGTTCTTCGCCCACATGATGAAGTCGGCGACGATCAGGAAGTAGCCCGGAAAGCCCATCTTGATGATCGTGCCGCATTCGAAATCGAGGCGCGCGTAGTACGTTTCGCGCTGCGCGCTGCGTTCGGCTTCATCGGGATAAAGCTGTTGCAGACGGACTTCGAGGCCTTCCTTCGACAACTGCACGAGGTAGTCGTCGAGCGACATGCCGTCGGGCGTCGGGAACAGCGGCAGCTTCGGCTTGCCGAGTTCGAGCGTCAGATTGCAGCGCTTCGCGATCTCGACAGTGTTCGCGAGCGCCGACGGAATGTCCGCGAAGAGCGCGCACATCTCGTCCTGCGTGCGGAAATACTGGTCCTGCGTGAAGCGCTTCTGCCGACGCGGATTCGCGAGAATATCGCCTTCGGAAATGCACACGCGCGCTTCGTGCGCGGTGAAGTCGTCGGGCGTCATGAACTGCATCGGATGCGTCGCGACGACCGGCAACTTCAGCTTCGCCGCGAGCTTGACCGCTTCCTGCACGTAAGCCTGCTCGCCCGGCTGACCGGCGCGCTGCAGTTCGATGTAGAACGCGTTCGGAAAGAGCTTCGTCCAGCGCTCGGCGTTGCGTTGCGCGGATTGCACGTTGCCCGCCGCGAGCGCCATGCCGATATCTCCGCCCTGCGCGCCCGAAAGCGCGAGCAGTCCCGTTGCGAGCCCTTCTTCGAGCCATTCGACCATCACCTCGGCGCGGCCGCGATACTGGTTCGTGAGCCACGCGCGGCTCAACAGCTCGCACAGGTTGAGGTAGCCCTGTTTGTCGCGAACGAGTAACAGGAGGCGCGAAGGCTTGTCGCGATCGGCGGGATTGGTAATCCAGACGTCGCAACCGGCGATGGGCTTCACGCCCATGCCGCGCGCTTCCTTATAGAAGCGCACGAGACCGAATGCGTTGCCGAGATCGGTCAGCGCGAGCGCGCCTTGCCCGTCTTTTGCGGCAGCCTTGACGACGTCGTCCAGCCGCACGATGCCGTCGGCGATCGAGAATTCGGAGTGGACGCGGAGATGAACGAAGCGGGGATCTGACATGGCGGTATTGTACATGCGGGCCATCGGCTGAACCGGCGCCGAAGGGCGCGTTAGCCGAACGGATAAGGCCCGCGCCGCGCCCGGAATTGCGCGTGCGCAAGGCTTCGCGACGCGACAGCGGGAATCCGGCGAAGATGCGGGCCGTTTGCGGGATAATACGTGTTTTGCGCGCGATTTTCGCCCGCACTTTTTACCCGTCACAGCCGTTTTGCGCGTCATCCGATCATGAGCATCCTGAATCTCTCCGCCTATAAATTCGTCACCATCGAAGACGGCCCCGCGTGGCGGCCGCTCGTCACCGAACGCTGCAACGCGCTCGGTCTGAAGGGCACGATTCTGCTGGCGCCGGAGGGCATCAATCTGTTCATCGCTGGGCCGGTCGCCGAGGTCCGCGAGTTCATCGACTACATCCGCACGGACGCGCTCTTCGGCGGCCGCTTCGCCGATCTGCAATTCAAGGAAAGCCTTTCCGCGAAGCAGCCGTTTCGCCGCATGCTGGTGAAGCTCAAGCGCGAAATCATCACGATGAAGAAGCCCGCGATCAGGCCGGAACTCGGCCGCGCGCCGTCCGTCGACGCGCCCACGCTCAAAGCCTGGCTCGACCGCGGCCACGACGACGAAGGCCGTCCTGTCGTGATGCTCGACACGCGCAACGCATTCGAGGTCGATGTCGGCACGTTCGACAACGCGCTCGACTACCGCATCACGAAGTTCAGCGAGTTTCCTGAAGTGATCGAGCAGAATCGGGCGGATCTGGACGGCAAGACGGTCGTGTCGTTCTGCACCGGCGGGATTCGCTGCGAGAAAGCCGCGATTCACATGAAGGAAGTGGGCATCGAGCATGTTTATCAGCTTGAAGGCGGCATTCTGAAGTATTTCGAGGAAGTCGGCGGCGCGCACTACAACGGCGAGTGCTTCGTGTTCGATTACCGCACGGCGCTCGATCCGAACCTGCAGCCGACCGCAACCGCACAATGTTTCGGCTGCCGCGCGGTGGTGTCGGTCGAAGATCAGCAGTCGCCGTTCTACAAGCCGGGCGAGGCGTGCCCGGCTTGCCATCCCGACGCGAAGGTCGGCGCCGCCGCGTAATGATTTATCGAGGACGATTTGCGCCCTCACCCACCGGCCCGCTGCATGCGGGCTCGCTCGTCAGCGCGCTCGCGAGTTTTCTCGATGCGCGCGCGCACGGCGGACGCTGGATCGTGCGCGTCGAAGATGTCGACGCACCGCGCACGGTTCCCGGCGCCGCCGATGAAATCCTCGCGACGCTCGAACACTTCGGCATGCACTCGGACGAGCCGCCCGTCTGGCAGAGCGCGCGCGGCGACGCGTATCGCGCCGCGTTCGAGCGTCTTCAGGCGACGGGTCTCATCTATCCGTGTGGTTGCACGCGCCGCGAAATCGCCGACTCGCTGGTGAACGCCCACGCGCGCCATGCGACGCTCGCCTATCCGGGAACGTGCCGCACCGGCCTGCACGGCAAGCCCGCGCGCGCGTGGCGGCTGCGCGTGCCGGACGGCGACGCGGCAGTCGTCAGGTTCGTCGATCGCTGGCAAGGCGCGCAGACGCAGGATCTCGCGACCGAAGTCGGCGATTTCGCGCTGAAACGCGCCGATGGACTGTGGGCCTATCAGCTCGCGGTCGTCGTCGACGATGCCGATGCCGGCATTACCCACGTCGTGCGCGGCGCCGACCTGCTCGATTCGACCGCGCGGCAAATCTACTTGCAGCAGTGCCTTGGCGTGCCGACGCCGGAATACCTGCATGTGCCTGTGGTCAACAACGGCATCGGCGAAAAGCTGAGCAAGCAGACGGGCGCGGCGCCGCTCGATCGCAACGCGCCGCTCGATGCGCTCGTCGAAGCGGCGCGGCATCTGGGCATCGAAGCGCCGGCCGCATCGCTGGAAACGTTCTACAGCGCCGCAACGGCGGAATGGGCGAAGCGTTTCGCGCGCTAGACGCAAAAAAGGCAGCCGCGCGGGCTGCCTCTTTCGATTCGAAGCGCAACGAAAATCACGACTTGCGCGGCATGCCCAGACCGCCGAGCAACGCCGCGAGCGGCTGCTTCGGCGCGCTCTTGCGCTCGGGCTCGACCGTTTCTTCCTGACGCTTCATCGCCGAGGGCGACGGCTCGTACGGCTTTAGGAAAAATTCGTCGATGGGCTGCTGACGGCCGCGCGGGCGATCGTGCGTGCCCGTCGTGCGGCGGCGCGGACCCGACTCGTCGCGCGGCGAATGCCGATGCTCCGTGCGCTCCGGTCGACCGAATCGCTCGTCACGACGCGGCGCCGATGCGTCGCGGCGCGCGCGAATCGTCACTTCGAGCGGCTCGACCTGGAGCGGACGCTTGATCAGCTTCTCGATGTCGGCGAGCTGCTTGCGCTCGTTCGCGCTGCACAGCGACAGCGCATCGCCCGATGCGCCCGCGCGCCCGGTCCGGCCGATGCGGTGCACGTAATCTTCCGCGTTGAACGGCAGATCGAAGTTGATGACCGCCGGCAATTCGGCGATATCGAGACCGCGCGCGGCGACGTCGGTGGCGACGAGCGCCTCGATCTCGCCGCGCTTGAACGCGTCGAGCGCCTGCATGCGTTCGCTCTGCGAGCGGTCGCCGTGAATCGCCGTCGCGACGATGCCGTCCTTCTCCAGCACGCGCGCGAGGCGGCTCGCGCCGATCTTGCTATTGCAGAAAACGATCACCTGCTTCAGTTCGCGCTCGCGGATGAGCTGCGCGACCGCGCCGGATTTGTCGCTCTCGTGCACTTCGTAGACGATCTGGCGCACATTCGCATTCGTCGAATTGCTGCGCGCGACTTCGATCGTCTGCGGATTGCGCAGATACGTGGACGCGAGCTTCTTGATTTCCGGCGAGAACGTCGCCGAGAACAGCAGCGTCTGACGTTCCTTCGGCAGCAGATTCAGGATGCGCTGGAGATCGGGCAGAAAGCCCATGTCCAGCATGCGATCGGCTTCGTCGAGCACGAGCATCTGAACCTGACCGAGATTCACCGTCTTCTGCTGAACGTGATCGAGCAGACGGCCCGGCGTCGCGATCAGGATCTCGACGCCACGGCGCAACGCGTCGGACTGCGGATTCATGTCGACGCCGCCGAACACGACCGTGCTGCGCAGCGGCGTGTGCTTCGAGTACGTCTGCACGTTGGCGGCGACCTGGTCAGCGAGCTCGCGCGTCGGCGTGAGCATCAGCGCGCGCACCGGATGACGCGCGGGCGAGGCACTCGTGTTCGCGCTCGGCAAGAGCCGCTGGATGATGGGCAGCGAGAAACTCGCGGTCTTGCCGGTGCCGGTCTGCGCGGCGCCCATGACGTCGCGGCCCGCGAGGACGACGGGAATGGCCTGCGCCTGAATCGGCGTGGGCGTCGTGTAGCCGGACTCGCGCACCGCTTTCAGGATGTCGGCGGACAAACCGAACTGGTCGAACGTCGGCGCTGCGGCCGGTGCGGTGGACGTGTTCGTGGCGACGGAATCGGACATGGTGACTATATTGGCTTTCGCTAAAATGCCGCACGATGCGGCGCGCGTAAAAAACTCGGTCGGTTGTTTCGGTCGATCGTCGCGATCGGTTGCTTACGCGGATGGTTTCGTTGGTGCACGCGGCGCGTCGGTCAAGCGCAAGGTGCGCGCGCTGGACGGGGCGGCCGGTCAATCGAGCATCACGCCCCGCTCATTGCTCTGTTTCGATCCGCGTGCCGGCGTTCCGATGGAACACGGCTTCGATGACGCCTTCAAGGCACGCGGCATCGCGCGATCTGTCTTCCAAAGCGGCCGGGCGCTCGACGCCCATGTGCCCGCTCAAGCGGCATCGAACGGCGATGCCGGAAATTCTGGACTCGATCCGGCCGCGATATTAACAGCCGGAAAGCCGCACATTGTAGCACCGCGCGCCGAAGCGCTCCGGCGGCGCGAGAGCGCACCCGGAGCGTACAGCAAGCGGCGCGCCTATTTCTTGCGCGCCTCGCAATCGGCGAGCAGCGGCGGCGAATCTTTCGCGGCCATCTCATCGTAGAGATTCGCCTGCGGGCCCTTGGTCCACCACGTATATTGATCGGCGACGTATTTCGCGCCCGATCCCGCGATCACGTTGACGAACAGGAGCTTACGTCCGTCGACGGTCAACGCCGCGAAGCTCTGATGGTTGCGCGTGTTCGTGTATTAAACGGACACGCTTTTGCCGTCCTTGCAGTCGTAGCGCGTGGTCTGCGTCGACGCGGTCTGGATCTGCGGCACGGTGAGCGGCATGGCGAGCGCCGCCTGGGCGCCGAGCAACGCGAGCATGATCGCAATCGGTTTTTTCATCGTTCGATTCACTTGTGTTTGGTGCGCGAGGCAGCGCTCAAGGGTCGATGACTTCCGCGCATGCGTCGGTCGGCGCGGCAGCGACATGCCCGACCACCGGCACGATTTTCAGTCCCGCCGACGCGATCCGGCACGGCGCCGCCGCAAGTCCGCAGCCCGAAAGCGCCACGCAGACCACGACGAGCGCGGACATCGGTTTCCATTTCACTTGCTCGCTCCCGCCGGCGCGCGCGCCGGTCATCTGGCCGAAACCGGCCTCACCTTCGACGCTGCGAGTTTCGCGCGTTCGCGCGCTTCGCCGGTGTCGGCGCCCGTTGCGAGCGCGACGCCCATGCGGCGCTTCACGAAACTTTCCGGCTTGCCGAAAAGCCGCAGATCCGCACCGGGCACGGCGAGCGCTTCGGCGACGCCCTCGAACGCGATGCCCGCTTCATCCAGCCCGCCGTAGATCACCGCCGACGCGCCGGGCGCGCGCAAAGCGGTATCGACGGGCAAGCCGAGGATCGCGCGCGCGTGCAGTTCGAACTCGGAGAAACGTTGCGTCGCGAGCGTGACGAGGCCGGTGTCGTGCGGACGCGGGCTCACTTCCGAGAACCAGACGTCGTCGCCGCGCACGAAGAGTTCGACGCCGAAGAGTCCGCGCCCGCCGAGCGCGGTCACGACCTTCGCGGCGACATCGCGCGATTTGGCGAGCGCGGCCGGGCTCATCGCCTGCGGCTGCCACGACTCGACGTAATCGCCCGCGACCTGAACGTGACCGATCGGATCGCAGAAGTAAGTTTGCGTCTCGCCGCTCGCGGGGTCCGCCGCGCGCACGGTGAGCTGCGTGATCTCGTATTCGAAGTCGATGAAGCCCTCGACGATCACGCGCCCGTGATTCACGCGCCCGCCCGCCATCGCGTAGTTCCACGCGGGTTCGACGTCGGCGTCGCTTTTGAGCACCGACTGGCCTTTCCCCGACGACGACATCACCGGCTTCACGACGCACGGAAAGCCGATCTTCGCGATCGCCGCCTTCATCTCGTCGAGCGATTGCGCGAACGCGTACGGCGAAGTCGGCAAGCCCAGTTCTTCGGCCGCGAGCCGCCGGATGCCTTCGCGATTCATCGTGAGCTGCGTGGCGCGCGCCGTCGGGATGACGGTTGCGAGCCCGGCCGATTCGATATCGGCGAGCGCTTCGGTCGCGATCGCCTCGATCTCCGGCACGATCAGATGCGGCTGCTCCTTCTCGACGAGCGCGCGCAGCGCGGCGGCGTCGGTCATGTCGATCACGTGCGCGCGATGCGCGACTTGATGCCCCGGCGCGTTCGCGTACCGGTCCACCGCGATCACTTCGACGCCCAGCCGCTGCAATGCGATGATCACTTCCTTGCCGAGTTCGCCCGCGCCGAGCAGCATCACGCGCGTGGCATTGGGAGAAAGCGGCGTGCCGAGGCGCGTGGCGCCGGTGCGGCGTGGATCGGTCTGCATGAGTGCTCCAGAATCGGGTGGTGAGGTCAACGAGGCGCAAAGCGGCTGAATTGGGCGCGATGTTAACACGCAGCACCAGCGGCGACACTTTGCCGTTCGGCCTATTGACAGGCGAATGCGCGTCGGAATTCCCGGCGCGTTTCCGATCGATGGCAAGCTCCCGAAAGCGCAGCCAGTCATTTTGTTGCATCGCGGCGCTGGACAAATCACAGGACGCGTGCGATACCCTTACGCTTTCGCCAGCTTCAGGATCATCGATGCCCACGCACTTCCCTCGCGCGTCCGCGCTTACCTCGCCGCGCTCCTCGTCAAATCCGCTGTGGCGCCGCAAGAAGGCGCTCGCGCTGGTCTCCCGCACGTGCGCGCTCGTGGTCGCGGCGAGCGTCGTCGCCGGCTGCGCGATGCCGAAGCACACCGATGCAAGCGCCCCGCCCACCGATCCCTATAATCCTGCCGCCACGCAACTGCTCGACGATACGCAATGGGCGCTCACGAGCTGGACCGATGCGAGCGGCCAGCCGCGCGCCATCCCGCACGCGGGCGAGAACAACGCGCAGCCGCTCACGCTCGATTTCTCTACCGCGAACGGACGCCGTCAGGCGAGCGGCTTCTCGGGCTGCAACCGCTTTGCGGGCGCCTACGAGCTGAAGAACGGCAAGCTCACGTTCGGTCCGCTCGCCGGCACGCGCATGGCGTGCGTGTCCGGCGCGGGCGCGGCGCTCGAGCGGCCGTATCTCGACGCGCTCGCACACGTCGCGAAGAGCGGCGTGCAGATGAATCCGCCGCAAGCGCTGCAACTGACGCTCGACGACGCTCAGGTGCTCACCTTCGCGCCACGTGGGAAATGATGTGTTGCGTACTCGCGGCAGGAACGTCGTGCGCGTGCGCCAGCCGTTAAACTGCTCGATCGAACAGCCCGGCCGACCGGCGATATCGCTGCGGCCGGGCAGCAGTCTCATTTGTTTCACCCAACATTGATTCAATCTCAAGCATGCACATGGTAGTTCTCGGCTGGTTCGGTGCATCGGTCGTCTGGTTCCTTCCGCTCTTCTGGCGCATCGTCAAACAGGCGCTGCCCGGCGGCGCAGGCGTGCGCGGCCCCGGAACGATCCGCCTCTGGATCGGGTTTGTCGCCGTGCTGATCGCGAGCAGCACGCTCGAAGGCGCGCTCGCAAACTCGCTCGAAACGCAGGCGAACATCAATCGCATCGGACTCGCGCTCGCCGCGGCGCTGAGCGGCCCGGCGCATCTGGCCGGCGCGGGCGCGATCGCGGCGCTCGTGCTCGCCATCTTTCTGCCCTGGCTGATCGAATTCAGCTGGCGCTCGGTGCTCGCATGGGCCGACGAAGCGTTCGGCTTCGGCCTGCCGCAAAGCTGGCTCACGCCCCGCGAACGCGAAAGCGAGTCGCGGCAACAGTCGACGGCCCGTGACAAGGCGCGCGACAAAACGCGTGACAAGACGGCGAACTGGTTCGAACGGCGCGCCCGCGCGAAGACCGCACGCGATTCGCAGGAACGCGCCCATCGCGCCGAGCGTTTCGATTCGCCGACGCCGCGCACCTTGCCCGACGAGCCGACGCTCGGTCTGCCGACCGGTCATCGCAGCACACGTTATCAGCGGCCGACAGCGTGGCGCCCGCCCGCGACCGGCAAGAGCGGCGCGAGCCGCACCGTGGCGGCCGCCGCGAGCGCCGTCGCCACGGCCGAGGCGTACGCGAAACGCCCCGCCTTCGAGGCCGCAGGCGTCGCTCCTCCCGTGACGCAGACCGAGCCGGTGGCGCCTTCGGGCTGGTTGAATTCGTCGCCATCGGCGGCGAATCGCGAGGCCCGGGCGCCGTTTGCGCCGCGTCAGGCGTCGGCGTTCGAGCCTTCCGGATCGGGCCTGCGCGCATCCGTCGCCGTCGACAAGCCGCGCGTCCAGACGCCGCCTCTAGCGCCGCGCGTGGATCGCCCGCGCAGTCCGGCGACATCGATGCCCGCGCAGCGATCGACGGGCGTGGCGAGCATGTCGACATCCGTCGGCACGAATCCCGGCACGAATCCCGGCGCGTCACGCCGGCCGCCTGTGACGCAAGCCCCGCAGGGCTTCAGGCGTCCCCCGGCGCGTCCGGCCGCAGCCGCCGCAGCCGCCGCAGCCGTTTCGACGCGCGAGTTCGCGCCCTCGCCGCTCGCCGCGCCCGCGTTCTCGCGTCCTGCCGCGCCGCTCGGACCGCCGACGCCGCCGCCCGCGCCCGAAGCCATCCAGGCGGCGCTGCGCTCGATCGAAGAGAAGACCGCGATGTGGACGTCACTCGCGGGCGCGAGTCTCGCGCGCGGGCATGTGGCGATGGCGCGCGCCGCGCAGCCCGAAGTCCAGCCGGCCGCCGACGTACCGGAGCTGGCGGCGCCCGTGAAAAGCATCGTCGAAACGGCGCCGGAAGTGACGCCGCTCGTGGACGTGCAGGAAATCGATGAGCGCATCGATCCGCCGTCGATCGACGCGCACGTCATCGCGCCCGCGCTCGTCGAACCGCCGCCGCTTTTCGACATGCGTCTGCCCGAGCCGTCGATTCCCGAATTCGCGGCCTCCGAGCCCGACACGCCGCCCGCGATCGAGGCCGTCGAAGAGGAAGCGGAAGAAACTGCGATGCCGGAGCCGGCGCGCATCGATTTGCCGTCCGAACCGCCGCTGCCTCGCCCGGACGCAACGACGGCAGAACCCGCGCCTGTGGTCCGGGAGCGAGAACCCGAGCCCGAGCCGGACCTGCGCGATCTTGCGCAAACGCCGCCTTGGCTGGACGCGCCCGAGCCCGCCGACGAGCAAGGCGAGCCCCCTCCCCCATCGCTGCTTCGAGTGGTCGATGAGCCGGACGAAATGCCCGCCGAAGATGAACAACCGGTCGCCGAACAGCAGGCATCGGGCGACGAGTTCGCGACGCCGTCGAACATCGTGCGCTTTCCGGTAATCGCCGCCGCGCCGGTCGCGCCGCTGCCAGCGGTCGCCGCGCCCGCCGCTGCGCCCGTGGTGAATCAGCCGAGCCCGGCGCCCGAACCGCGCCCGCCGGTACGCGGTTCCGCGCCGACGGAATTCGAATTCCACGCGCCGCACGCATCGGCGGTGGAATTGCCGACGCTCGATCTGCTCGAACCCGCATCCGATGAAGTCGAGCCAGTCTCCGAGGAGCGTCTGAACGAAACCGGCCTGCTCATCGAGCAGCGCCTTCAAGAATTCAAGGTGCCGGTCACGGTCGTCGGCGCGTCGGCGGGTCCGGTCATCACGCGCTTCGAGGTCGAACCCGCGCTCGGCGTGCGCGGCAGCCAGATCGTCGGCTTGATGAAGGATTTGTCGCGCGGCCTCGGCCTTACGTCGATTCGCGTCGTCGAGACGATTCCCGGCAAGACCTGCATGGGCCTCGAACTGCCTAATCCGAAACGCCAGATGATCCGCCTTTCGGAGATCCTCGAAGACGACGTGTACCGCAACTCGAAGTCGAATCTGACGATCGCGATGGGCAAGGACATCATCGGCAATCCGGTCGTGACGGATCTCGCGAAGGCGCCGCACATGCTGGTCGCGGGCACGACGGGCTCGGGCAAGTCGGTCGCGATCAACGCGATGATCCTCTCGCTGCTTTACAAGGCGAAGCCCGAGGACGTGCGCCTCATCATGATCGACCCGAAGATGCTGGAGCTTTCCGTCTACGAAGGCATTCCGCATCTGCTCGCGCCCGTCGTCACCGACATGAAGCTCGCGTCGAACGCGCTCAACTGGTGCGTCGGCGAAATGGAAAAGCGTTACCGGCTGATGTCGGCGGTCGGCGTGCGCAATTTGCAGGGCTTCAACCAGAAAATCCGCAACACCGAAGCCGCCGGCAAGAAGCTCACGAACCCGTTCTCGCTCACGCCCGATGCGCCCGAGCCGCTCTCGACGCTGCCGCTCATCGTCGTGGTCATCGACGAACTCGCCGATCTGATGATGGTCGCGGGCAAGCAGATCGAGCAACTGATCGCGCGTCTCGCGCAAAAGGCGCGCGCGGCCGGCATCCATCTGATTCTCGCGACGCAGCGGCCATCGGTGGACGTCATCACTGGCCTCATCAAGGCGAATATTCCGACGCGCGTGGCGTTTCAGGTGTCATCCAAGATCGATTCGCGCACGATTCTCGACCAGATGGGCGCGGAATCGCTGCTCGGCGCGGGCGACATGCTGTTCCTGCCGCCCGGCACCGGCTACCCGCAGCGCGTGCACGGCGCGTTCGTCGCGGACGAGGAAGTGCATCGCGTGGTCGAACATCTGAAGCAGTTCGGCGAACCGGAGTACGAGGAAGGCATTCTGTCCGGACCGACGCCCGAAGGCGGCGGCACGCAGGATCTTTTCGGCGATTCGTCCGATGCCGAAGCCGATCCGCTCTACGACGAAGCTGTCGCATTCGTCGTGCGTACGCGGCGCGCGTCGATTTCGTCGGTGCAGCGGCAATTGCGCATCGGCTATAACCGCGCGGCGCGGCTCGTCGAGCAGATGGAAGCAGCAGGCCTCGTCTCGCCGATGGGCAGCAACGGCAACCGCGAAGTGCTCGCGCCGCCCGGCCCCGCCGAATAAGCGGCGCGCCTGAAGCGTTACCAGAGCCGCAAGCGGCGCAACAGAAAGATCGTGATGGCGGCGCAGCACGCCATCACGCCCACCACGATCCAGAACGACGCCGGATCTTTCGTGCCGGGCAAACCGGCCACGTTCATGCCGAAAATGCCGGTCACGAGCGTCGCGGGCAAGAGCAAGGCGGACATGATCGCGAGCCACAGCAGCTTGCGGTTGATGTCCTCCGAAAGCGCCGCGGCGATCTCGTCCTGCAACAGCTTCGCGCGTTCGTACAGCCCTTCCAGACCGCCGCCCAGGCCGTTCAGCACCTGGATCGCCTGCACGAGCGCTTCCATCGAACGCGGCTCGGCCCATTCGAGCTTGCGCAAGACGAGCTGCGTGAGCGCATTGCGCTCGGGATCGATGAAGCGCCGCACTTCCACGAGCCGCCGACGCACGTCGCCGAGCACGGAGCGGCACCTGGCGTGGCCGCCTTCGAGCACGCTTTCCTCGACATCGTCGAGACAGTCGCCGATTTCGTCGATGCGATCCGCGAAAGTGTCGTTCAGCGCGCGGATCAGGCCCGCGAAAAGATCGACGGTATCGCGGAACATCGCGCCTTCGAGCACGGCGTGACGCAGCCGGTCGGTCGATTGCAGCGGCCGCGCGCGCACCGTGATCATGCGATGCCGGTCGACGTAAAAGCGCAGCGCGCCGGTCGCGCGGTTCGCCTCGCGGGCATCGGGCGCGGTGGCGTCCGGCGTCTTCGCGACGAGCTCCAGGTCCGCGACGACGCCATACATGAAGTTCGATCCGATATGCACGCGCGGACGCTTGTCCTCGCCGTTCAGGAATTCGCGCGCGACGTCCGGCATCGACGTGACGCCTTCGAGCCAGCCTTCGACGGCGTCGTCGTTCGCGGACAGATGCAGCCACGTCGGGCCATCTCCGGCGACGGCTGCGCGCGCTTCGTCCCACGTCAGCCGCAACGCCTCGCCGCCCGCGAAGCTGAATGCGCTGATGAATCCCGGCGGCGCCGGTTCGTTGCGCTTCGCCGGGCGCTCGCGGGCGTCGAATGTATGAGTCGTGTTCAAGTTGCTTTCCCTGCTATTGCCTTTCGATTTCCTCAGTACACCTTTCAGTCGATGCGAAAGACAGGCGTATCAAAAAGGCATCGTACTAGAACTCGTAGCGGCCCCAGAAGAAGGCGACGTTCCCGTCGTTGAGACCGGGAATGTGCGGGATGATCGTCGCCATCACCGACGTGCTCCGGTAGCGGATCGAGCCGATCGGCAGCGCGAGCGGCAACGGCAGGTAATGCGCGATGTCGCTGCGCGCCGTGAAGCCGACGAAGAATCCGCCGCCCGCCTGCAATCCGCCGAGCACCGGCTTCGTGTACCACTGGCGCGCGTAGCCGCCGATCGGCTCGAAATTGTGATGCGAATCGGAAAAGGCGAATGCGAACAGGATGTCTTCGTTACCGTTCGCGTCGGTCCAGTGCTTGCCCGCGCCGCCGCCCCACGACCACGGATTCAGTTCGCTGCGATTGTCGAAGCCGTTGATGTGCCAGCCGTAGCCCGTCACGTAAAGATCCCAGGTGCCTTCATGCGCGACGCGCATCACGCGCTGGCACGCCGACGACATCCAGTCGCGCTTGTAATCGCATTCCTTGTCGTCCGCGTGGGCCGCGCACGACACGCACAGCATCGAAATCGTGACCGCCTTGACCAGTGTTGTTTTCATCGTCCGCGCCCGGTCGTTTCAATCGCCGCGATCGACGCGTCACGAAGGCGATACGAACTTGAAATCGACCGGCGAGCCGATCGACAGCCGCTTCGGGTCCGACGCAAGCTCGCCCGTCTGCGGATCGCGGCGAAAGAAATACGCGCTGTCGCTCTCCTGATTGCCGACGATGAGCCAGCGCCCGGTCGGATCGATTGCGAATTCGCGCGGCGTCTTGCCGAGCGTCGGATAGCGCTTGACGAGCTTCAGATGGCCGTTCGCCGGATCGATCGAGAACTGCACGAGTTCGTTGGCGTCGCCGCGATTGGTCGCGTACAGGAAGCGCCCGTCGGGCGACAGATGAATCGCGCCGCCGCCGATCTTCCCTCTGAAACCCGGCGCGATCAGCGAGGCAGTCTGGATTTGCGTGAGCTTGCCGTCGCGGTAATCGAACGCTAGCACCGATGCGTTCAGCTCGGTCGTCAGATAAGCGTGTTTGCCGCTTGCGTCGAAGACCAGATGGCGCGGCCCCGAGCCCGCCTTGATCGGTGTGTAGCGCGATTCGGTCGGACCCAGCAGACCGCGGCTCGATGCGGACGGATCGGCCGTGTACCGATAGGCGAACACCTTGTCGACGCCGAGATCCTGCGCGAAGAGATACTTGCCGTCGGGCGAGAACACGGTCGAGTGGACATGCGAATTGTCCTGCCGTCCTTTCACCGGGCCGGCGCCTTCGTGATGCACCGTCAGCACCGAATTGCCGACGTGGCCATCGGAAGCCAGCGGAAACACCGCGAAGCTGCCGCCCGGATTGGACGCGACCGAATAGTTGGCTGTCAGCAGATATTTGCCGTCGGGCGATATCGCGAGATAGCACGGATCGTTGCCGTCGGATGACACGCGATTGAGAAAGCTCAACTGGCCGCTCGCGCGATCGAAGCGAAAGGCGCTGACGCCGCCGCGTTGCGTTGCCGGGCCGTTGTCGCCGGGCAATTCGTTCACTGCGTACACGTAATGGCGGTCGCGGCTCACGACGAGATACGACGGATTCACCGTCTGCGCCGACGCGATGCGGGACAGCTCGCCGCTGCCCGTGTCGAACCGATAGACATAGATGCCTTCGCTCTTGCCACCGCCCGTATAGGTGCCGATGAGCAGATCGTAGACGTCGCCGCTGGCCGGTTTCGACGCGGCGACGTCGCTCGCGGTGCCCGGCGCGGCGGGCGTCGCGCCCGTTTGCGCGAAGGCCTGCGCCGCTGCAAACGAGAGCATCAGCGCGACGCCTTTCGCCCACGCGACGCGCTCGGCGCGCTTCGGGCGCGCGTCTTGCAAGACGTGCATCAGCGGATTCGCGCCGCAAGGTTGGCTCGGGTGCATGAAACCTCCTCTTCGTCTCTTTGATGCTTGTTATCGGGAGCGGCGCGCGAAACCGCCGACATCGCAAGGCCCAAGGACGTGCGGGAGCAAGTTCCGCTCCAAACGATGAAAACGACGATACACCTTTGCACGACCAGCCAACCGACACGATTCGAACCAACAACAGGAGTTGCCGCGATGACCATCCACCTAAGCCTCGCCCCGCTCGTCTCGCTGGTCGCAGGGATCCTCATTCTCATCATGCCGCGGCTGTTGAACTTCATCGTCGCGATCTATCTGATCGTGATCGGGCTGATCGGCCTGTTCGGCATGGGATCGGCTCATTTCTGACGGGCGCGCGACTGTCGTTGTGACGCCGATTCACGTCGGCGGTTCCGCGGACGCGCACGAACGCGCGAACGCACGCGTACGGAATGTCCGTGCGCGTGCGCAAAGTGTCACGAAAGAAGGACGCGCGGGCCTGCCGCGCGGATCGGCCGTGTCAGCCGTTGGCGAGCTGATCGAGACGCAGGCGTCCCTGCAGCGACAGCGCACCGACCGACACGCCGGTCACGCCGAACGTATAGCGGTTGAAACAGCCGCGCTCCGTAAGGAACGCGGCGGCGGCGTCCATCGCGTTGCGCGACAGTCCGAGGTTCTTGTGATCGAGCGCGAGGAGCATGTCGGCGTCCGATACGCGGCTCGCGGCGGAAAGAATGGCGATGCAGTCAGCTTTCGACGGATAGAGCATGGGATTCTGTTCCTCGAAAACGCTACGTTGAAAACCGGAAGAGACGTTGCGCGAAGCGACTGCATGACCCGCGCGCGAGACGACCGGGAACATGCTGAAAGACAAATGAAAGGCACGGAAAGTTTCCGCGCCCTGCTCGAAAAGGCCGCGGCGCGGATGCCTTTCACGAAGCTTCATTCTAAACATCAGTCGAAAGCAGAAGCAACGGTGCGTTCGGCGCTTCGCTAGTCATTTTCCGCCAACCGTTCGACACGTCCCGATGACGCCCGGCCCGGTTTCCTGCTCGCCGTGAACGATTGCGGCAGAATGCGGCCAGAAAGCATGCATGACGTCCGTCGCCCCGACCGCCGACGACGCCGCGTTTCGCTCGGGCGCTCGTGTCCCGAATCGTTTGCTCAACCCGCGGCGCGTTTCGATTCGGCCCGCGCCGCCTGCAGGAAGATGTTCGCTTATGCCCGCACTGATCGAAGACTATGCAATGGTCGGCGACGGCCACACCGCCGCCCTCATTTCCCGCGACGGCTCCGTCGACTGGCTCTGTTGGCCCCGCTTCGATTCGGGCGCGTGCTTCGCCGCGCTGCTCGGCACGCCCGAGCACGGCCGATGGCTCCTCGCGCCCGACATGCCCGACGGCGAGTCGCCTGTCGTCAGCCGCCGCTATCGAGATGACACGCTGGTCCTCGAAACCGACTTCGAGACACCGCAAGGCGCGGTGACGATCGTCGATTTCATGCCGCTTCGCAACGGCCATTCGGAGCTGGTGCGTATCGTGATCGGACGCCGCGGCACGGTACGGATGAAGATGGAACTTGTGCTGCGCTTCGATTACGGCTCCGCGGTGCCGTGGGTTAGCCGCCTGCCCGACGACAGTGGCATCCGCGCGATCGCCGGGCCGGATCTCGCGGTGCTGCGCACGCCCGTCGATCTCGTCGGCGAGAACATGCACACGACCGCCTGCTTCGATGTGAGCGCGGGCGAGCGCGTGCCGTTCTCGCTGTGCTATTCGCAGTCGCATCTGCGCTTGCCGCACGCATCCGATCCGAATACGCAACTCGCGCGCACCGAAAATCACTGGCGCGAGTGGTCCGGGCAAAGCGAGCTCAACGGCCGCTGGGCGAGCGCGATCCGCCGCTCGCTCATCACGCTGAAGGCGCTCGCGTACGAGCCGACGGGCGGCATCGTCGCCGCGCCGACGACATCGCTGCCGGAACAGCTCGGCGGCACGCGCAACTGGGACTACCGATACTGCTGGCTGCGCGATGCGACCATCACCCTCCTCGCGATGATGCGCGGCGGCTACTACGACGAAGCCCGCGCATGGCGCGCGTGGCTGGGCCGCGTGATGGCGGGCTCGCCCGCGCAGATTCAGATCATGTACGGCATCGCGGGCGAGCGCCGCCTGCCCGAATGGGAGATCCCGTGGCTGCCGGGATACGAAGGCGCGGCGCCGGTGCGGATCGGCAACGGCGCGGTCGACCAGTTGCAGCTCGACGTCTACGGGGAAGTGATGAACGCGCTCCATCTCGCGCGCGTCGGCGGGCTGCAGAGCGATGAAACCGCGTGGTCGATCCAGTGCGCCATGCTGCAACACCTCGACACGATCTGGGAAGAACCCGACGAAGGCATCTGGGAAGTGCGTGGCGGCAAGCAACACTTCACGTTCTCGAAGGTGATGGCGTGGGTCGCGTACGACCGGGCGATCAAGTCGGCGGAAAGCTTCGACCTGCCTGGCCCGATCGATCACTGGCGGGAGATGCGTGCGCGCATCCGCGCCGAGGTGCTGAAGAGAAGCTGGAATCCGAAGCTCAACTCCTTTACGCAGGCTTATGGCAGCGACGCGCTCGATGCCAGCCTGCTGCTCATTCCGTTGCTCGGATTTTTGCCGCCAAAAGATCCGCGAGTGACCGGAACCGTACATGCGATCGAGACCGATTTGACGCACGATGGGCTCGTCAAGCGCTACCACACCGCGGAAGTCGCGGACGGGCTGCCGCCCGGGGAAGGCACGTTTCTGGCTTGTAGCTTCTGGCTGGTCGACAATCTGGCGCTGCAGGGCCGGATCGACGAAGCGCATCAAATGTTCGAGCGCCTCGTCGGTCTCGCGAACGATGTCGGGTTGTTGGCCGAGGAGTACGACACGGTGGCGAAGCGCATGGTCGGGAATTTCCCGCAAGCCTTTACCCACGTGGCTCTCGTGCACACCGGGATGAACCTGATGCGTCACGAGGAAGAAATGGCGAAGGCGACCGGTCAGCCGTCCGGCTCGGAACATCACGCCGAATCGGAAGCGCAGGCCGAAATCGACGCTGCGGCCGGAAAGTCATAAATCTCTGTTTTATTGGCGAAATCAGTGTTTTGACGGTAATATTTGTGCAATGCACAAAAAGTATGATTGCAGGATGTGTTGTTTCCAGGCGAGCAATTTCAACCGATCGGTTGAATTGAACGTTTAATGCGCGGAAAATATTGCCTCGACTCAAGTTGCATTCTTCCCGCGTCGATAACGCGCGGGTGCCAACGCGAAAAGGCACGCGAAGCATCGCAGGAAGTCAGTGCCCCGGCAGCAAGGCGACAGCCCGCCGCGCCGCCGGGGATCTTCGAAAGCCGTTGAAGTTCGTCGCCGGAAGCATTGCCGGGATCAACGGGCGTACCGGTTTCCACCGGAGTTACTGGGGCAACCATGCTCTATCAAATTCACGAATTCCAACGCGCCATGCTGTCTCCCCTCACAGCATGGGCCCAGGCAGCATCGAAATCCTTCGTCAACCCGGCCAGTCCGCTCGCCTATGTGCCGGGTTCGAGCCGTCTCGCCGCAGGCTACGAACTGCTCTACCGGCTGGGCAAGGACTATGAGAAGCCGGAGTTCAATCTTCATCAGATCGTCAAGGACGGTCACAACATTCCGATCGTCGAGCAGACGGTGATCGAGAAGCCGTTCTGCCGCCTGCTGCGCTTCAAGCGCTTCGCGGACGACAGCGCAACCGTCACCAAGCTGAAGAACGAGCCGATCGTGCTCGTGTGCGCACCGCTCTCGGGCCACCATTCGACGCTTTTGCGTGATACGGTCAAAACGCTCTTGCAGGACCACAAGGTGTACATCACCGACTGGATCGACGCGCGCATGGTCCCGACCGAGAACGGCCCGTTCCATCTGGACGATTATGTCGAGTACATCCAGGAGTTCATCCGTCATATCGGCGCGAAGGACCTGCACGTCATTTCGGTGTGCCAGCCGACCGTGCCGGTGCTCGCCGCCATTTCGCTGATGGCGAGCCGCGGCGAAGACACGCCGCGCACGATGACGATGATGGGCGGCCCGATCGACGCGCGCCGCAGCCCGACCTCCGTCAATTCGCTCGCGAACGAGCACTCGTATGAGTGGTTCGAGAACAACGTCATCTACACGGTGCCGGCGAACTATCCCGGCGTCGGGCGCAAGGTCTATCCGGGCTTCCTGCAGCACGCGGGCTTCGTCGCGATGAATCCCGAGCGCCATCTCACGGCCCATTGGGACTTCTATCAAAATCTGCTGCGCGGCGACGATGAGGACGCCGAGCAACATCGCCGTTTCTACGACGAATACAACGCCGTGCTCGACATGGCCGCCGAGTACTACCTCGAAACGATCCGCATCGTGTTCCAGGAATTCCGGCTCGCCGAAGGCACATGGGAAGTCAACGACGAGCTCGTGCGTCCGCAGGACATCAAGCACACGGCGCTTTTCACGATCGAAGGCGAACTCGACGACATCTCCGGCAGCGGCCAGACGCGCGCCGCCCACGATCTGTGCACCGGCATTCCGGAGAAGCACAAGCGCCATTTCACGGCGGAAAAGGCCGGCCACTACGGCATTTTTTCGGGCCGCCGCTGGCGCACGATGGTGTATCCGCAATTGCGCGAGTTCATTCTCGAGCACGACAAGACGCCGAAGACCGAAGCCGTGCCGGCCTAAGGTACGAGCGGTACGAACGCACGAACGCGCCGGTACCGATTCCATCGCGGCAAACAAAAACGTCGCGCCTTGCAAAAGGCGCGACGTTTTTTCTTCCGACCGCGTCGATTCAGCGGCGCGTCAAAAAGGCCAGCAGCAACTCGGTATTCATCCGCACGATCTGCTCGCGCTGCGCCTGCTCGCTGAAATCGAGCCCGAAAGTCGCTTCCAGCGTGAAGCGATTCGAAACGATGTAATAACCGAGTCCCGACAGGATGATGTAGAACTTGAGCGGATCGACGTCGGTGCGAAACAGTCCGGCTTTCTGACCGCGATCGAGAATGGCCGTGAGCGTCGCGACGATCGGCGAAATGAGCTCGCGTATTCGATTCGATCCTTTGATATATCTCGCCTCGTGCAAATTCTCGTTGTTGATGAGGCGCAGCAACTCCGGATGATCCCGGTAGTAATCCCAGACGAAATGCGCGAGACGCGTCATCGCTTCGATAGGCGCAATGCCGTCGAGTTCGAGCGTGCGTTCCGCTTCGACGAGCGCCGATAGCGCATGTTCGAGCACGGCGGTGAATAACTGCTCTTTGCTACCGAAGTAGTAATAGAGCATGCGCTCATTGGTCTCCGCCCGACGCGCAATCTGATCGACACGGGCGCCGAACAAGCCACCGGCCGCGAACTCTTCTGCGGCGGCAAGCAAAATACGGCGCCGGGTGCCTTCAGGATCTCTTTTGATTTTCGGCTGATTCATGGTGGCATGACTCGGGAGCCGCGTTGCCGGATTAGCGTCACGCGGCCCGCATTGGGTACATGACGTGAACGGGCGCTGCCCAGGGTTATTGGGAAACACCGTCCTGCGGTCAAACGGAAAAGCGCTTCGATTATGCGCACATCGAAAGGACGTTGGCAATTGGGAGTAGAAGCCATTCGGCACGACTGTTGACGACTTCGGCGATAATGTCGATCAAAGCCGAGCGTGCGCCCGCGAAACGGGACGCGCGCCGAACAGGCAGCGTGCCCGTCGTCGTGGACGCCGAAGCGTTCTCTTCGCATCCGAAGCGCACCGCGCGATTCCCAACGCGATCTTCGCCCACGCTGCGCCAGTCCCCAAGGCATCATCGCAATTCCTCGTGACCGCAACCTTTTCCAAGACGCTCGCCGAGCGCATCGAAGACCTGCTGCCGCAGACGCAATGCACCAAGTGCGGCTACCCGGCCTGCCGGCCCTACGCCGACGCCATCGCCGCGGGCGAGGCGAGCTATAACCGGTGCCCGCCGGGTGGCGCCGAAGGTGTCGCTCGTCTCGCCGCGCTGCTGGGCGCGCCCGATATACCGCTCGATACGACGCATGGCGTCGAGCGCGCACGGCCCGTCGCGGTGATCGACGAGAACGTGTGCATCGGCTGCACGCTGTGCATGCAGGCGTGTCCGGTCGATGCGATCGTCGGCGCCGCGAAGCAGATGCACACGGTCATCGCCGAACTGTGCACGGGTTGCGATCTGTGCGTGCCGCCCTGCCCCGTCGATTGCATCGCGATGGTGCCCGTGACCGGCGATCGCACCGGCTGGGACGCGTGGAGTCAGGAACAAGCCGATGCCGCGCGCGCCCGGCACGACCGCCGCGTGGCACGTCTGGAGCGCGAGCGCGCCGAGGCGCAGGCACGCGTGAGCGCGCGTCAGGCCGCGCGGGCGGCGCAAACAGCGCAAGCGACGCAGGCCACGCACGAAGCGCAGCCCGCGAGCGACGATCCGGAAGCGAAGAAACGCGCGATCATCCAGGCCGCGCTGGAGCGCGCGCGCAAGAAGAAAGAAGAGATGGCGAAGCTCGGCGCCGGTCCCAAGAACACGGCTCACGTGAGCGCGGCCGTGCAGGCGCAGATCGACGAAGCGGAAGCGCGCCGCCGCCGTCTTGGCATTACGGACGACGCAAACGCGTCCCATCCCGATAAAGGCGATAAACCCGCGTAAGAACGGACATCGAATCATGAACGCCACGAAGCGCCGCGCGATCTACGAGACCTTGCAGAGCCTGAATCCGCACCCGGTGACCGAGCTCGAATACACGACGCCGTTCGAACTGCTGATCGCCGTAATGCTCTCCGCGCAGGCCACCGACGTCTCCGTGAACAAGGCGATGCGCAAGATGTTTCCCGTCGCCAACACGCCGGCAACGGTGCTCGCGCTCGGCGAGGAAGGCGTAGCGGAATACATCCGCACGATCGGGCTGTATCGCACGAAGGCGAAGAACGTGATCGCGACGTGCCGCATGCTCGTCGAGCAGCACGGCGGCGAGGTGCCGGACAATCGCGAGGCGCTGGAAGCGCTGCCGGGCGTCGGCCGCAAGACCGCGAACGTCGTGCTGAACATCGCGTTCGGGCAGCCGTCTATCGCCGTCGATACGCACATCTTTCGCGTCGCGAATCGCACCGGGCTCGCGCCGGGCAAGGACGTGCGCGCCGTCGAAACCGCGCTCGAGAAATTCACGCCGAAGGAATTTCTGCACGACGCGCATCACTGGCTGATCCTGCATGGACGCTATGTCTGCAAGGCGCGCGTGCCGGAATGCTGGCATTGCGCGATCGAGCCGCTCTGCGAGTATCGGCCGAAGACGCCCGCGCTCGTCGAATGAAGAGGGCTTGGGCAGAACCTGCGCATCGCGGTCTACAATAGCGGATTCAGAAACCCGCAATCGAATCAATACGTTATGTTCAACCCCAGCCGCGACGAAGTTCGCCAGTTCTTCACCGAAACGTGGCGCAAGGAGCGCGCCGGCGAGATTCTGACGCCGCTCGAAAGCATGGCCGCCGACTGGATCGGCGAGCATCCGGAATATCACGACGCGCTCGTGAACCCCGAATCGCGCGAAGCCGATTACTCGCCCGATCGCGGTCAGACGAACCCGTTCCTGCATCTGTCGATGCATCTCGCGATCAGCGAGCAGCTTTCGATCGATCAGCCGCCGGGCATCCGCCGCGCGCACGACAGGCTCGTCGCACGCCTCGGCTCGCCGCACGACGCGCAGCACGCGATCATGGATTGCCTCGGCCAGATCATCTGGGAAGCGCAGCGCTCCGGCACCCCGCCCGACACCGACGCCTATCTCGCGCTGATCGAGCGCCGTGCTTCGCGCGACTAAGCATCGAAACCGGACGCATCAAGCAAAACACCCCGCTTCGAGCGGGGTGTTTCGTTGTGCGGATTGCGGGAGAAATCGCGCTTACTTCTTCAGCACGAGACTGCCATCGAGCGATTCGATGTATGCCGCGAGATCCTTCAGATCGCTCTGCGACAGGTTCTGCACCTGCGCCGCCATGATGGCGTTGTTGCGTCCGAAGTTCGGGTTGTTGCCGCCGATCTGATACTGCCGCAGCGCCCAGTAGATGTACGTCGCGTGCTGACCCGCGAGACGCGGATACTCGCCGCTCACCGGCTTGTTCAGACCGGGACCGTGACAGGCCGCGCAGTTGTGGCTGTCGGAAAGCGCCTTGCCGTTCGCGACATCGGCTGCGTGCGCGCTGCCGAACGCCGTCATGCCGATGAGCGCCGCTGCGGCGCTCGCTGCCTTGAAGCTTGAGTGAAGTGCCTTGGACGGCTTCATGAATTCTCCTTCCCGTTGTCGCTTTGCGTTCACGCGCGGATCACTTGTCGGGATTGTTCTTCGATTGGGGAGTCTGCGCAGCGTAGTACGCGGCGATATCGGCGATATCCTGATCCGACAGCGTCGTCGCGATGGCGCGCATCGTGTCGAAATGACGGTCGCCCTTCTTGTAGGCATGCAGCGCATTGGCGATGTACTGCGCGTTCTGGCCGCCCAGCATCGGCACTTCGTACACCTCGGGGTACGCGGTGCGATAGCCGGGGATGCCGTGGCAGCCGATGCACATCGCAACCTTGCCCTCTGCGGCCTTCGCGTTGCCGACGACGTCGGCCGACGCCTCACTCGCGAAGCCGGCGAGACCGGACAGCGCTGCAATCACGGCACATTTGCCGACGAAATTGTTCATAGCTCTTCTAACCTGGCTTGAGGGGAAATCCGGCGCTCACAAGGCCGCGGCCCGCGCCGAGCGCAATACAACCTTCTCGGGACTGTTTGCTGTTGCAGGGTCTGTCGCCACGCAGGCCAAAAAAATCGCGCTAATTGTACCGCGCGACCTACCCTCCGTCCACACGCGAACCGCGCCGAAGCCCTGCTGACAAGGGGAATCGGCTGAAAAGCAGCCGTTTGCCCTGCGACAATTCGTCCCTGTACACGCGATGAACCCGCTTGCGCGCTCGCTTCACCCGCGCGCGGGCATGCAGCGTCGACCTGCCGATAAAGCGGCTCAAACGATACCGGGCGCGCCTCAATGCGGAAAGGTCTTCTGACTTATACTGGGATTTTTTTGCCAACCGGATCTTCGTCATGCGTTTCGAAGGCTCATCGCAATACGTCGCAACCGACGATCTCAAGCTCGCGGTGAACGCCGCGATGACGCTGCAACGGCCGCTGCTCATCAAGGGCGAACCGGGAACCGGCAAGACCATGCTCGCCGAGGAAGTTGCGGGAGCACTCGGCATGCCGCTTCTGCAGTGGCACATCAAATCGACGACGAAAGCCCAGCAAGGCCTGTACGAATACGACGCCGTCTCGCGCCTGCGCGATTCGCAGCTCGGCGACGAGCGCGTGAAGGACATCCGCAATTACATCGTCAAGGGCGTGCTGTGGCAGGCGTTCGAGTCGGACCAGCAGAGCGTGCTGCTCATCGACGAGATCGACAAGGCGGACATCGAATTTCCGAACGACTTGCTGCGCGAACTCGACCGCATGGAGTTCTACGTCTACGAGACGCGCGAGCTCGTGAAAGCGAAGCACAGGCCGCTCGTCATCATCACGTCGAATAACGAGAAGGAGTTGCCCGACGCGTTCCTGCGCCGCTGCTTCTTCCACTACATCAAGTTCCCGGACGCGGAGACGATGAAGGCCATCGTCGAGGTGCATTTTCCGAACATCAAGCAGGATCTGCTCGCCGCGGCGATGCAGAGCTTCTTCGAGCTGCGCCAGGTCTCGGGCCTGAAGAAGAAGCCGTCGACGTCCGAACTGCTCGACTGGCTCAAGCTGCTCCTGGCCGAAGACATTCCGCCCGAGGCGCTGCGCTCGTCGGATCAGAAACAGATCGTGCCGCCGCTGCACGGCGCGTTGCTCAAGAACGAACAGGACGTCGCGCTCTTCGAGCGGCTGCTGTTCATGAACCGCAACCATCGCTGATAACGACATGAGCCGCTGGATCGAACCCGTCACGCTGCAAGGCGAACACGTCAGGCTCGTGCCGCTCACGCCCGAGCACGAGCAGGCCCTCACGGCCGCCGCGAGCGATGGCCAATTGTGGAAGCTCTGGTACACCTTCGTGCCGCCGCCCGACAAGACGCGCGCCTATATCGACACCGCGCTCGACATGCGCGACCGCTCGGGCGCGCATCCGTTCGCGGTGATCGATGCGAAGAGCGGCGACATCGTCCGATCGACGCGTTACTTCAACGTCGACGAAGCGAATCGTCGGCTGGAGATCGGGCATACGTGGTATGCGAAGCGCGTGCAGAAGACCGCGCTCAACACCGAAGCCAAACTGCTGCTGCTCGCGCACGCCTTCGACAGGCTCGATGCCATCGCCGTCGAATTCCGGACGCATTTCATGAACCACGCGTCGCGCACGGCGATCGCGCGGCTCGGCGCGAAGCAGGACGGCATTCTGCGCAATCATCAGGTCGGCAAGGACGGCGTGTTGCGCGACACCGTCGTGTTTTCGATCATCCGCTCGGAATGGCCGGCGGTGCGCGCCAATCTGAATTTCCGGCTCGAACGTTAAGCACGATGGAGCGCGCGCCATGCTGATCGACTTCTTCTACTCGCTGCGCGACGCGAAGCTGCCCGTTTCGGTGAAGGAATATCTGACCTTGCTCGAAGGGCTGAAGGCGCAGGTCATTTCGCCGTCGCTCGACGAGTTCTATTTCCTCGCCCGCATGACGCTCGTGAAGGACGAGAAGTACTTCGACAAGTTCGATCGCGCGTTCGGCGCGTATTTCCACGGCCTGACGCAGCTTCCCGACGAAGTCTTCGACATTCCGCTCGACTGGCTCAGGAAGCGGCTCGAACGCGAATTCACGGCGGAAGAAAAGAAGCGCATCGAGGCGCTGGGCGGCCTCGACAAGCTCATGGAACGCCTGAAGGAACTGATGGACGAGCAGAAGGAGCGTCACGAAGGCGGCAACAAATGGATCGGCACGGGCGGCACGTCGCCCTTCGGGCATGGCGGCTACAACCCGGAAGGCATTCGCATCGGCGGGGAATCGGCGGGGAACCGCACCGCCGTGAAAGTGTGGGACGAGCGCGCGTACAAGGATTACGACGATCAGGTCGAAATCGGCACGCGCAACATCAAGGTCGCGCTGCGGCGCTTGCGGCGCTTCGCGCGCGAAGGCGCGAACGAAGAGCTCGATCTGCCCGGCACAATCCGCAGCACCGCCGCCAACGCCGGCTGGCTCGATCTCAAGATGGTGCCCGAGCGCCACAACAACGTGAAAGTGCTGATGCTGCTCGACGTCGGCGGCTCGATGGACGATCACATCAAGCGCGTCGAAGAGTTGTTCTCGGCGGCGAAGGCCGAGTTCAAGCATCTCGAGTTCTACTACTTCCACAACTGCGTGTACGACTATCTGTGGAAGAACAACCGCCGCCGTCACACCGAGCGCACGCCGACCTTCGACGTGCTGCACAAGTTCACGCCGGACTACAAGCTGATCTTCGTCGGCGACGCCACCATGAGTCCCTACGAAGTGCTGCAGCCGGGCGGCTCCGTCGAATACAACAATGCCGAGGCCGGCGCGGTGTGGTTGCGCCGTCTCGCGGATCAATTCCCGCATCACGCATGGCTCAATCCCGAGCCCGAGCGGCTATGGGAATATCGCCAGTCGATCTCCGCGATCCGCAACGTGCTCGGCAATCGCATGTATCCGCTGACGATGGCCGGCCTCGAAACCGCCATGCGCGCCCTGTCGAAGTAATCGAGACACCCGAATGAAAGCTTCCGCTCCGGCGCCCGCCGCGCCGCGTTTCCTCTTTGATACGTCGCTCTCCACGATCGTCGCCGGTTTCGTCGCGATGATGACCGGCTACACCAGTTCACTCGTCCTGATGTTCCAGGCGGGCCAGGCCGCGCATTTGTCCGATGCGCAGATTTCCTCGTGGATCTGGGCGCTCTCGATGGGCATGGCGGTCTGCACGATCGGCCTGTCGCTGCGCTATCGCGCGCCGATCGTCGTCGCATGGTCGACGCCGGGCGCGGCGCTGCTCGTCTCGTCGCTGCCGAACGTCGCCTACGCCGATGCGATCGGCGCGTTCATCGTCTGCGCGGTGCTCTTGACCGCCGTCGGCCTGACCGGCTGGTTCGACACGCTGATGAAGCGCATTCCGTCGGGCATCGCCGCCGCGCTGCTCGCGGGCATCCTGTTCGAGATCGGCATCGAGATTTTTCGCGCCGCCGAGCATCGCACCTCGCTCGTCATCGTGATGTTTTTCACGTATCTCACCGGCAAGCGCTTCCTGCCGCGCTACGCGATCCCGGCGACGCTCGTCGTCGGCATCGCGGTCGCGGGCGCGCTCGGGCTGCTCGACTTTTCGCGCTTTCATGTGGCGCTCGCGCATCCCGTCTTCACGATGCCCGCGTTCTCGATCGCCTCGGCGATCAGCATCGGCATTCCGCTTTTCGTCGTCGCGATGGCCTCGCAAAACGTGCCAGGCATCGCCGTGTTGCGCGCCGATGGCTACACGACGCCTTCCGCCCCGCTCATCTCGACGACCGGCCTCGCGTCGCTCGTGCTCGCGCCGTTCGGCTCGCACGGCGTGAATCTCGCCGCCATCACCGCCGCGATCTGCACCGGCCGCGAGGCGCACGAGAATCGCGACAAGCGCTACACGGCGGCCGTCTGGTGCGGCGTGTTCTATCTGCTCGCGGGCACGTTCGGCGCGACCATCGCGGCGCTGTTCGCGGCGTTTCCGAAGGAGCTCGTCGTGTCGGTGGCGGCGCTCGCCCTCTTCGGCTCGATCATGAGCGGCCTCGCCAACGCGATGCAGGACGCGCGTCAACGCGAGCCCGCGCTCGTCACGTTCATGGTGACGGCGTCGGGCCTCACGCTGCTGTCGATCGGCTCCGCGTTCTGGGGCTTGATCGCGGGCGTTGTGACGCATGTCGTGCTCAATGCCAGACGCGCCTGACGCAGCCTACAATGGCGGAATCGGCCCCGATTTCCGGCCGATGCTTCCGCAATCGTTTTTGGCATTTCCGTCATGGCTTTGATCGACAGACTGTTGGCGCGCTCCACGCCGCCTGGCACCGCACCGAAGCGCAAGACGATCGTGCGCGTGCTGCTCGACGACGCCGGGCACGTCCAGGACGTCGTCATGAAGATGAGCTGCGGCGATCCGGCGAAAGACGCGCACGCGCTCGACGAAGTCCGCAAGATGCGCTTCGCGCGCGGCCAGTTGGACTCGGGCACGGTGCGGCGCTGGCACGAGCTCGCTTACGCGGCCGATTGAACGCGACTGAACGCGCTTGAACGCGATTGAACGCGCGAGGCGGCGCGCCGGTCGAATTCCGGCACGCCGCGTGCGTGCGCGCACGGTATCAGCGCGTTCGCCGCGCTCGGGACTAGAATGGGAAAATGAATTCAGGGGCGCGCCGCGCGAACGAAGTCGCCGCGCGGCGTCGCAATCATGGGCAATCCGCGGGTTGTTTTCCGCAATTTGACAAGACGCCACGCGTCTGAGACTCGACATGACATCCGCTCTCGACCAGCTCAAGCAATACACGACCGTCGTCGCCGACACGGGCGACTTCCAGCAATTCATCGCATTCAAGCCGCAGGACGCGACGACCAATCCGTCGCTGATCCTGAAGGCCGTCCAGAAGGACGACTACAAGCCGCTGCTCGAAAAGACCGTCAAGGAGCACGCGAAGAAGCCGATGCCGCAGATCATCGACAATCTGCTCGTCGCGTTCGGCACCGAGATTCTCAAGATCATTCCGGGCCGCGTGTCCACCGAAGTCGACGCGCGCCTGTCGTTCGACACGAAAGCGTCCATCGACAAGGCGCACGACATCATCAAGCTGTACGAGAACGCGGGCATCAGTCGCGATCGCGTGCTGATCAAGCTGGCGTCGACGTGGGAAGGCATCCGCGCGGCAGAAGTGCTGCAGAAGGAAGGCATTCACTGCAACATGACGCTGCTCTTCTCGCTCGCGCAAGCGGTCGCGTGCGCCGAAGCGGGCGCGCAGCTTATTTCGCCGTTCGTCGGCCGCATCTACGACTGGTACAAGAAGTCGGCCGGCGCGGAATGGGACGAAGTGAAAAACGGCGGCGCGAACGATCCGGGCGTGCAGTCGGTGCGCCGCATCTACTCGTACTACAAGAAGTTCGGCTACAAGACGGAAGTCATGGGCGCGAGCTTCCGCACGGTGAGTCAGATCACCGAACTGGCGGGCTGCGACCTGCTCACGATCAGCCCCGATCTGCTGAAGAAACTCGCCGACAGCAACGAAAAGGTCGAGCGCAAGCTCTCGCCGGAGAGCGTGAAGAACGAGAACGTGGAGAAGATCGCCGTCGACGAGCCGACGTTCCGCTTCCTCGTCAACGACGACGCAATGGCGACCGAAAAGCTCGCGGAAGGCATCCGCGCTTTCGCCGCCGATGCGATCAAGCTCGAAAAGCTGATCACCGCGCTGCAATAAGCGCGCTGAAAACAGAACCGCGAATCGCGCCGGATCACTGGTGCGATTTGCGGTTTTTTCCATTTCGCTGCTTCTTGACGTAATTTGACCGTTTCCGAGTCGACGTAGGACGCCGTTGCAATAGACTTTCGGGCTCTGGCGGCATGTCCGCTTTATATGCACGGAGTCATTCGGTCATGCAACTGGATACCTATATCTTCTACAACGGCGACTGCGCCGAGGCGCTCGAACTCTATCAGGCCGCGTTCGGCGCGCAGATCGCCGCGCTGGTGCGCTTCCGCGATGCGCCGGACGGCGGCAACGCCCCGCCCGACTGGGCAGACAAGATCATGCATGCGGTATTCTGCGTCGGCCCGAACGCGATTCTGGTGTCCGACGGCCGCTATGGTCAGCCGCGCAAGGACTATTCGGGCTTCACGCTGTCGATCGCCGCGGACGACGCGCAATCCGGCGAGCGCATCTTCAACATGCTCGCCGAAGGCGGCAACGTGCTCACGCCGTGGCAATCCACGTTCTGGACACAAGGCTTCGGCATGCTGACGGATCGTTTCGGCGTGCCCTGGCTCATCAACGTGGTGCACGAAGCCGAAGTGCAGGCAGCCTGAGCATTCACTGCTTCATGGATTGAGCGGCCGCGCCCCTTCGATATTCCACTGCCGCTCGATTTCCGACAGCCGCATCCGCAAGCGATCCACCTGCTCGACGAAACGCATCGCGAGCCAGTGCATGCCCTGCGTCGTCGCGTTCTCGTCGTCGGCGGCGATCGATTGCGGCGCGCCCGACGCATCCATCGCGCGATACAGCAAACCGACGCGCCCGAAGCGCAGCGCGCGCGCCATCTGCAGGAGCTGTCCGCGCACCGCGTGTTCGCCCGGCGAGCACGCAATCGCAAAACGGCTGGGCGTTGCGCCCGAGACTTCCGGCATCGACGTCACGAGCATTTCCAGCGCCGCGAGAATCGAGCGATGCAGGCGCTGGATCTCTTCCAGCCGCGCCATCGGCACATCGGTTTCCTTCGCGACCGACTCCATCAGCGCGCGCGCCTGCACGAGCCGCTGGCTCATCGCATACATGCGGCGCGCCGTGTCCTCGGCGACGAGCGGCGTGCCATCCAATAAAGCGCCGTAGATCCTCGCGCATTCGCGCAGATTGTCCGCGAGACGGTAGCGCCACGAATACGTCGCGTATTGCGGCAGCACGAACGAGAACGCGAGCGCGATCACGACGCCGATCATCACATTGGCCGTGCGCCACAAACCCGTGGAAAGCGGCAAGTCGCCGTGCCCGGAAACGATGACCATCGTGATCGCCGTGAGCAGCGCGACATAGCCCGGCTTGCCGATGGCGTAATACGCGCAGCCGCCCGCGACCAGGCACATCAGCACGAAGAACACCATCTGCGAGCCGGTCAGCGTCTCCGCGAGAATCAGCACGAGGCCGAAGCCCGCGCCGAGCGTCGTGCCGATGGCGCGTTCGGCGGCCTTCTTGCGGATGTTGCCGTAGTGCTGCAGCCCGCCGATCACGACGAGCACCGACACCGTCGCCCAGATGCCGTGCGGCACGTCGACGCCCGTCGTGACGGCGATCGACATCGCCACGGCAAGGCCGACGCGCAGCCCGTGGATCAGGTTCGCGTGCCGGTATCGGAAGTACGGCGACGTGACCCAGTGAACGAGGCGTGAGAGACGGCCGCGCCTGATTGACGCCGATGTCGGAGAAAGCATGGTTCGCTCACACGAAGGCTGTCCAAAAAAACGCCCGCAAAGGCGAGAAGCCTGTTACGGGCGTTTTACCAGCTTTTCGCGCGCCGCGCCGGGCAGGTGCGCGACGGCCGGAATCAGCCTTCCACGATGTCCAGATAATCTTCCGGACGCGTGCGGTCGTCGGAGCGCTTGAGGCCGAGAACGCGCACGAGCACGCTCACGACGATCGAAACGATGAGGTTCGCGATCAGCGCCCACACCGCCGCGTAGCCCGGCACGACGTAGCCGAACAGATGCAGCGGATAGATCGAGCCCTTCAGTTGCAGCGACACGGCCATCCACGTACCGACGCCGATGCCCGTCGCCCAGCCGATCAGCAAGCCGCGATGATCGAGCACGCGCGTATAGAGGCCGAGCACGAGCGCGGGCAGCGTCTGGATGATCCAGATGCCGCCGAGCAGTTGCAGCTGGATCGCGTACGTGAGCGGCAGCGCGAGAATGAACACCACCGCGCCGACCTTCACGATCAGCGACACGAGCTTGGCGACGTTGGTCTCCTGCTCCGGCGTCATGTTCGTGTTGACGAACTCGCGATGCACGTTGCGTGTGTACAGGTTCGCCGCCGCGATCGACATGATCGCCGCCGGCACCAGCGCGCCGATGCCGATCGCCGCGAACGCCACGCCCACGAACCACGACGGGAAGTAGTGCAGGAACAGCGCCGGCACGGCGAAGTTCGCGCCGTAGGCCTTGAAGTACTGCGCGTATTCCGGCATGTCCTTCACGCCCGAGGCGAGCGCCATGTAGCCGAGCAGCGCGAGCAGGCCGAGCACGAGCGAGTACGCCGGCAGCAGCGACATGTTGCGGCGGATCGTGTTGCCCGAATTCGACGACAGAATCGCCGTCACCGAGTGCGGGTACAGGAAGAGCGCGAGCGCCGAGCCGACCGCGAGCGTCGCGTACGCGCTGTAGCCGTTCAGGCTCGCGGCATCGGGCGCTTTCAGCAGCAGCTTTTCAGGCGGCACGGTGCTGAAAATATGGCCGAAGCCGCCGAGCTGCGCCGGAATCACGATCATCGCGGCGATGATGGTGACGTAGATCAGCACGTCCTTCACCACGGCGATCATCGCGGGTGCGCGCAGGCCCGACGTGTACGTGTACGCGGCGAGAATCGCGAACGCAATGATGAGCGGCAGATCGCCGACGAAGCCCTGCGTCGAGAAGCCGAGCGCGCCGATCACCACTTCGATGCCGACGAGTTGCAGCGCGATGTACGGCATCGTCGCGACGATGCCCGTCAGCGCGACGGCGAGCGCGAGCATGCGGCTGTTGTAGCGCGCGTGCACGAAGTCGGCGGCGGTCACATAGCCGTGACGCTTCGCGATGCTCCAGAGCTTCGGAAACACGACGAACGCGAATGGATAAATGAGGATCGTGTACGGCAGCGCGAAGAAGCCCGTCGCGCCCGCGCCGAACACGAGCGCCGGCACCGCGACGAACGTGTAGGCGGTATAGAGATCGCCGCCGAGCAGGAACCACGTGACGATGGTGCCGAAGCGGCGTCCGCCGAGGCCCCATTCGTCGAGCTGGGCGAGATCGCCCTTGCGCCAGTGCGCGGCGATGAAGCCGAGAATCGTGACGCCGACGAAGAAGAGGACGAAGACGAAGGTTGCGGTGGTGTTCATCATCGCGCGCCTCCGTTCTTTCGTCCCGAGGGCAGCGCCTTCGTCTTCTTATAGACGACGGCGGTGATGACGGCGCTGATCAGCACCCACAGCAGCTGATACCAGTAGAAGTACGGAAAGCCCCACAGAACGGGCTCGATCTTGTTGTAGAAAGGCACCCAGACCACACCGATCCACGGAAGGATCAGAAGCCACAGCCAATGCTTGTTGCGCGGTTGTCCGGTGCCGGTCGTAGCTTCGTGAGCCATGAACGGTCTCCTCTTGTTTTGTCGTTATTGCGAGCCCGGCGGGATGCCGGTCGTCGGGTAGACATGCCGCTTGAAGCGCCCCGAAATAACAGAGGGAGTATATGGACCGATAAATAGCGCTCAAATCAGGGAGAATCCCGACTATTCAGATTCCGCTGATTTCTCTGCTTGCTTCTGTGATGGCCGCGAAAGGGCCAGAACGCACGTTCCGGCCCGATGCATGTTCGGTCAGATGGAGAACGAACCCGTCGTCGGGATGCCCGCGCTTTCGGCGAGACCCTTCACCCACTTGCGCGCGGGCAGGCCGAGTTGGGCTTCGATGAGCTTCGCGCGCGTTTCGAGCGCGGCGAATGGCACGTCGAGCGCGGGACCGGCGAAGGCGAGCGCGACGCGATTGCCGTCGTGCACTTCGGGCAGCGCGATCACGCGATGATCGAACGCTTCGTTCAGATGCCGCATGTTGCGCACGAAGCTCGGATGATCGCCGAACAGATTGATCGTGACGACGCCCGCCTCGGGCGTGAGACACGCGCGGCACGCACGATAGAACGACACGCTGTCGAGGACGGGGCCGCGCGCGGTGGCGTCGTAGAGATCGATCTGCAATGCGCCGATCGTGCCGTGGTTCGCGCGATCGTTGATGAACTCCCACGCGTCGCGCTCGGTGACGGTGAGGCGCGCGTCGTCATAGGGCAGTTCGAACATCGCGCGCGCGGCGATCACGACCGCGGGGTTCAGTTCGACGGCTTCGACCTTCGCGCGCTTGAGAAAACGGTAACAGAACTTCGTGAGCGCGGCCGCGCCGAGCCCGAGCTGCACAATGCGCTCGGGAGTTTCGATGAAGAGCAGCCACGCCATCATCTGCTGCGCGTATTCGAGCTCGATGTGATCGGGCTTCTTCAAACGCATCGCGCCTTGCACCCATTCGGTGCCGAAATGCAGATAGCGCACGCCGCCCTCTTCCGAGAACGTCACGGGCGCGAAGCGCGGCTTGCGCGGCGCCTCGATGCGCGGGGCGTTCGCGAGCTCGTCATCGTCGCGATTGCGCTTCGATTTGGCGTTGTCTTTCTTGCGGCCGAACGCGCGGGCTTCGGCCGACGCGCGCTTGATGAGATTCGTCATTGTGTGGTGAGGATGTCGCGCCAGATGCGCAATTTTCGATCGAACGAGAGGATAGCATTGGCCGCGCTCGACGACGGCAGCACGAGCGTCGCGTAGCCTGCCGCTGCAAGGACGGGCGCGAACTTGCCCGAGGTCTTGCCGTTGAAGCAGACCTTGCGCAAGTTCGGGAAGCGCGTGCGGAACACGGCAAAGTCGTTGGGCGATGCGTTGCGGATCGCGGCATCGAGACTGCCTTCGCGTTCGCACGCGGCGAGCACGTCCCATAAACCGATGCCGTGCTGCTTCAGGCGCGCCAGACGTTCGTCGTAGCTCAGTTCGTGCAGCGATTCCCCGATCGCCGCGCCGACGAGCCGCCAGAACTGATTGCGCGGATGCGCGTAATACTGCGTCGCCGCCAGCGATGCGACGCCCGGAAAGCTGCCGAGGATGAGGGTGTGCGTGGCGTCATCGCCGACCGGTTCGAATCCCGCGAGCTTCATTTCGCCTCGCCGTGCGCGACGCGCTTCGCATGCGAGCTCAGATGTTCGAGCGAACGCGCGTGTTCCCAATGGTGCTTTTTCGCGGCTGATACGTCGAGGCGCGTCCAGAGCGCATCGAGCATGCATTCGGTGACCATCAGCGGCGCGCCGTGACGCTTGAACACGGATCGCCTCGCGACGAGCGCATGCGCGCTTTCCCTATGCGCCGATGCCAGCCGATGCAGCGGATGCCGCGCGGTGATCCTTCTGCTGACGAGCGCCGAGCGCGACACGCTGCTATCGCTATAAAGCAGTTCGGCGAGCGGACGCGTGCGCAGACGGCGCATCGATTGCCAGATGCCCGTGCTGTGCGAAAGCGGCACGACGCTATGCGCGACGACGAACGGCGCGCCATCGACCTTGAGCGTGACTTCGCGCGTCCAGACGGGCGTGCGCGGCGTGACATCGAGCGCGCGCCATTCGTCGCGCCACGGCATAGCGACGGCTTCGCGCGTCACTTCGACCGTCACCGCGCCGAGCGTGCGCAGATGCGCGGTCAGCGAGCCGCCGCGCGTGAGCCAGTCCTTTTGAGCGTCGGTGAGCGAGGCAAGCGGGACGACGCGCCAGTGTGCGTCGATGGGATCGTTGGGCGTGAGCATGCGGCGGATTATAGAGGCACCCGCTATTCGGACGTTTCGGCTGGAATTGCTCGCCATCCACGGATATAAGGGGATTGGCCGCGAACACTGCATCACCGAGGCGCGGCGTCCAGACGAAGAATCAATGAAACAAGACTATGACAATCAACAAGAAACAGTCGTCGAAAGCAGTCACCGAGATCGCCGAAAAGACATTGCATGATCCGCACGCATCGAAGATTGCGAAGAGCTTCGCGGGATCGGTTCTCGCGCAGCGCCACACGAACAAACAGACCGGCGCGGCAATGGAACACAAGGCATCGGAAGCATTGAGAAGCCCGAAGTATTCGGAAGAGACCCGAAGGATGGCGGCATCGCTCATCGCTCAGTCGAACAAGGAACGCAAGAGCAAGTAAAAAACGCGCCGCCGGTTCCCCGGCGGCGCGTTCATTCAAATCACCTGCAAAGACTTACCGCGCAAGCAACAACGCGTTCGTGCGCTTCACGAAGCTCGCCGGGTCCTCCAGCGCGCCGCCTTCGGCCAGCAACGCCTGATCGAACAGCAGATGACACCAGTCGACGAAATTGGCGTTATCCGCATTCAACGACTTCACCAGCGGATGATCAGGATTCACTTCGAGAATCGGTTCCGCTTGCGGCGCGTTCTGCCCCGCTGCCTTCAGCATGCGTTGCAGATAACCGCTCATATCGCCTTCATCCGCGACGAGACAGCTCGGCGAATCGGTGAGACGGAACGTGAGGCGCACGTCCTTCGCCTTGCCTTCGAGCGCTTCCTTCATCTTCTCGACGAGCGGCTTCATTTCCTCGCCGACCTTCTCTTGCTGCTGCTTTTCCTCGTCGTCGAGCGCGCCGAGATCGAGGTCGCCGCGCGCGACGCTCTGCAGCGGCTTGCCATCGAACTCATTGAGGAACGACAGCATCCACTCGTCGACGCGGTCCGTCAGCAGCAGCACTTCGACGCCCTTCTTGCGGAACACTTCGAGATGCGGGCTGTTCTTCGCGGCCTGCCAGCTATCGGCGGTGACGTAATAGATCTTCGTCTGCTCGGGCTTCATGCGCGCAACGTAGTCCGCGAGCGACACGTTCTGCTCGTTGCTGTCGTTGTGCGTCGATGCGAAACGCACCAGCTTCGCGATGCGCTCGCGATTGCTGAAGTCCTCGCCGATGCCTTCCTTCAGCACTTGCCCGAACTCGTTCCAGAACGTGGCGTACTTCTGCTTGTCGGCGCCTTCGGTGGCTTCGGCCGAAGACGTCGCGAGCTCTTCGAGCATCGACAGCACGCGCTTGGTCACGCCTTCGCGAATCGCCCTCACGTCGCGGCTTTCCTGCAGGATTTCGCGCGATACGTTGAGCGGCAGATCGGCGGAATCGACGACGCCCTTCACGAAACGCAGATACGCGGGCAGCAGTTGCTCGGCGTCATCCATGATGAACACGCGCTTCACGTAGAGCTTCAGTCCGCCGCGATGCTCGCGGTTCCACAGATCGAACGGCGCGTGCTTCGGTACGTACAGCAGTTGCGTGTACTCGCTGCGGCCTTCGACGCGGTTATGCGTCCACGCGAGCGGCTCGTCGTGATCGTGCGAAACGTGCTGATAAAACTGCTTGTACTGCTCGTCCGTGATGTCGTTCTTCGGACGCGTCCAGAGCGCGCTCGCCTGGTTGACGGTCTCGTCCTCGTCCTTCGTGACCATCTCGCTCTTTTCGGCGTCCCACTCTTCCTTCTTCATCAGGATGGGCAGCGCGACGTGATCCGAATACTTCTGGATGATCGACTTCAGACGATGCGTCGACAGGAACTCGTCCTCGTCCGCGCGCAGATGCAGCGTGATGGTCGTGCCGCGTTGCGCGCGCTCGATGTCCTCGACTTCGAAATCGCCCTCGCCCGCGCTCGTCCAGCGTACGCCTTCGTTCGCCGCGAGACCGGCGCGGCGCGTCTCGACCGTGATCTTGTCCGCGACGATGAAACCCGAATAGAAGCCGACGCCGAACTGCCCGATGAGCGCCGCGTCCTTCTGCTGGTCGCCGGAGAGCTTCGAGAAGAATTCCTTGGTGCCCGAACGTGCGATCGTGCCGAGGTGCGAAATCGCTTCGTCGCGGCTCATGCCGATGCCGTTGTCGTCGATGGTGACCGTGCGCGCGGCTTTATCGAACGACACGCGGATGCGCAGATCCGGATCGTTCTCGTAGAGCGCGCTGTTCTCGATGGCTTCGAAGCGCAGCTTGTCCGCGGCATCGGATGCGTTGGAAATCAGCTCGCGCAGGAAAATTTCCTTGTTGCTGTAGAGCGAATGGATCATCAGATGCAGAAGCTGCTTCACTTCTGCCTGAAAGCTCATGGTTTCTTGCGCCATGTCGGTTCCTCTTTGATTTCGTTGATGCGGATGCGTTGGCCGTGTTGGCCGAATTCGTCCGATATAAGGGCGCGCCGCTCGATTTCAAGAGCGACGTGCACGCCGTTATGATGCCTGCATGCACCGCACCGCCCGCGCACTCACACCCGGCGAGATCGACATCGCCCGTTCGATCTTCCGCGACGCCATCGACTATTCGCGGGTGCGCGTGCACGCGCGCGCCTATCTGCCGTTCGGCCTGCAGCCGCGCCGCACGGCGATGGCGCCGAACGGCAACCTCTATTTTCCGCGCGGATGTTTTCAGGACGACTTCTCCGCCTGCGACATCGCCGACCGCATGTGGTTCATCCACGAGATGACGCATGTCTGGCAATTCCAGCTCGGCTATCCGGTGCGGCTGCGCGGCGCGATTCGCATCGGCCTGCGGTATGCGTACACGCTCGCCGATGACAAGCGCCTCTGCGATTACAACATGGAAGCGCAAGGCAACCTGCTCGCGGATTATTTCGCGCTCAAGTTCTGCGACGGGCAAAACCGCCTTTACGAGCATCGCTACCGGCATACGCCCGGCGCGCTCGCGCTCTATGAGACCGTGCTCGCGGAGTTCATCCGCGCGCCCGCCGCGCGCCGCAATCTGCCAAGGCTTGCCGGACGGCGCCGCTAGGCGCTGCGCCGCGCGGCCTTTTCCAGATAGTTCGACAGCAAGGCGGGCAAGGCCGGATCGCCGCAATTGGCGATGTTGAAGCGCATCCACGTCGTCGGAGACTGATGCGGCGAAAACAGGCTGCCGGGCGTCAGCAGAAAGCCGGCTTCGTGTCCGGCTGCCGCGAGTCCATCGGAATCGATGCCCGCGTCCGCCCACAGGAACATGCCCGCCGCAGCGGGCGGCGCGAAAAGTCTGAGGCCGGTTTTTTCCAGCATGCGCGCGGTCTTGTCGCGCACGCCGTCGAGCCGGGCCCGCAGCCGCTCGACGTGACGCCGGTAATGCCCTTCCGTCAACACCTTGTAGACGACGCGCTCGTTGAGCTCGGGACTCGTCATGCCGACGAGCATCTTCTGATCCGCGAGCGCTTTCGCGACTTCCGGCGCCGCCGCGATATACCCGACGCGCAGATTCGCCGCGAGCGTCTTCGAAAAGCTGCCGAGGAAGATCACGCGCTTCAACTGATCGAGCGATGCGAGGCGCGTCGCGGGAAAGCCAGCGGGACACAGATCGCCGTAGACATCGTCCTCGACGACGATGAAGTCGTATTCCTGCGCGAGTTGCAGGATGCGGTACGCCTGCGCCGCCGTCAGCGACGTGCCGGTCGGATTCTGCAGCACCGAATTGATGATGAGCATCTTGGGCCGCCAGGTCGCGACAAGCGTCTCCAGCGCATCGAGATCGGGGCCGTCGGGCGTGTACGGCATGCCGACGAGCCGCGCGCCTTGCGAAGCGAAGCGGCCGAACATCTGAAACCACGCCGGATCGCCGACGATCACGGCATCGCCCGGCTTCACATAAAGACGAGAAATGAGATCGATCGCCTGCGTGATGCCCGACACGAGCACGATCTGCCGCGCCGCCGACGCGCCGATCTCCAGTTCCTCGAGCCGCGTCTGCAACTGCTGGCGCAGCGGCAAAAAGCCTTGCGGCGTGCCGAAGCCCAGCATCTGCGCCCCGCTCTGGCGCGACAGCGAGCGCAGCGCGTTGGTGATCAATTCGCCGTCGAGCCAGCGGCCCGGCAAATAGCCGAGCCCCGGCCCTTTTTCAGGACTGGACGTATGCAGCATGTTGCGCAGCAGCCAGACCACGTCGATGGTGTTCTGCACCGGCTCGCGATCCGCCGCGACGGCGGGCGTCTCGCCCTTCGCGACGAGCGTCGGCGCGATGCGCTCGCGCACGTAAAAACCGGAGCCGCGCCGCGAATCGAGATAGCCGTGCGCGACGAGCCGCTCGTACGCCTCGACCACGGTAAAGCGCGACACGCCTTTATCCAGCGCGAGTTTGCGGATCGACGGCATCCGCATGCCCGGACGAAATACGCGCTCGTCGATGCGCCTGCGCCCCCATTGCACCAGTTGATCGACGAGCGTGAGCTGCGCGGCGTCGTGCGGGGCGGGAATCTGATCGAGCGGAACGGACATGCGGGCCTCCGGTCTGCGGCGCGCAGCGTGACTGGGCCGTCAAAAAGTGTACCGAATAGTATGGGGCCGATTGTACCGTTACTGTTCCAGTGCAAGCGGCTACATTTTGCTTTCGGGCTGCGCGTCGCGTGCGAACGAAGCGCTATGCTATCGGCCCTTTTTATCGCTTTGCCCGTCATGACCGACCATCGACTGAAACTCGATCACCTCGTGATCGCCGCACGCACGCTGGAAGAAGGCGCGCAGTTCGTCGCCGCAAAATTCGGCGTGGAAACCGCGCCCGGCGGCGCACATCCGCTGATGGGCACGCATAACCGGCTGCTGAATCTGTGGGGCGGCGCGTATCTCGAAGTGATCGCGATCGATCCGGCGGCGAATGCGGAAGCAGCGCGGCCACGCCTTTTCGCACTCGACGATCCGTCGATGCAGCGCCGCCTCGACGAGCACGGACCGCAGCTCGTGCACTGGGTCGCGCGCGTGGACCGGCCGAAGTCGCTCGCGCGCTGGCGCGAGCAGTATCCGGAGCGCATCGCGCCCGTCGCGGCGATGTCGCGCGCAGGCAATACCTGGGGCCTGACCGTACCCGACGACGGCGCGTTCCCCGCCTGGCAGGGCGCCGGCGATGGCGTGCTGCCGTCCCTGATTCAGTGGGACACGCCGCGTCATCCGAGCGGCGCGCTGCCGGAAACCGGCATCGCGCTGCGTTCGCTGACGGGGCTTCATCCGCGCGCGCGGGCCGTGGCGGAGCAGCTCGCGTGGCTCGGCGCGGCGCATCTGATGCGCGTCGAGGAGACGGCGGGCGCGCCGGTGCTCGTCGCGCAGTTCGATCTGCCCGATGGCACGACGCTCACGCTCGGCGAATCGGCGGAACAGGCCGAGGCGCGGGCGGCATCGAAGCCACGTCGCCCGAAGAAAACGGAATCACCCGACATGACCGACCACGGAGACACCGCACAATGAAGACCCGCGAAACCGAAGGCATGCTGCTCGGCCTGATCGGCGTCGTCATTTTCAGCCTGACGCTGCCGATGACGCGCATCGTCGTCGCGGAAGTCAATCCGATCCTGAACGGCCTCGGACGCGCGCTCGTCGCGGCCATTCCCGCCGCCGCGCTGCTTTTGTGGCGTCGCGAAAAGCTGCCGACGTGGCCGCAGGTCAAGAGCCTCGCGGTGGTCGCGCTGGGCGTCATCATCGCGTTTCCGGTGTTTTCCGCGTGGGCGATGAAAACCGTGCCCGCGTCGCACGGCGCGGTCGTGAACGGCCTGCAGCCGCTGTGCGTCGCCATCTATGCCGCGTGGCTCTCGCACGAGCGGCCGTCGAAGGCGTTCTGGGCGAGCGCGATCGCGGGCAGCGGGATCGTCGTCGCGTTCGCGTTGCAGGCGGGCGGCGGCGGGCTGCAGGCCGGCGACCTGCTGATGCTCGTCGCGGTCGGCATCGGCGCGCTCGGTTATGCGGAAGGCGCGCGGCTCGCGCGTCAGATGGGCGGCTGGCAGGTCATCTGCTGGGCGCTCGTGCTCTCGGCGCCGTTCCTGCTGCTGCCGGTCGGCTGGCTCGCGTGGGCGCAACTGTTCGGCAGCCACGCGACGCATCCCGAACCGCTCGCTCTCAAGACCTGGCTCGCGTTCGGCTACGTGACGCTGTTCTCGCAGTTCATCGGCTTCTTCGCGTGGTACGCCGGACTCGCGATGGGCGGCATCGCGCGCGTCGGGCAAGTGCAACTGCTGCAGATCTTCTTCACGATGGCGTTTTCCGCGCTCTTCTTCGGCGAGCACGTAAGCGGGTCGACGTGGCTGTACGCGGCCGCCGTCATCGTGACGGTCGTGCTCGGGCGCAAGTCCGCCGTGCGCGCCGCGCCGCAGCCGGCCGTGGTCGCTGCCGGCACGACGCACGCAAGATGACGCCTTCGCGCGATAATCGACGTTTGCGGTACGTTCCGCGATAAGAAATCACCCCAGAGACAATCGAGGCATTTCATGAATCAAGCCGATCTCCGCGCCACGCCGTGGCAACTCTCCGAACGTGCTCGCAAGCTCACCAGTTCGGCGATTCGCGAAATCCTGAAGGTCACGGAGCGGCCGGAAGTCATTTCGTTCGCGGGCGGCCTGCCCTCGCCGGCGACGTTCCCCGTCGAGGAAATGCGACACGCCTCCGAACGCATCCTGCGCGACCAGCCCGCCGCCGCGCTCCAGTACAGCGCGACCGAAGGCTACATGCCGCTGCGCGAGTGGATCGCGAAGCGGTATTCGGTGAACGGCGCGCATATCCGTCCGACGCAGGTGCTCATCACGACGGGCTCGCAGCAGGCGCTCGACCTGCTCGGCAAGACGCTCGTCGATCCGGGCAGCCGCGTGCTCGTCGAGACGCCGACGTATCTCGGCGCGCTGCAGTCGTTCTCGCTATTCGAGCCGCACTACGTGCAGGTGCCGACCGATGAATCGGGCCTGATCCCCGAAGCGCTTGACGCCACGCTCACCGCGAACGCGCGCCTGCTCTACGCGCAGCCGAATTTCCAGAACCCGACCGGCCGCCGCCTGCCGCTCGAACGCCGCCGCGCGCTCGCCGCGCTGGCTCAAAAAGCGTCGTTCCCGGTGATCGAGGACGATCCCTACGGCGCGCTGGACTACGCGGGCGCGCCGCTGCCCACGATGCTGTCGATGGCGCCCGATCACATCGTGCATCTCGGCTCGTTCTCGAAAGTGCTGGCGCCGGGCCTGCGCGTGGGCTACATCATCGCGCCCGAGGAGTTGCACTTCAAACTCGTGCAGGCCAAGCAGGCGACCGACCTGCACACGCCGAGCCTCACGCAGCGCATCGTTTATGAAGTGGTGAAAGACGGCTTCCTCGACACGCACGTTCCCAAGATCCGCGCGCTCTATCGCGATCAATGCAACGCGATGCTCGACGCACTGGAACGCCACATGCCCGCGGGCGTCGAATGGAACCGGCCGGAAGGCGGCATGTTCGTGTGGGTGAAGCTGCCGCAACACATCGATTCGATGAAGCTGCTCGAACAGGCGATCGCGCAGAATGTGGCCTTCGTGCCGGGCGGCCCGTTCTTCGCCAACGAAGCCGAACACAACACCATGCGTCTTTCGTTCGTGACGGTGCCGCCCGCCACGATCGACGAAGGCGTCGCGAAGCTCGGCGCGCTGATCCGCGCGAGCATCTGATTTCAACGTTTAGAGGAGCAACCGATGGCATCGAACGTGTACGACAAGCTGAAGGAACTCGGCATCGACCTGCCCGTCGCGGGCGCGCCCGCCGCCGCTTACGTGATGAGCGCGCAGAGCGGCAACACGGTGTATCTCTCCGGACACATCGCGAAGAAGGACGGCAAGGTCCACGTCGGCAAGCTCGGCGACAACATCACGACGGAAGAAGGCAAGGCGGCGGCGCGCAGCGTCGCCATCGACCTGATCGCGACGCTGCACGCGCACGTCGGCGATCTGAACAAGGTCAAGCGCATCGTCAAGGTGATGAGCCTCGTCAACTCGACCTTCGATTTCACCGAGCAGCACATCGTCACGAACGGCGCGTCCGAGCTGATCGCGGAAATCTTCGGCGATGCCGGCAAGCACGCGCGCTCGGCGTTCGGCGTCGCGCAGATTCCGCTCGGCGCGTGCGTCGAGATCGAGCTGATCGCGGAAGTCGCGTAAGGCGCGCTTTCGCTTCTGCATGGAGGCGAACCAAACACCTGCTCCAATGACAACGCCCCGTCCTCAGACCGCGAGAACGGGGCGTGCGTCACGTCACTTCATGTGAGTCTTACTTTGCCGGACGGCCGAAGCTCTGGAACTCGAGGTCCAGCCCCATCGGGCGCACCACGGCGACGCGGAAGGTCAGCGAATCGTATGCCGCGGCGGAGACGCCCTTCAGATCGGTGATAGTCGATCGCCAGCGAGATCGCGTACTTCGCATTGTCGACCGTCGAAGGTGAAACGCCGACGAAGCGGCTTGCCGCCGCATTGGTCGCTCGCGCCCGGCGCCAGACCGCAACGTGAAGCGCGGACCGCGGCCTTTCACAGACCGCGCCGGAGTGTATTGGGGGCAGAATGGCCCTTCCATCGAACTCATTCGAAAATCATGTCCTCACGCACCGTCCAGTTCAAGCAGGTCGATGTCTTCACAGCCGTTCCATTCAAGGGCAATCCGCTCGCGGTGATCTTCGACGCCGAAGGCCTCACGGCCGAGCGCATGCAGGAAATCGCCCGCTGGACGAATTTGTCGGAGACGGCGTTTCTCCTGCCGCCGACCGATCCGCGCGCCGACTACCGCGTACGCATCTTCACGACGGCAGTCGAACTGCCGTTCGCCGGACATCCGACGCTCGGCAGCGCTCACGCGCTCATCGATGCCGGTTACACGCCGAAGACGCCCGGCCGGCTCGTGCAGGAATGCGGCGTCGGACTCGTGGAGCTCGCGCAGCGCGGCGATACCAATGGCGATGCCGATGGCGGCGAGTGGGCGTTCGCCGCGCCGCCCGCCACCATCGCGCCGCTTTCAGATGCGCAGTGCGAGCGCCTCGCCGCCGCACTCGCGCCCGCCGTAATCGATTTCAGTTCGTCGCCCGCCGCCTTGGACAACGGCGTGCCGTGGCTCGTCGTGCGCGTGAAGGACGCGGCGCAGTGTTTCGCGACGTCGCTGCAAGGCGCGGCGCGCGAATCGCTCGCGGCGCTCGTCGCCGAGGTCGGCACACACGGCATCGCCATGTATGGGCCGCACGAAGCCGGCGGACCCGCGACGTTCGAATTGCGCGTGATTCTGCTCGGCGCGGAGAACATCGAAGATCCGGTGACGGGCAGCGCGAACGCGGCACTCGCGACGCTGCTGCGCGCGCGGGACCAGCGGCCCGGCCAGCGTTTCACGGTGAGACAGGGCACGGCGCTCGGCCGCGATGGCCGCGTCAGCATCGAATACGACGATGCGGCGGACGGCGCACCGATCTGGATCGGCGGCGCCTCGGTAACTGTGATCGACGGCACATTCCGCATCTGAAACAATGACCTACGCGCTGCCCGACGCCGCGCGTATACCCCCAAGCGCGGCCCCTTTCTTAATCCCGGCGGCTTCGTTAATATCTGAACAATCGGGGATCGGAACGCAATGGCGGTTCACATCGGCGGGCGACAGGCGTCGTGAGGGTGAGCCGCTCGCGCCGCAGCGCAAACGTATGCACGCGACGACACCGGATGCTCGCCGTCTCGCTCATGCCGGGCTTCGGGCGCTGCAGCGGCAAACGGCTCGCCGAACGGCCGTCGCGCGCGGACCTGAGGTGGATCGAGATGTGGATCGGGTCTCGGAGAAAATATCCGCCGATCATCCGCTGCGCGCCGCGCGCGGTATATTCACTCGTTTCGGTCGAACGCCTCAGAACATGCATCGCTTCATCCACCTCGCGCAGTCCGCAGCACGCAAGGCGCCACGCGACAGAGCGCCGACGGACACCCCATGAAGCGCACGCGCTCCCACGCCTTTTCCGACACCGTCCTCGGCGCGCCGTCGGCGCGGCGTCGGCGCGCGCTTCTCGCGATTCCCGTGCTCGGCACCTTCGTGCTCGTGCTGCTGTGGGCGGTGATCTTCGCCCGGCTGTCGGTCGAGCGCGAAGCGACCACGCATGAGTCGATGTCGTCCGCCGCCATTCTTTCGTCGGCGCTCGAACAGCACACCATCAAGGCGATTCACCAGGTCGACCAGATCACGCGCTTCGTCAAATACGAGTACGAGAAGTCGCCCGACAACTTCGATCTGATCGCCACCGTCGAAAAAGGCGTCGTGCAAAGCGACACGCTCGTGCAGGTTTCGCTGATCGACGAATACGGGACGCTGATCGCCAATACATCCGATCCGCATCCGAAACCGATCGATCTCTCCGACCGCGAACACTTCAAGGTCCACGCGCATTCGAACGACGATCTGCTCTACATCAGCCGCCCGGTGCGCGGGCGGGTATCCGGGCTCTGGACGCTGCAGATCACGCGGCGGCTCAATCATCCGGACGGCTCGTTCGCGGGCGTCGTGGTCGTGTCGGAAGACCCGGCGTATTTCACGAACGACTTCTACAACGTCGCGTCGATCGGGCACGAAGGCGTGATCGCGGTCGTGTCGGACAACGGCTCCGTGCTCGCGCGCAGCACGGGCGGCAGCCTGGCCGAGAGCGCCGCCGCGAATGCCGCCGCGAGCGCCCCGGCGAAAGGCAGCGCGCGCAGCGGCCCGGCCGATCGCTCGCACGCCGCGTTCAGCGCGACCGGCGTGTATCCGACGACCGATCACGCGTCGGGCATCTACGTCGATCCGATCGATCACGTGAAGCGCATCGTGTCGTACCGGCATATCGACGGCTATCCGCTCGGCGTGCTCGTCGGCCTGTCCGAGCGCGAGGAGATGGTCGACTACAACCACACGCGCAATGTCTATCTGCTGATGGCGAGCTTCATTTCGCTCGCGATGCTCGGCTTCTTCGCGGTCGCGACGGGCCTCATCGGCAAGCTGCTCGGGCGCGAGCGCGAGATGACGCATCTCGTCGAATACGACCTGCTCACCGGCCTGCGCAACCGGTATTCGACGCTGCGCGCGCTCAGGCTCGACGTGGCGCAGCCGGAAAACATCGGGCGCCTGGCGCTGCTCTTCATCGATCTCGACAACTTCAAGACCGTCAACGACACGCTCGGCCACAACGCCGGCGACATCGTCCTGCAGATGACCGCGTCGCGGCTCGCCGAAACGGTCGGGCAAAGCGGCACGCTGTCGCGCATCGGCGGCGACGAGTTCGTGGTCGTCGTGAAGGGCGACGACGTCGAGCAACGCGCCGTCACGCTCGCCGACGACATCTCGACGATGTTCGCCACGCCCTTCGACGTGCGCGGCAGCGCGTTCGTGCTGCATGCGAGCATCGGCATCGCGCTCTTTTCCGTGTCGAACGAGAGCGAAATCGATCTGCTGAAGAAGGCCGATCTCGCGATGTACAGCGCGAAGGACGCGGGCCGGAACTGCTATCAGTTCTATTCGCCGCAGTTGTCGCATCGCGCGGACCATTTGATGAAGTGGGAACAGCAACTGCGCGTCGCGTTGACGGAGCAGCAGCTTTTCCTCGTCTATCAGCCGAAGATCGATCTGACGCGCCGCTGCATCACCGGTTTCGAGGCGCTCGTGCGCTGGAATCATCCGCAGCACGGGCTCATTCCGGCGAACGAGTTCATTCCGGTGGCGGAATCGACAGGACTGATCGTCGCGGTCGGCGATTTCGTGATTCACACCGCGTGCATGGAGCTCGCGCAATGGCAGCGCGACGGCTATACGGGACTGTCGCTCGCCGTGAACATTTCGGCCGTGCAGTTCTGGCGCGGCGATTTGCTGGAGACGGTCGCGCGCGCGATCGAGGCGAGCGGCATTCCGCCCGACAAGCTGGAGCTCGAAATCACCGAGACCGTGATGGTCGAGTATCCGGAGCTCGTGCAGGAGAAGATCGTCGCGCTGAAGCGGCTGGGCGTGCGTATCGCGCTCGACGACTTCGGCACGGGATATTCGTCGCTGTCGTATCTGAACCGCTTTTCGGTCGATACGCTGAAGGTGGATCGCTCGTTCATCCAGGCGATTCCGGAAGATCGCAGCGTCTGCGTGATGGTGTCGGCGATCGTCAATCTGGCGCGCTCGCTCGGGTTGACGGTGATTGTCGAAGGCACGGAGCGCGAGGAGCAGATTGCGTGGCTCGCCGCGCTCGGGCCGGTGGAAGCGCAAGGCTTCCTGTTCTCTCGCCCGGTGCCGGCGGATGGCGTGCAGGCGCTGCTCGACCGTTTCGGCGTATGCGGATGGCCGCGCGGACACGCCCCGCGATCGCGCAAGGACGCCGGCCACGAATCGAGCACCGCGCTCAGCGACGAGCGCGGCGTTTAAGCGACGGGTCGAATCAGAAGCCGCGCGAAAGAACCGCCGTGCCGATCGTCACGACGCCCAGCACGAGATTGATCACGACGAGCCTTCTCACGGTGCCGACCGCCCTCGCGCCATCGGGCCAGTTCTGCGCCTGCACCGCGCGGCGGATGCGCGGAAAAACGGCGAAGCGGATGTGACCGAAGATCAGCATCATTACGATGCCGAGACCGGCCATCGCGTGCAGCGGCCACGCCGCATGACCGCCGCCGAATTGCATGAGCAGGAAACCGCCGGTGAGCAGGATGACGATCACCGAGGCGCCCACCCAGTTGAAGAAGCGCGCGAATACCGACTCCCAAAGCGGAAGACGCAGTTGCGGCGTGAGATCGCCGAGCGCGGGACGCAGGCAGAAATGCGCGAAGATCATTCCGCCTATCCAAACGGCGACGCCGAGCAAATGCAGAAAGAGCGCCGCTTCGATGGCTTTGTTCATTGTGAATTCCGGGGCTGATTTGAGTTGTTGAGTACGTGCAGGCACAAGGCATAGGAATACGCGCGGAGTGTGGAGTTCCCCGCCCGGCCGATTTTGTTCGACGATGACAGCGTGGCACGCGAAAGAACCGGATTATTCGTGACCCTAAGGATCGCGCGAATGGGATATGTTTTGCCGATGCCCCATGCCAGTCCGAGGCTTGCCTTAGTGACGGATATCGGCCGCCGGGCAGCTTTCCCGCCCCGGCTTCGCCGAGCGCCGCGGTGGACCGACGACGATCTGCACATTGCGACCAAGGCGCGCGAGCAGTTCGAGCATCTTCGCCTCGCCGAGCCCGCGAAACTGGCCACGCATCAGCTGCGAGAGCTTGGGTTGACTGATGCCAAGAAGCGTTGAAATGATTGATGTCTGAATCTCGCGAACGACAGACGATAAAAAGCCCGCACTGAGCGGGCTTCATGCTGTCATGGAGCGCGCGCGGCGCCCCATTGAAACATCACCCCTCGAACACCGGCCGCAGCTCCGTCACCTTCAACGACGAATCCGGCGCCCTTCCCTTTCTCGATCGCTTGCCGAGATGCAGTTGCAACTGCGATCCGCTGAGCTTCTCGTCCCTCACCTTCCCGCCGCGCCCGGTGCCGATCATCATCACGCCGCGCGCATCGATGGCGAGCGCCTGGCGCAGCGTTTCCTTCGGATCGAGGCCCATCAGAATGACGCCGCGACCGCCGCCCGACAACGTCTTCATCTCGTCCATGCCGAAGACGAGCAGTTTGCCCGCGCTCGACAAGCACGCGACATAGATCGCGCCCGGAATGACGGGCATCGGCGCGAGCGGTGCCGCGCCTTCGTCGATCGTCATGAACGCCTTGCCGGCCTTCTGGCGGCTCACCATGTCGCCGAGCTTCGCGATGAAGCCGAAGCCGTTACTCGATGCCAGCAGCAGTTGTTGTTCAGCATTCGCCGCGAAGTAATGCAGCAGATGCGTGCCCGATTCGAGCTCGATCAGCGACGTCACCGGCACGCCATCGCCGCGTCCGCCCGGCAACGCCGAAACCGGCACCGAATACACGCGACCCTTGCTGCCCCACGCGACGAGCGAATCCGGCGTGCGCGCCTGGAACGCGGCGTACAGCCCGTCGCCCTGCTTGAACGTGAAGCCCGCCGGATCGAGCCCGTGGCCCTTCAGCGCGCGCACCCAGCCCTTCTGCGACACGACCACCGTCACCGGTTCGTCGACGACACGCGCCTCGAACGTCGCGCGCTTCTCCTGCTGAATCAGCGTGCGGCGCTCGTCGCCGTACTGCTTCGCGTCCGCTTCGATTTCCTTGATCAGCACGCGCTTCATCGCGGCGTCGCTGTTGAGCAGTTCTTCGAGCTTCGTCTTTTCGTCGCGCAAGTCGGACAACTCTTGTTCGATCTTGATCGCCTCCAGCCGCGCCAACTGACGCAGACGAATCTCGAGAATGTCTTCGGCCTGCCGGTCGGAGAGATTGAAGCGCGCGATCAGCGCCTGCTTCGGTTCCTCCGACTCGCGGATGATGCGGATGACTTCATCGATGTTCAGGAAGACGATCATTCGTCCTTCGAGAATATGGATGCGGTCGTTGACCTTGCCCAAACGATGCTGCGTGCGCCGCGTCACCGTGACGAAGCGAAAGCCGATCCACTCGTGCAGGATCTCAACGATGCCCTTCTGACGCGGCCGGCCATCCGAGCCGATCATCACGAGGTTGATCGACGCGTTCGATTCGAGGCTCGTGTACGCGAGCAGCGTGTTGACGAACTCGGTCTGATCGATACGGCTCGACTTCGGCTCGAACACGAGCCGCACGGGCGCGTCCTTGCCCGACTCGTCGCGCACGGCGTCGAGCAGCGCGAGCATCGACTGCTTGGTCTGCACCTGCTCGGGCGTGAGCGTCTTCTTGCCGAGCTTGATCTTCGGATTCGTGAGTTCCTCGATTTCCTCGAGCACTTTCTGGCTCGACACGCCCGGCGGCAATTCCGTGATGACGACCTGCCACTGGCCGCGCGCGAGATCCTCGATCTTCCAGCGCGCACGCACCTTCAGGCTGCCGCGTCCGGTTTCGTAGGCCGTCGAGATTTCCGTCGGCGATGAAATGATTTGCCCGCCGCCGGGGAAATCCGGTCCGGGCAGTTTCTCCATCAAGCCCGCGTGGCCGATCTTCGGATCGCGGATCATCGCGACAGCGGCTTGCGCGACTTCGCGCAGATTGTGCGACGGAATTTCCGTCGCCAGCCCGACCGCGATGCCCGATGCGCCGTTCAGCAACAGGAACGGCAAGCGCGCGGGCAATAGCTTCGGCTCTTCGAACGAGCCGTCGTAGTTCGGCATGAAATCGACCGTGCCCTGATCGATTTCATCGAGCAGCAAGCGCGCGATCGGCGTCAGACGCGCTTCGGTGTATCGCATGGCCGCCGCGCCGTCGCCGTCGCGCGAGCCGAAATTGCCCTGGCCGTCGATGAGCGGATAGCGCATCGAAAAGTCCTGCGCGAGACGCACGAGCGCGTCGTACGCCGATTGATCGCCGTGCGGGTGATATTTACCCAGCACGTCGCCGACCACGCGCGCCGACTTCACCGGCTTGGCGTTGGCCGCGAGGCCCATCTCGCTCATCGCGTAGAGAATGCGGCGCTGCACGGGCTTCTGTCCATCGCACACGTCGGGCAGCGCGCGGCCCTTCACCACGCTCACCGCGTAGTCGAGATAAGCACGTTCGGCGTAATCGCCGAGCGTCAGTTGTTCGCCGTCCGGTGCAGTCTGTTCGGCGAAGAGATCGTCTGTGATTCCCATCGAATGTCCGTGTTAATGCGTTCCGTCAGATGTCCGCTTCGACTTCGTTGCCCTTTTCTTCGAGCCAGCTTCGGCGCGAGGCCGCTTCGCCCTTGCCCATCAGCATCGTCATGCGCGAAACGGTGAGATCGAAGCCGAGATCGCCGAGCGCGACCGGCAGAAGACGGCGCGTGTCCGGGTTCATCGTCGTGTCCCAGAGCTGTTCGGCGCTCATTTCGCCGAGGCCCTTGAAGCGGCTGATGGTCCACGCCGTTTCGCGCACGCCGTCCTTGCGCAGCTTGTCGAGGATCGCTTCGAGTTCGCCTTCGTCGAGCGCGTAGAGCTTCTGCGCGGGCTTCTTGCCGCGCGCGGGCGCATCGACGCGGAACAACGGCGGACGCGCGACGCACACATGGCCGCGCTCGATCAGTTGCGGGAAATGCTTGAAGAAGAGCGTGAGCAGCAGAACCTGAATGTGCGCGCCGTCGACGTCCGCATCGGAGAGAATGCAGATCTTGCCGTAGCGCAGATTCGACAGATCGATCTGATCGTCGGGACCGTGCGGATCGACGCCGATCGCCACCGCGATGTCATGCACTTCGTTGTTCGCGAAGAGCCGGTCGCGTTCCGTTTCCCACGTATTCAGCACCTTGCCGCGCAACGGGAGAATCGCCTGGAACTCCTTGTCGCGGCCCATTTTCGCGGAGCCGCCCGCCGAATCGCCCTCGACGAGAAAGAGTTCGTTGCGGGAGATATCCGTCGATTCGCAATCGGTGAGCTTGCCCGGCAACACGGCGACGCCCGAACTCTTCTTCTTCTCGATCTTCTGGCCCGCGCGCGTGCGCGCCTGCGCCTGGCGAATCACGAGCTCCGCGAGCTTCTTGCCGTATTCGACGTGCTGATTGAGCCACAACTCCAGCGCCGGCCGCGAGAACGACGACACGAGCTTCACGGCATCGCGGCTATTGAGGCGTTCCTTGATCTGCCCCTGGAACTGCGGATCGAGCACCTTCGCCGACAGCACGAACGACACGCGCGCGAACACGTCTTCCGCGAGCAGCTTGACGCCCTTCGGCTGGAGATTGTGAATCTCGACGAAGTTCTTCACCGCCTGAAAGAGACCGTCGCGCAGACCGGATTCATGCGTGCCGCCCGCGGGCGTCGGAATGAGGTTGACATACGATTCGCGCAGCAGCGGCCCTTCCTCGGTCCACGCGACGACCCACGACGCGCCCTCGCCTTCCGCGAACGTTTCCTCGGTGTTCTTCGAGCTTTCCGCGTAGCGTTCGCCTTCGAACAACGGAATCAGCAGTTCGCTGCCGCCCATGCCTTCGAGCAGATAACCGCGCAGACCGTCTTCGTATTTCCACGTCTGACGCTCGCCCGTTTTCTCGATGACGAGCACCACTTCGACACCCGGCAACAGCACGGCTTTCGAACGCAGGAGGCGCTGCAATTCGCCGAGCGGCAGATTCGGCGAGTCGAAATACTTCGGATTCGGCCATGTACGCACGCGCGTGCCGCTCTTCTTCGCGCCGCGTTCGGCTGGGCGCGTCGTCAGTTCTTCGATGACGTCGCCATTGGAAAACGCAAGCTGCGCGACCTTGTTGTCGCGCCAGACGGTGACTTCGAGACGGGTTGCGAGCGCGTTCGTCACCGAGACGCCGACGCCGTGCAGACCGCCCGAGAACGTATAGGCGCCGCCCGCGGCCTTATCGAACTTGCCGCCCGCATGCAGCCGCGTATAGACGATCTCGACTACCGGCACGCCTTCTTCCGGATGCAGGCCGAAAGGAATGCCGCGGCCGTCGTCCTCGACGGTCACGGAGTTGTCCTGATGCACGGTGACGGTGATTTGCTTGCCGAAGCCGCCGAGCGCTTCGTCGGAGGCGTTGTCGATCACCTCCTGAATGATGTGCAGCGGATTCTCGGTCCGCGTGTACATGCCGGGCCGCTGCTTGACCGGCTCCAGGCCCTTGAGCACCTTGATCGATGCTTCGCTGTAGCCGGCTGCCTTGGCGTTCATGACCTGGCGCTTGCCTCGTTCAGTGCCTGTCGCCATTGCGCTGGATTTTTTCGTGGACATAGTTGAACGTTGATCCGGCTCTCGAACGCCTGACGGAATGTCACGACATGACGCCCGATCTGCCGGCAAATGCTTGATGTTGTGCCTGGCCGGATGCGTTGAAAGCGAGGCAAAAAAACGCCCGCCGATCCGAGCCGCGCTAGGAGAATAGCGGTTTTCGCCCGCCGCGCCCACCTCGGCGCGATAAAACGCGCTTCGTTCGCGTACATGCGTTCGGCACACGCACAGCGGGCGCGAGCCGCTATTTGCGCTTCGCTTCGAGCTCTTCCCAGCGCTCGAGGGCGACGAGCAACTCCTCTTCGATCGCCGCGTGTCGCTCGGAAAGACGCGCGCCTTCCTTCGCGTCCTTCGCGAAGATCGAGCCGTCTTCGAGTTGCGCGCCGATAACCTTCTGCTCGTCTTCGAGTTCGGCGATGCGCCCCGGCAGCGCTTCGAGTTCGCGCTGTTCCTTGAACGACAGCTTCACCGTGCGCTGCGCATTGCGGCCGGCGGCGCTGTCTTTCGGCGCATCGTCTTTCGGCGTGTCCTTCGCGGTCTGACGCGCCGCTTCTTCAGCAATGCGCTCCGAACGTTCGCGCTGAACCTGCCAGTCGGAGAAACCGCCGACATATTCGCGCCACTTGCCGCCGCCTTCCGCGGCGAACACCGACGTCACGACGTTGTCGAGGAACGCGCGGTCGTGGCTCACGAGCAACACGGTGCCGTCGTAATCCGCCAGCAGTTCTTCGAGCAGTTCGAGCGTCGGGATGTCGAGATCGTTGGTCGGCTCGTCGAGCACCAGCACGTTCGCCGGCCGCGCGAAAAGGCGCGCGAGCAGCAGGCGATTGCGCTCGCCGCCGGACAGCGACTGCACCGGCGAGCGCGCGCGTTCGGGCGCGAACAGGAAGTCGCCGAGATAGCTCATGACATGCTTCTTCACGCCGTTCACTTCGACCCATTCGCTGCCGGGACTGATGGTGTCGGCAAGCGATTTGTCGAGATCGAGCTGCGCGCGCATCTGATCGAAATACGCGACCTGAATGTTGGTGCCGGTCCGCACGCGGCCTTCGTCGGGCTGCAGTTCGCCGAGGATGAGCTTGAGCAGCGTGGTCTTGCCCGCGCCGTTCGGGCCGACGAGACCGATCTTGTCGCCGCGCATGACAGTTGCCGTGAACCGGTCGACGATCGTGCGTTCGCCGTAGCGCTTGGTCACATCGGTCAGTTCGGCGACGATCTTGCCGGACTTCTCGCCCTGCCCGACATCGAGCCTGACATTGCCCTGCACGTTGCGGCGCTCGGCGCGTTCCTTGCGCATTTCGACGAGCCGCGCGATGCGTCCGACGCTGCGCGTGCGCCGCGCCTCGACGCCTTTGCGGATCCACACTTCTTCCTGCGCGAGCAGCTTGTCGAACTTCGCCTGTTCGATCTGCTCGACTTCGAGCTGTTGCGCCTTCCTCGTCTGATACGCGCTGAAATTGCCGGGATACGACAGCAACCGACCGCGATCCAGTTCGACGATGCGCGTCGCCACGCGATCCAGAAACGCGCGATCGTGCGTGATGAAGAGCAGGCCCGTGCGCAACGTGACGAGCAGTTCCTCCAGCCAGCGGATGCCGTCGAAGTCGAGGTGGTTGGTCGGCTCGTCGAGTAGCAGCACGTCGGGCTGAACGACGAGCGCGCGCGCCAGCGCCACGCGCTTTTTCATGCCGCCGGACAGATCGCCTGCGCGGGCATCGCCATCGAGACCGATCTGCGCGAGTGTCGTCGCGACGCGCGTGCGCCAGTTCCACGCGTCGCGGGTATCGAGCGCCGACTGCAGCGCGTTCATGCGCACGAGCAGCTCGTCGTGCTTCGCGCCTTCGGGCGTATCGGCGAGCGCGTGCGCGACGGCGTCGTACTCGTCGAGCAACGCGCGCGCTTCGGTGAGGCCGGACGCGACGACATCGAACACGGATGCGTCGAGATCGAACTCGGGTTCCTGCGGCACGTAGACGGTCGTGAGCTCGCTCTGACGCGTGACGAGCCCGTCGTCGGGCGCGGCGAGCCCCGCGACGATCTTGAGAAGCGACGACTTGCCCGCGCCGTTGCGGCCGATCAGCCCGACACGCTCGCCCGCTTCGAGCGAGAAGTCGGCGTGGTCGAGCAATGCGACGTGGCCGAACGCGAGCTGCGCGTCCGAGATGGAATAAAGCGACATGGGAAAACCGGATGAATGGCGAAGAATCGGCGCCGAACACGCGAGCAACCGATGGAAGCGGCCATTGTACCGGGCGCGGCGCGCGATCACGCACGCTGCATCCGCCATTGGCCGAACGGACGAGGCGCGCGGCGCCAGCAAGCGCGAAAGGCCGCCCGGATGCGCTCCGTGGCGGCCTTTCCTCGCGTCGTGCCGAAACAACTTACTGCACGTGCACCTTGATCGTCTGGCTCATTTCGGGGCCGTACGAGCGGTGCGCGCCGTCGCCGAACTGCATTGTCAGCGTGTGATCGCCGGGCGGCAGCTTCACGTCGGCTTCGGTCTGGCCCTTGCCGAAGTGCAGCGACGTGTCGTTCGCGGGAATCACGGTGCCTTTGGGCAGCGGCTTGCTATCGATCAGCAGGTGGTGATGGCCGGTTCCATCGGTCATCGTGCCCGCCGGAGCGACCGACATGCCGTCGACGCCGAATCTGACGTGCACGGGGCTCGTGACGGTCGCGCCATCCTTCGGTTCGACGAAATAGACGCGCGCCTGCGCATGCGCCGCGCCGGCGTACTGGGTGAGCAGGACCGCGCCCGTCAGCATCGCGCCCAAGAGCTTTTTCTTCATCGTTTTCTCCACGTTGTGAAACCGGTCGATGGCGCGAGTCGGCGCCGGAGCCTCGAAAAGCATACACCGGGCTTTCGGCACGCCGGAATCGGGACCATCCTGCCTACGGCGATCGGGGAACGATCGCGCCGATTACGGTAAGATGCCGGCTCGCTGCACCGCGCATCGTCTTCGAACGCACGCGGTCCGTTTATTTCTTTCGAATCAAGAGTCTGTCGTGAGCGAAGTCATCGAATTCAAAAGCTGGGTCTGCCTGATTTGCGGCTGGATCTACAACGAGGAAGAAGGTCTGCCGGACGATGGCATCGCTGCCGGAACCCGTTTCGACGACATCCCCGCCGACTGGCGCTGCCCGCTGTGCGACGTGGGCAAGGCCGATTTCGTCGTCGTCGAGTTTTGATGCTGGCGCCGCGCCTAATTGGCGGCGCGGCGCAGGCCCTGTCAATCGCAAAGTTTTAGCATCGCGACAAGGTGGCGGGTGCGCCATCTGGTTGTGACCAATCTACTTTGCAGATATGACGCTACGATGCGCGCGGCATGAAGCAGTCGGTCATGGCGCAATTCTAGCGCCGCCAGCCTGCTACTCAACATCACCGCATCGCTTTCTGCTTTCTCGCGCAACGCGACTTCCGTTGCTTTCTGCGCGTTGATGTTTGCAAATTCCTCCCTTAAACGCTCGTGTTCTTTTACAATTAACAGCCCTGAGAACTTATCGCCACAACTTTTTAGCCGATTTCCAACGCCGCGCGGCGCCGTTCGCTTGAGAATGAGCCTGATAGCTTATTCATAAAGTAGGCGTGAGCACGGTCTCCAGTGACCAAGGAGACTTGATTCAGCAAGCTCCCATACCTAATCAGACCACTTTTATTTAGCACCTATGTCCCTAAAATCTTCTCGCGGTAAGACTTCGTAGCCCCTTTGTCGTACTGACGCGTCATTGTCGCACCGTCGGTCGAATACCTTTCGACCTTTTCTAAATGCGATCACTCCAGCGCTGGAATCGCTTTCATCCCTCGCCAGCACCATTCTGTCGAACAAATAATAAACGTATCCGTCGTTCTCGAAACGCACATGCACCTCGCCGCCACCAACCAGTGGCCTAGACGATAAATAGAACTTCGTCTTGCTGTCTTTGCTTGATAATTCCATACGAACTTTCCCTCGCAGTCCTGCTCGATAGATGACAGAACCATCACTCGACTCGCATAGCGAGCTCGTCGACCGAGAAAATTCACAATTAAAAATTACCGCCTCTTTAGTTGAACACAACCCTTCGGCACGAGCCGTATCACCACATAAAAGTTCGAATATGCCTGCGGCAAGTAACGCAAATTTTTTCATTATCGCTCCGCTGGCAGATTCAGTAAATGTGCGATTCGATTGAATCTTGCCAATCGATCAGCAAGCCCCTTTTGCCCGCCGTTGACTCTTCTCGTAACATTGACCACGGTACCGCTGTCAGCGATCGCGTTAAGCGAATTTCTAGACCAAAAGACGTAGGCAGATTCGACTGCATAGTTTAGATCTGACAATAACTCTGGGAACTGAACGAAATCCCTCACGTCCTCGGGCGAACGACGATTATGCTCTTCCATGAATGATCTGTAGTTCGCGCGACCAGTGGTTTGGATGAATCCCCGTCCGCCATACTTATAGCCATCCCCACTCTCTTCGTGGCCATTTCCATTTCGATTTGCGTAAACGTAGTTCGCAAGATGTTCTGAATTGTACGCATAGTACTCAGATTGCGTCCAAAGCTTATCCCCGATAATTGCCGAAAATCAACAGACGCTTGCCCTTCAGCAGACCTTCGGAATTAACCTTCGCATCTTCCGCTAAGGCCTGAACACTATAAGTGTAATCGCCGATGCTCACAGGTCGATCATGATGCGCTGAATACAACGATGATTTAGGAAATTTCGGCGTTTATTCTGTGATAAATTGTTTTCCGATGTACAGGTTTAGATGCGCAACTGCTATTTGTATAAAGCCTATTATCAGGATAATATCGCGAATTAGATTGCAAACGTCCGAGGTTTTCGGCGCGTCAACTTATCGATCCCGGCGAAAGGCATAGGGTTCGCGCATGACACCGCGCGCCGAGGTTCAAACAATGCGAAGAACATTGATCCGCTGGACAGAATGCCAACGCGTTAAGTCAGGGGATTGAACTTGATCCAGTCAGCGCGCCACCGCGATCAACTCGCGGCTCACTTCATCGACCGGCGCGCGGTTCCAGTCTCCGAACCAGTCGATTTTTGCGAAACCCGCATCGGTCAGCAAGCGCGCAAGTTCGTCACGCGTGCGAAAGCGCAGCTCGCTCACGGCGCTCAGCGTTTGCTCCGGCGCGTCGGGCGTCGGCATGAAGCGGTAATGCGTCGTGAACGCGACGCGTCCCGTCGAAAGCGGATCGGGCTCGGCGTGCCGCTCCTGCCACACTTCCACCGCGCGTCCATCGGGCGCGCTCACGCATCTCGACGAACGCTCGCGCGTCCAGTTGTCCCACGCGCGCGCCGCCGGATGGCGGCTCTCGAACGCGATCGCGCCGCCCGGCCGGATCGCCCGGCGCGCGGCTTTGAGCGTCGCGAGAAACGCGTCATCGTCGAGAAAGACTTGCGCGACGTGGCCCGTCATCACGAGCAGATCGGCCGCGCCGACGAACGGCAGCGCGCTCGCGTCGCCTTCGATCCACGTCACCTCGTTGCCGTCGGGACGCGAGCGCGCGACGCGCAGCATCTGCGGCGACGGATCGATGCCCGTCACGCGATGGCCGCGCTTGGCCAGCTCGCAAGCCAGCAACCCCGTGCCGCAACCCAGATCGACGACGTGCCGCGCCGATTGCGCCAGCGCGAGATAAAACGCCGTGTCGGCGGCGAACGGATTGAGGACGTCGTAGAGCGCGACGAGGCGCGGATCGTCGTAGAGCATCAGCGGGATTCGTAGGAGAGCGCGTCGCGCATCGGCTGGCTGCCGACCATGATCGGCCCGGTGAACGGCGTATCGAGATCGAGGATCACGAGCACCGCCGACGCGATCGACAGCGCGCCGAGCATGATCGTCACGAGCGAGAGCGCGTTGCGCGGCGCGATCAGCCCGAAGCACAGAAAGATGATGAGCAGCCAGCCGACGAGAATCCGGTCGAACGGATACGAAATCGATCCGTGCGCCTCCTCGATCAGCTTCCAGCGCAGCGCGATCAGCTGCTCGAAGCGCGCGGCGGCTTCGACCGCGAGCTGGCGATGATAGTCATCGCGCGGAACCAGCAAGCGCACTTCGCGCTGCGCCTCGCTCAGCATGGCGCCGAGCGTGCTGCTCGCGAGACTGTCGTTCTTGTTCGGTGCCTCGACCGCCGGATATTCGCCGGGCGGCCGCGGCTCGCTCGGCCACGTGCTCGCCACCGCCGCCGCCGTGTATTTGCGCAGGAGTTGCCGCGCGTGACCGAGTTCGGCGCCGTAGTCGCGCATCGTGCGATCGAGTTCGATGATCGAGGACGCGTAGCTGCGCATGTCGTTGTTGGTCGTGTCGAAAACCGTTTTCGCCGATGCGGTCAGAAGGCCGAGCACGAGCGCCGCGAACGTGACCAGCATGCCGACGAGCAACTGGACCAGTTGCACCGTCTCCTGCGCCTTGTGTTCCTCGGGCAGAAGCGGCCGCACGATCGCGCCGATGCCCGTGCTGGCCAGAAGGAGAACGAAGACGAGCACCGCGGATTGAATTTCCGTCATGAGCGCGCGAGCCGTGATGGCGTGACCGGAGTGGACGCATTATCGACGGGAAAGCGCGCGCGGTCCAATGCGGACCGGATACGGCGAAGAAAAAGAAGGGGGAAAAACGGCGTGCGGGAATCGTGGTCCCCCCGGCAGGAATCGAACCTGCATCTAGCGCTTAGGAGGCACTCGTTCTATCCATTGAACTACGGGGAGATAGACTCTTCTATGGGGAAGACGCTGACCTAGATAAATCCCGGTCAAAGCCTTATCCAGCTTGCGTTTCCGGCCGATTCCGCCTCATCCTAAGTGAAGCGCCGTGACACGCAATGAAACCCAATTTACCGCCGTCCTTGCTACAATTTTGCTACAGAACCGCTATTCTCACCCCTTAGCTGATCTGGCACTGCTACAAAATTGAGGACATCAAGTGGCATCGATTCTGCAAATCGGTGGCCGCTGGCGCGCCCAAGTGCGTCGCCGGGGCCAGAGTATAACAAAGACCTTCAAAACGAAAAGCGCCGCCCTGGCCTGGGCTCGCGACCAAGAGACGGCGATTGACAAGGGCAACAACCCTGTCGACGCGCATCACCTTACCGTCGGGCTACTGATCACGAAGTACCGCGAAGCTCGGTCGGACTCTGGACGTGCCATACCGGCCAAGTCGAATGAAGACTACATCCTCAAGCGCCTCTGCGATGCATTTGGCGACGAGCTTGCTGCACGACTCAACACCCAGCGAATCGTGAAATTCGCCCAGATGCGCAGAGCCGCGGGAGCCGGCGAGTATACAGTTGACATGGATCTGTCGAAGCTCGGCACCGTCATGCGGCACACGGCATCCCTTCTCGATGTCGTGCTCCCCGACGCAGTTGGTACAGCACGGCCTGCGTTACACCACTTGCATTTGATTGGTCCTGGAAAAAAGCGCGAGCGCCGCCCCACGAGTGACGAGATCGAGAAGATTTTTGCCTGGTTCGCCGAACACCCAGAGCGGGAACAGGCGATGCCTGACTTGCTGCGTGTGGCCATGCAATGCGCATTTCGCCGCGGCGAGCTATTTTCATTACGCTGGGACGACATAGACAAAGAACAGCATCTCGCACTAGTGCGCGATCGGAAGCATCCGCGTCAGAAAATTGGGAACGACGAATGGGTGCCCCTAATCGGTGATTCGTTTGAGGTGCTAATGCGCCAGCCGCGTCATCCGGTCCCGGCTTCATATCTCGCTCGTCGACAAACGGAGCCGAACTTGCCACCACATAAGAATGAATTCATCTTTCGGTTCGACAAGGGAACCGCGAGCAAGTATTTCAAGCAAGCGTGCGACGAAAAGGGAATCGTCGACCTTCGATTGCATGATCTGCGGCATGAAGCGACGAGCGCCCTTTTCGAAGCGGGTTGGGAGATTCCCGAGGTTGCAGCCGTCACTGGTCACAAGGACTGGCGAAACCTCAAACGCTACACAAACTTGAAGCCGGCGGAGGTAGCAAAGAAGGGCCGGTTACGCATCGTCAAGTCGGCCTAACGTAGAAATCCCAAAACAAAATTGCAGCGTAAGGCGTAGCGGTTCGTCGCCCGCTACCGCTCGCTTTCAGAGGCTCGAGCCATTGCAATGCCAAAATAAGCTCGGGCGGGCAACGGAACAGTTGTCGCCCCGCACGGGTATGAGGCGAACTTACAAAAGTTCGGAGGCAGGCCGGAAGGCACGTTAAGAGAGCCTGAAATCACTGGTGCGTCCCATAAGACGACTATGTCTGCATCTTTCTGCCTTCCAAATTCAAATGCCTCTTGATAGTTGCGACCGACGTCATTGTTCACAAAGGCCGACACTCCCAGGATCACGTATCCTTTTGCCAGCAACTTATCGACGCGCTCTGATAGATTCCCGGCCACATAGACGGCGATATCCGCGCCCCTTTGCCCAATGCCCGTAGCGGCGGGCATAACGAACGACTGATAGTGCTCAGTGTATGAATTGGCGCATCCTGAGATGAAAATCACGGCGATGAGATGCATCGAAAGCCGGATTCGACGCCACGATTTGTACTGCCGATAAAAAGACTTAAACACCTTCACGGCTGCCTCACGAAGGCCATGATGACGAGCAAGCGGATCCGATCTCGATCAGCGTGAAGTCTGGAGCCGAAAAAACGCGAAACAACTCTGCGTCTGAGTTCACCTGTAACTTCCGCATCGCGTTCTTTTTGTGTGTACTGATCGTCTGTTTCGATCGGAATAGGGTCAGGGAAATTTCCTTTACGGACAATCCTGCTAATACGGATTTCATCACATTTACTTCGCAGCGAGATAGAGGCTTAGCGTCTGCGCCGCCCCGCAAATTAGGGGCAGTCGAGTCTGCAAGAGTGGGAGAGATATAGCTCGCCTTCGCGTGTGCAGCTGAAATTGCAGCCGGCAGAAAATCGATAATGTCTTCTTTATCAAGAATGGCGTGCACCCCCAACTGCGCCAAAGTCGACACGTACGCGGCATTTCGGATGCAAGAGTGCAAAACCACACCCACTTCCGGGTGATCGTCCAAGATAATTTTTACGAGCGGCCTGAATGCGTTTCCGTTCGCTTCACACGCTGCCTCACGTCCTGTGACAACAACGTTGAAATTATTCGTTGAGACGATTTCTGGAAGTTCTCCAATTTGTCGTACCGTTGCAACCAAGTTGACACCTTCGCAGCCACGAAGAAGTGATTCGATACCGAGCGCTGTCAGTGGATGACTTTCAGCGGACAGAACGTTAATTGACATTATTTTTTACCAATTGACTCGACAAAAGCGCAAAAAGGTGACACACCTGAAGCGAATGACGCTAGTCGCCAAGACTAAACGACTAAACAAGGCATCTCAATCGGACATGTACGAAAATGCCGATCGCAGCACCGCGATTGCATTAGCGAGATCGCGGACTACTAGCAACAATGGCGAACAAATATCGGACCAATCAGATGAAGATGAATTAACCGTCTGATTGCAGATTATTCAGATGGTCTCCAAAATCAGCACGCTCCGCATTCGCCTGCCTGGAGATCTAAGATATTTGCAACTACTTAAGGGAGGTCCCATGTCGACACCACTGCGAAAGATGAGAACTCGATCGCTAGTCGCGAAGCTCCAATATGGAAGCAAACGACTTGTCAGTAGACTCAGAGCAGAGTCACCGAGGACCACCACTTTCGAGTCCTGCCCAACGACGCTGCCCAAGCTGCTTACACAAGCCCTCTTGATTGAGGCCCGTGCGATCACGCTCGAAACGGAAACGCGACGAGCGAGCGTCGCGGTTCGAAATGTTAGCGATGCACCGATCGTGCTCTTTCCCTCGATTCATCGCCTTCCGGAAAGCCAAGCTACTTCTATTATGGTAATGCCCTTAATGGCTGAACTGCGGGCGGGTGAGGCGACAAGGATCGACTACATTTTGGTCGCCGGTCATGCGGATACAGAGCAATTGTTTCGAGCCCGGTTCGCATGGCTAGAATCCTCCCGGTCTGCCGACTGTCAGGAAGCGGAAGCATCAATACCTCTGCTTGTACGCCCGTCCGAGCTCAGGAGCCTGGATGACCCACAACATGCTTTGTCGGCGTCTTTAACTCCCCACGGCGACGTCATCATACAAAACGAGGGCGAGCATCTGGTTTTTGTCTCCCCAATCATCGCCCTATTGCCATCTAATAGAACCTTCGTAATTGCACAGCGTTACATCGCACCGCGCTCTTGGCAGCTTTGTCGTGAAGTAGACCCAGAGGCCCGTTCGTTGGCAATCCGAGTCACCGCTGAGCGGATTTGCGGGACGCCAACATTCACCGTTGATATCCCGCTGCAAACGTCGAGCCCGCCAGACCCATACCGTACTCTATATTAGACCCGCATAACGCGCGAAACATTGTCACTTTCCTCCGGGATTGACGGTGCTCAACTGTCTGCGCCACGTTCCCGTGGCGACGCCACTATATGCTTTATGGTCTCCAACTTGGTTGCTCGGCGCGTCGGGCTCAAAGGGATCGAACGTTGGATGAGTTCTCGCACCGTACGTCTCTGGGCCGCCAATTCCGTCCGCGGCCGTCGCAGCAGACGCAAACAGCAGTTTTGTCCTCAAATGCACCGTTCGGTTTGTTCGAGGCGCTCGATCCTCACCGTTCGGGGAGCCGGTCCATCTCACCATTTGGCAGTTACCGCTACGATTCCATCTTAGGTAGTAGCTTGGCAACGGACCTTCGGTCACGCTCCGATTAACGACTAGATTCTGCGATCACGAATGAGAAAGATGCCTTCGCGTCTGCGAGCTGAGCGAAAGAAACTAGGGTTATCGCAAAAGGAATTTGCCGTGAAGGCAGGTGTAAGTGCGAAGACACAAACGCTCTACGAAAATGGTCGTCGGTTACCCGATGCACGGTATCTGAATCTGATCGCAAAAGAAGGAGTCGACATCCTTTACGTTGTCACCGGCACTCGATCCGAACTGTTTTTATCCACAGCGGAAGCAGATTTACTTTTTTGTCTACGAAGGTTGGACGATCACGTACCTCGGGCTTTGACTGAATTCATGAGTAGGCTGCGGTGAAGCTACACAGCTCGTCAAAGTCATTTGCACGGACCGCTTCCGTTCCACACACTGGCGCAATACGCGTGCGCTTTTTGAAGGCGTTTTCGAGTCAGCCGCAGTTGTAGAGCCAATTAATGCGTCGCAGGGCGACTCGCCGCCCCCCCAGCAGTAAGTTGATGTTGCGTTTGATGCAGGAGGACGTTGTGAACCATTAATCCATAAATCATACCGGCTTTTTGTTTAATCAACTGAGGTTATGCGTCCTTCACCGCTTCGGCCGCCATCGGACGCAATCTACGTCGAGGTTTTTTATGAACAACGTTTCTCTAAGTCGAATTGCAGATTTTGGGTATTCACCCCTTATCTATGGAAAAGCTGACATTCCTCCTTCCGAACATTCGTACACGATCGACGTTTCAGAAAGCGGTCCGCTCGGTATTGAGGGCGCCCTTTTTAGCGATGTGGGATCGGCAACGCTGCCATACAGTTATACGGAGTCTGGCGGAAAAGTAACTGTCTACGCCCACCTTTTGTCATAGACCAAACTGGCAAGGTGGTGCCACGTACAAATAAGGCGACGTTCCAATATTTGATAGTCGGTAAGCGTTAAGTCGCATCACACGCCTCGGGCTTGTCTCGGGGCGCTTATACCTTCACACCGTTTAGGCCCGCCAAACAGGTGCTGACACCGCAACCCTAACTCGGATTATCTTTCAGAGTTCAGCAGTTCTTGCTGTTCGCTACGATAGTCCTGTGCCAGCAGACAAGAGCGCTTGGAGTCCTAGGCGGCTTTCGCCTCTTCGATCGGCCTCTCACCTGTTGCAACGGACGACACCCCTCATAAGGTCATCTTGCACGAACCGCTGGTTTGTTCACTCGCTGAAGCCGGCGAAAGCGAAAAATAAATCGTTGGCTAATGTGGACTCTATCGCCCGACGGCGATGCCGAGTAGTGCACGACAGATACAGAGCACACGGACACCGGGGTAAGCCGAAGGGCTCTTAAATGTCCTATCGGATCCCTTCCCGCGTCTTATTGCTAGTGATTATCGAATAGTTAAAACTAACGGCATTCGTCAACTCGCTCCCTGAAGCGCAACCCCGATAGCACCGCTCTAGGCGTCATCAGATCAACTCAACGCAAGCGGAAGCGCAGGTAGCGCAACCTTAGGATGCCTACTTATATGAAAAGAATAAGCACTGTACTGCTCTTTATCGTTGTTGTCCTTATTTGGAGCTCTACATGGACTGCGATGAGCATCGCGGTCGAGACAATTCCACCCGTTACCGCGACAGCGTTGCGATTTTTGGTTGCTTCACCGCTCTTGCTAATCTTACTTTCATTAAGACGGGCTCCACTCCTCTTCCCTCGAGGGCAGCGTTGGCTTCAGTTTCTGATCACCGCCGGATATTTCATTATCCCATTTAGCTTGTTAATGTGGGGCGAACAGAGACTGAGTCCCAGACACGCCGCGTTATTGGCAGCGAATATGCCTGTAATTGTCTTATTCCTGTCGGTCTTTTTGCTTAACGAAAGGCTATGTTACAGGAAGATATCGGGCCTAGCCTTGTCGAGCGCTTCACTGTTCTTCATACTTCATCGCGAGCTCGATATTCCTAACGCCGAAACTCTCGTTGCACTGCTTGCGTTCCTCGTTGCATTGGTACTTCATGGATTCTTCAATGTGCAGCTCAAGAAGCACGCTTGTTACGTCCCTGCACTCACCTTTAATGCCTTACCGTGTACCCTTGCAGGGCTAGTGCTGCTGGCCGCAGCGCTCATCTTCGAGCACCCATCGGTCGACGTATTCTCGACTGAGTCGATTGGCGCCGTCGTCTACCTGGCTGTATTCGCGAATGTCGTCGCAATCTTGTCGTTCTTCAAAATACAACAAAGCACATCACCGTCCAAAGCATCGATCGTATTCGCAGTATTTCCATTGGTCGCAATTGCTATTGATGGTTTGCGGTACGGACAAACATTCGCCGCGACGTCGATCGCTTTAACGTTACCTCTCATCACAGGATTACTTATCTTGGCTTACTCCCCTACAAAATCTGTGGACGAGAACGCCGAAGCATGAACGCTATCAAGGCTGGCTTACCAGCGCTGAATGTCTTGGCGCCAGCATAACCGTCCAATCCAAAATTCGTCACAGCTGCCCGATTCCACAGACAAATTAGCTATCAGGAAACTCCGCACAATCCAAAATCCCAATATTTGGGTAAACACCTATAAAAGCACGATCGTTCTGTCTGCAGAATTGGGGTTGCCTATCGTCGCAGGCAAGCTCGGTCGGGATCAATTTTCGAGTCTCGAAGATCATCCCCGGCCATCTTCTTGGAGATGGATATGAAACGAATTTCGGCAATGCTGCTTTTCGGCGTCACTTGCGGCGCCCTGGGTATCGCTCCTGTCACTGCCACGGGGGCCTCGAATAGCCCTGGGCAACTGCAAGCAACAGTCCCCACGATCAGCGATGCGCAGTCGGACTTGGAGGGCACGAATGTGCCAACCTATCGCTGTCAGCAGTGCGGCGCACCTCATGGCGGCTGCTTCCACCCGTTGTGCCCGGACTGTCACGCCAAGCTGTGTCCGCCCAAGCCAACCCCCTCGATCGAATAACACGAATTTAGGCGACGAAAATGAGACCAAAATTGGACCCTGCAGAGATTCCCGCGGGCGTCGGCCCTCACAGCGAGATCGAATATCAACTCATGTGTCAAGGCAAGAAGAAATTAGCGATGTTCTCGGATTTGATACCCAACGACTTTATTGCCAACCCGGCGGGTCTCGATATGGAGGTGATCGCTGATCCACAAAAGACGTGCACCGTCTTCTACATGCAAGGGCACAACGCGGAAGCAACGAGGCTCATGGAGCTTAACCTCAGTGTCCGAGGCCGTGGGTTCATCCCTGAAGTGGAACGAGAGATAGGTCGATTGCTCGGATACGAGGAGTGGGAAATTAATGCCTACCTTATGCACATAGGCGCGGTGAAGCGGTCGTAGCCGCGAGTAGTAGTGAGTACGTCGCTCGAACAATTGGCCGATCACTGCGTCTTCTAACGATGTGTTGGTCCGCGGGAGCGCTCTGCGAGATCAGAGTATGTAAACATCGCATCACGGCGACAACTTCGTTCGCGGGTAGCCCATCAATGCGTAATTTGCATCGTCGTTGCTAGCGATGCTGCGCCACCGCAATCCCTGCAGCCTCCGCGTCGAGCGCTCGCCATTCCCAGATCTAAGCTTGCACAAGACCCCCAGCGATGCATTATCGGACGGGTACGCAGTGACACGACGATGCGTGCACGGGAGAATCAGGTTCTTGTTTATCTCGCTTGCGCCTATGGAATCACTAACTCAACACCACTGCTTCACGTGGCCCCTGTCCGATGGAGCCGATCCGTTCGTCGGGCTTGAATCGTCCAATGATCCGCGGGTTAAAACTTGGGTTGACGCACAAAACCGTCGCAGTCTAGCCGAGTTCGAGAGCACGCCCGAGGCAGAGGCACTCGCCGCACGGCTCAAAAAGGTCAAAACCTCAAAGGAACGGATAGTCTGCTGCTCGCGTCACGGCGACTGGGCCTACAACACCTGGAAGGACGAGGACCATCAGTTAGGCATCGTGCGACGCACCGCGTGGGCCGCGTGGCTCGATGGTGAGCCCGACTGGGAGATCATTCTCGACATCGATGCAATGGATCTCAACAACTCCGGGAACGCAGACGTAAGCTGGGCGTTGGCCGGATTCAAAATGCTGTATCCCGACTACAAGCGCGCGCTAGTGGTACTGTCGCCAGGTGGCTCGGACGCCTGCATCGTGCGTGAGTTCGACGTTGAAGGTAAGCATTTCATCGAGGACGGCTTCAATGTTCGCGAAATAGGGAAGCACGTCATTTCGTGGGTAGATCGCGACACGGTGTACATCGGCTGGGACGACAGCAAAACAAACGCAGAAACCACCATGACTACCTCGGGTCTGCCATGCCATTCGCGCCTTTGGAAGCGTGGCACGCCGCTCCGAGATGCGCCCGTTATATTTGAGGGAGCGCGCGACGACGTGTGGGCAGGTGTTTATTTCGATCCTATCGAAAAAATACACCTCGCGTCACGGGCAACGACTCTTTCCGACACCTTGTTGTTTTGGCTGGATCAATCTTCGAACGAATGGCGCCGATATGACCTCCCGGCGCACGTTGAAATCGATCATTGGAACGGCTGGCTCATCGCAACAACCCGCAAAGCCTGGACGACGGGCGGCAAACGCTACATGGCCGGTTCGCTGCTGGTCATCCGGCGCGGCGCGTTTATCGATGGCGCGCGCAACTTCAGAGTGCTCTTTAAGCCAACAAGCCGCTGCGTTCTCACGGGCGTCGACTTCACAAAGAACTGGTTGATCGCATCGCAGATGAACAACGGCACGCCCCGCGTGACCCTTTGGCTCCCACCCGCCGATGTCGATGCAAACGCCGCTTGGGAAGCCCGCGAAGTCGCATTGCCACATGCTAGTCACACATCTTTCCAATCGATCGACGCTCAACGCGACGATACGGTACTCATCCACGTCGAGCATTTTCTAATACCGCCGTCGCTCTACCACGCCGACCTCGCTAGCGACTTGCCATGGAAGTTACTCGCAAGCCTACCCGCCCAATTCGACGCGACCGGACTTACCGTCGCGCGCCGTCACGCGGTGGCCCCCGATGGCGAAAACATCCCGTATTGGCTGATCGGTAGCCAGTTGGCCTCTGACCCTCCTCCATTAGCACGTCCCTGTCTACTATATGGCTATGGCGGCTTCGAAGTCACGCTGGACCCGATCTACGACGCAACGACGGGAGTCGCGTGGCTGGAACGCGGCGGTCTGTACGCGGTGGCCAATATCCGTGGCGGCGGCGAGTTCGGCCCGCGATGGCATCAAGCGGCGCTGCGGGAGCACCGGCAAACCGCGTTCGACGACTTCGTCGCGGTGGCACAAGCACTCGTCGAAAGCGGCATGACGAGCGTGAAACAACTCGCCATCCGCGGCGCGAGTAACGGCGGCCTGCTCACCGCGACGTGCATGGTGCAACGCCCCGATCTGTTCGGGGCAGTCCTTTCAGAGATGCCACTTACGGACATGACGCGGTTCCACTTGTTGCTCCAAGGCGCGGCATGGATAGACGAATATGGCGACCCGAGAGACGCCAATGCCCTGCGTCATTTGCTGGCGTACTCGCCATATCAGAACTTGCAAGGAGGCGTCGTTTATCCGCCCGCGCTTTTTACTTCATCAACCAACGACGATCGAGTACATCCAGGACACGCGCGGAAAATGGTCGCGAAAATGCAGGCTCTAGGGCACAAAGACGTTTGGTATCGGGAAACGGTCGACGGCGGCCACGGTGTGGGCGTCGAGCCAGGCGCCGTCGCGCAAGCGGAGGCTGCGTCTTTCGTCTTCCTCGCAAGGAAGACCGGACTAACTCCTGCATGACCGGTTTGCACCTGCAGTTGCCTGCGTTTTCACCACGTGCCTCTTTCACCACCTGTCTTGTCTGCCTGCGCTTGCCTCCACCGACGTTACCACGTTCGCTATTGCGGGCCGGCGCAAGCGAGGCTTTTCTCTATCTAACGTGATCCTTATCAATGTATGTGTGTCGTTCGCGTCTGATTCTTGAGCGTGTTTCTTGACACCTTTTCTGTAGACAGTTAGGATCCGACCGTCTAATCACGCCAAAGCCCAATATCTTGGATTCTTTCTGTAGTCAACCTAACAAACGTTTGGCTGCCTGATAGCAGGACGCACGCCTCAATGAGCCGCCGTCCTGTTAGCCAGCAGGGCGGTGCGCTTCGCAGTCTTCAAAATACTTCGTCCCGCACCCATCTTATCGGCGCATTCAAGGATACGTATATCGCGTCCGCAGATGCCGCCGCTACCACTCGCTTAGAGTAAAGCAAGTGGATCCGTTCGCCCACAGGCTTGTAGCGCGAGGTTTGACTAAGAACCGCCTACCAGCCACCAAGGGAGGCTCGATGTCTGACCCCGAACCCAGCCAAATTTCCTTTGCTACGCCCGAACAGAAGCTTCGTCGTCGCGTAATCCCGGACTAAGTCCCGACGTCGTTGACAAAGCCGCTGCAGGACACCCATGAAGAAATGTCGAGCTATTGCTCGAGCGAGGAAACTCATGTATTTCGCCCTCCTCCTTCAGCAACGTCACCGTTGGTGGGGCATGGACGCGTTCCACTTTCGTTCGTATAGGCGACTCAAAAAACGACCAGGAGATGCCGTCGATCGGGTTCAGCAACTAAGACGTCAATGCTACGTTCCAACTGACGCCCTCACTTTGTCTGGCCAGCTCATACACATACACGAAGAGCTCTAATCAGTATTGGCATCTTGGCGGACTGCAGGCAGTACACCTTCTTTCGAAGCGGACCGATGCTTATGCTGAACTTATCTATCAACGCGCTTCGGCAGCCGCGCCTGCACTCATCAATAGTTCGGATCCTTCAACGAGCCGAACTCAGTTGCTTGTTGGCGCCGGCGTCCGGCATCGATTCGAACTCGCGCGAAAACGCCGACGCTCGTGAGAAGGTAGGCGCCCCTTGGTTGGCGAGCCGGGCTCAGGGCACCGAGTCACTGCTTCTTGTGGCGATTCAGCCTGCCAGGTCGATATACGCGCAAAGGAGAAACAGCATGAACAATGCACACCAACCAAAGCACATCGATATTGTCATCACGCATGCATGCACAATGCATGATTTGTCTCGATTGCGCGTCGCACTCGCCCTCATACACGACATAGCGCAAGGACCGCCTCGGCCCAACGGACTCAGCGAAATCGCTCGTCTCGCACGATGCGCGTTAATTGCATCGGCGGCACCCGATTTTCCGGACGGTTGCGTTTGATAGGGGCAGGCATATGGCTCCGCTTTCATCCTTTGCCAACAATCGTTTGGGCCTCTTCGCTTAAGTCCGTACGACGTTCTCTCCGAGTGACGGCAGTATGTTCGCCACGCCCCTCGTAGGAGATATTTGCCGTTATTGGGGCCCTTCGCCTAAGTCTTTGCTTCTTGCGACAATTCCTTGTTTCTGCAGCATGATGACATACTGCTGCAAATAGTCAGCTTTTGCGCGAGCATCACCGTCAGCGTTGTCGACTATCTCGAAAAGAGCTCTTCCAACCTCTGGTGATAGCTCGGCGTAGCGACGGGGTCCATCGCCCATGCCGCCGGCGGTGGCGCCTTGATTCGCGGGACCGCTGTGGTCTCGAGAAGTGGCGTCCGCGATTGCAACCCGCAGCCGACGAGTGCCGCCAGCAATAGCGGCGCGGTTCTTTGCAGTGTCAGCTTCATGGATCTTCCTTTCATGGTGATATCGATCGTCGAGCGCTGCAATACGAGCAGCGGCCGCATTGTGAGCAGCGACCGCATCGCTTGCTGCCTTCGCTGCGCCCTCCGAGAGGGACGTGAGCTTTTGCGTGTTCGCCTCGTTGTCGCGCGCATGAGCCACCTGCTCCTTGCCGAGTTCCGTGCCGTCGAAAACGTGCATCGTCGCGCCGCCGAGCGCCATGCCGATCGCACATGCAACGAGGTGCGGGGCGTAACTCATAGGCCTCGCTCACAAAGCGCACGCTCCTCTACACGACGCTTTACAAGCCCCGGGAGCACCCTACCGCGCGAGGTCACCCACTGCGCGCGCCCATCGTCTGACTCGTTCATCGCTCGACATGCACCGCTCCAGTCGCGCGCGTTGAATCGCTTCGCGGTCGCGCTGCTGCAATAGGCCTCGCCGCCAATGTTGTATGCGAAGCTCACGGCTGCGGCGAGTTGATTCGGGTGGTCCCTCAAGACTGGCGTGCACTTGAGCACATCATCGGCGTGCGCCATGAGCTGTCGGTTCAACGACTCCCAGCATTCGGCCTGACTGTATTGCTGCCCGACAACAACGTCGTTCGTGTCGCCGCTGCACTTCGTCGCAATGCCGACGGCGTCGAAATAGCCGCGGTGCACGACACCTTCGAATCGCGGCACGACGCAGTACAGCAACGCGGCGGCCGCCGTGCCGACCACGCCCGCAAGCGCGCCTTTCGCTAAATTTGCCATCAGAAGTCTCCACAAACAACAAAGCCCCGACTGTCGACGACAGACGGGGCTTCATTACTGTTCGATCGAATCAGGCGTGAGCCGACTCGTGCTCGCGCGCGCGTTGGTCGCGCCGGTCTTTTCTCCAGGCGAAGACGAAGCTCGCACCAATGTAAGCGAGCGTGGCGACCGCCACCCACCAATTGATGTCGTGGTTGCTCAACCACAGCCAAAAATTGCCGCCTACCACAGGCGTGTTCTTCGCCATACTTGCCGCAAACTCATCTTTCATCGCTTCTCCCAAAGATTTCGTGTGAGCAAGCGCACGCGTGGTGACCGTCTGTGATGTAAAAAAAAAGCCGCCCGAAGGCGGCTTAAGTCCCAGACACGCATAGACTTCACCGCACATCGTTCAGCCAAGCTACCGAGCGACACGTATCCCCGATGAAGTCAGATCCGATTTTGAGGTTCTCGCTTCCATCGCGCAAGCGCATACACGTGCACAATCAGCACAGACGGACGCTATCGACCACCGTGCATGACCGCTCGTTCCGTTTCGAGCTCATCGCTCGGTCTTTCTCGGCAAACGCACCCCTACCGCTCCATGCCCGCCACCTTCGCTTCGTGCAGATTGGCGCCCGCGAGATCAGCCCCGCGCAGCTTGGCGCTTTCGAGGCGCGCACCGTCCAGATCGCTCCCGCTAAGATCCGCACCAGCGAGCTGTGCGCCTGTCAGATCTGCACACCGCAGACACGCGCCGCTCAGGTTCGCTCCTTGCAGCCATGCGCGAGCCAAAATCGCTCCGCGTAAGTCCGCGCCGCTCAAGTTAGCGCACCTTAGATCAGCACCCGTCAAATCTGCATCGACCAGTGACGCTCCGGCGATCGATGCGTTCGAGAGCGGCGCGGCACCGCGCTGCGAGTCGCTTAGATCGACATGCCTCAAGCTCTGCTGTGCGATCAACGCCTTTTGCAGCTCAGCGGCAAGATTATCGCTCTGCATCGTAAGCACTACCGCGCCCGTGTGGCGGTTCTTGATCGCGCTTCCGCTCGACCAGCCGTTATCGTTTCGAATCGCACCGTCCAGATTCGCGCCGTCTAGAATCGCCCCCTTCAGGTTGCAATCTCTCAAATCCGCGTTTTTCAAATCCGCTCCATATAAATTTGCGCCGGCAATATCGGCCCCTTTCAATACGGCATTGGTCAGCGTCGCTTTGACGAGGCTAGCACCAGACAGATTCGCGCCGTCAAGCTGTGCCGCTTGAAGATTCGCCTCCTCGAGAATGGCAGCACGAAGGTCCGCCGCTCTAAGCGTCGCCCTCGACAGATCGGCTGCGTATAGCGTAGCGTCCGCAAACCTTACGCCGTCGAGCTGAGCGTTGCTCAACGGTGCGCGGCTGCTGATGATTCCGTTCAAGTCGATATGACATAGATCGCGGCCTTGCCTTGCGGCCTCGCGCAGCGTCTCCCGAATGTCGTCGGTCGTCTGCTCGATGAGCACAACACCGGTATGGCGATGCTTGTATTCATGCCCCTTCTTCCAGGGCAGTGCGTACCAACTCCCGCTATCGAGGAGCTCGATCAGTTGGCTTCTTAACTTCATGCCGCACCGAAAGGAATGCCAGGTCCGTGCTCACTTGGATACCAGGCGCTTGCCGCGAAGTGCGTGCGACTGCCTTCCTGGCTTGGAATACCGTAACGCACTCTCGCCCACACGTATCCGGACCCCTTCCGTCCAAACCGAACCTGAGACTGATTTAACTCCCCGGGCACCGAAAGACCGTCTTCGAATTTTTCCGTTTTGCTGATGCGAACCTCGACATACCACTCGAACCCTCGGATGAGGGACTCCAGATGACAGTCGAGCGTCAATACTCGACGATCGCGATGGGGTGTCATGCCTTTGATGTAGACAAGGCCCTGCAGAAGGATTTCGGTTTCGACTCGTTCGGACCGCCGCCCGTCCCATACCTCTGCCTGCACGCGTGCGACGTACTTGCCGGGCTTGAGCTCGCCAGTCCGCCATTCCAGCTTATTGCTTGGCAGCGTCATTGTGCTCGCCTGGCCGCCAGGTGCGATCCATTCCAAAACGTATTGTTTCGCGTTCTCGGCCTGCGCCCACGAGACTATCACCGACATGCCGCTACCCCAGCCCCTCGCGGGCACGATCTTCAGATTGGACGGCGGCGTAACAGGAATGTGCGCATGATCGATTTCGTTCGTGGTCGCCGAGTGGTCCACGGCCGCATACTTTTCTGGCGAGTGCTGAGTCGCAGTAATGGTGAAACTTGCGCCGTCATCATTCTCCGACACACTGACCACGCGATACAACCTCGAGTTCGTGCTGGCGGGCTGCACTGTCCACGCAGCGCCCGACACTGGAGCTTGGACCAGGCTTCGTTCAAGTTCGACACTCGCGCCCCGCACCTGCTTAAGCTTAGCCTGCTGCGCTCGAGCGTCAGGCAGCACGACCGTTAGAGCATCGCCCTCCTGCGCGTTCACTTCCCGGTCTAGCAACAACCGATCATTGCTCGCTTCACTTATGCGACCACCCGCGCAAATCTCGGTTCGCAAAGGGTCCGCGATCTCGATGACCTGACCAGGTAGTGCCAGCGCACCGTCGAGGCCGACACTGAACGTGACCGTTTCCGTCTCCAGACGCGCCGTCTGCAGCAACCAGTGTCCGGCACGCTGAGCCTGCGAGCGGCTCGTGCAACCGAATGCGGTGATCTCCGCCACGTTGTAGCCGTATAGCGCGATGCTGTCCGCATCCTCGACGCTTTCGACCGCCTGCTTATACCCGTTATTCGGATCACACCAGGTCACCATGGCTGCGGTGTGGCGCGACTTTAGCGAGCTGCCCGTGTACCTGAAGACCCCGTTCACGACATTGGACGCGTTATAGACGTACACCGCATCGCTGGGCATATCGGCTGCGCCCCAAACCTGCTCGGCACTCCAATAAGCGATGCCGCGAAAGACGCTGGCAAGTTGCTGAAGGAGCGCGAAGGCCTGCGAGCGAGAGGTGATGTAGCAGTTGCAGGTGAAACGCGGCTCAGTGGCGCCCGTACCATCGGGCACCCGTTCGTCGCAGTAACGGGCGATCGCATAAAGAGCGTAGCGCTCGACCATTCGCTCCTGCACCCACTTGCCGGCGCCATAGCGCTTGTTGAGCAACAGGTCGCGGAAAATCCAGACCGGGTTGTCAGTCCAGGCACGCTTGAAATCGCCCTTCCAAGCGCCGTCGTACTTCCGAGTGTGCGGATCGTAATTGCTCGGCACCTCGACCAGCAACCCCTTCACGTCGTATGAGCGAGTCGGCACACGATCGAACTTCGTTGAATCAAATCGCCATGCAGCCAACGCGCTGGACGGATACCGGAACTTACCTTTTCGGCGCTTGGTGTAGCTCATCACGTGCACCGCGCCGTGCTTCAAACCCGCATCTTTACCCTGTTCAATCTCGTCCGTGCGTTTGATCGTGAGCTTGAACCGAGCGGCACCGACGATGTCAACCGGAAACCGATAAGTCTTATGGTAGATCGGGCTCAAGCCCGTGATTTCCACTTTACGAGCTTCGATCGGTTTGTCTTGGGCGGGCGCATAACTCGGCTCAAATCTAAGCTCGACGGTCGCGTTGGTGTGGCTTTTATTCGAATTCCACCAGAGGTCACTCACCTGCAACGTGACGTCTACTTCGTCGACGTCGGGCTCGGCCACTTCGAGCACCCAGGGCAAGGACTGAGTGATTTTTGTCGCCTTGCCGTCTTTGGACCCATCGGCCAGCCATCTGCGCAACTCGACCCCTACATGCACCTCGTTAGCCGCAGCGCTTACCCAATCAACTGCACCTTGCCCAGTCGTCCCGTTGCGAAACTCGAATTTTTCAATTTCGAAGTTTCGGCTTGCGTCGTCATTCTCCACCCTTATGTCGTTCAAGTACACTGAACGAAACGGGATGAGATCAGCAGGGATGGGGCCGTAGTCGTTGGCAAGTCCTGCGATCTCGCCCTCGGAGATCAAATCAACGACGGTGTATGCAAGGCGGCTGTTAATCGGCGTCTTTTTCTGGTCCTCGAGATCCGCTTCGCTCGGCTCGCTCGAATCATCCATGGGCGCGCTGTGAACCTCGCTTGGGATCGCACTCGCGGGCGCATCGAACGCTTCCATGCACGCGCTAATGACATTCGAGCCCACGCGCATGGTGCCGTAAAGCAAGGGCACGGGCCCGCCCTGCCCGCTCACGTTCTGAATTCCCGGCATGCCGTGGTAATTTTTCGCCGGGGGCGTAGGCGTTTGTGGCGAGAGCATCTGGGCAATACCGCCCAGCGCCAACGAGCCGCCCATCAGCATCATGTCGATGCCGTAGGGGTTGCCCGGGGCGAGAAACATCGATGCTGCACCGGCGGCGGCGAGGGTGACGCCTGCAATCGTCTGCAAAACGCCGCCGACCTTGCTCCCCGCGATGACCGGTGCAATGCGGATTGGCTCGGCGCTGCCGATCAGATCGAGCTCCGCCTCAGTGACATTGCGTTGTCCGACAAACACCGCGTAGCGCACACCCTGCGAACCGCTACGATAAAGCTCCTGCCAAAAGCCCGGAATCATGGCGCCCAGCGCGCGCAACGCCTCACGAGGCGACTGCACGACGTACTGATGCTCACGACCGAACTTCGCCCCCAAGCTACCGTAGAGCCTGATCGACCGGACTAAGTCTTTCATTCAAGTGCCTGTTGGTAACGCAGCACGTGCGTGACATGCTTGCAGTAGCGCGGCAACGAATCGCGCCGCGACAACTGATTCCAAAGATGATGCAAGATCTCATCTCCACCGAGATACACGGCAGCGTGATTCGGCACACCACGACGACTGGCGATCGCCATGAGCAGCACATCGCCCGTGCGCAAGACGGCATCGCGACCCACACTCATAAAGCCGGCGGCCGCATAGTTGTCGACATAAAGTGAGGACTGCCCGTCCTCCCACCACATCCCTGAGCGGGCGAAGTCGGGCAATATCGCCCCGAGCGCTGCGCGGTAGTACCGGCGCACCAACCCGTAGCAATCTTGGGTGCCGTGTTCGAAGGAAGCGCCAATCAAAGGGATGTCGTTGTCGACTCGATCGAAACGATGCAGTCGACCGATGCGGGGTCGCTTGTCTTCCCAGCGCACGCTCACCACGAGCCAAGAGGACACGAGGGACGCCTGACAGGCCAGTATGTCGGCCAAGCTCGGCCAAGCCGATGCATCTGGGTGCGAGTGAACAACGGCCTGAATCGCGCCGTGTTCCTCAGCCTGCGCATACGCGCACGGTGATATGGTGAAGTCTCGCGATGGATCAGGCGCGACGTTCGTGCAAGGTATGTACTGGCCGGCCACAACCAGTCCACATGACTCATTCGGGTAACACCGCAACGCGTCAGCTTCGATCGCCGCGCGAAGTTCGCTTCCAATCACTCACAAGCCTCGTGTTATCAGCCTGCGGCACCCGCCGCCGGGAACCCACCAAACGGCAGCGGGCCGGAGGAGCCAAAGCGCACTCTGCAACACGCGAGACGACCGCCACACGCGTCCTCGTCTTTATTGAGCGTCGGCGAATTGCCGCGTGTGAAGTATTTGTCACCCGTGTATCCGCACTCCGGCCCGCGATACGTCCACTGACATACAGAGGCAATGATGCGGCGCGACGGCAGCTTCCTGCCCGACAGATCCAGCGCGGAACTCAGCGCGAACTCCACGACCGCCGGTGTCTCAAGCGTTTTTTGCTCGATCAGCCAACGCTCCACAGGCATTTCATTATTGGCATCGGAGGTTGGATCGCTCCCCGAAGCCCCGTTAGCGCCATTCAAATACTGCGCCAAGGTCCTGCGCCGAAGTATCGGCGCGCCGACCAGATCGCAGTACTGCATACAAAGCTTGGAGACGAAGCCATCAAGGTTTGCCACACTCAGCGTAGGCGTGGGTTGAGCAGCATCGCCCATACTCGCAAAGCCTGAGACACGCATCGGCCACGGGTCATACTTTTTGCCCTTCCATGGGATGATGCCGCCGTGCTCATGCGCATGGAACCGCAGTACCTCGACACCCCAACGCGTAAGATCAAGCTCGTACAACTCAACAAGCGCACCCGGCTCCAGACGTTGGACGTCCGTCCTCACCCCGTTCACGGTTCGAATACCTCTTTGAATGTGACGCTCAACTGGTACAGGTCGCTACCCAATGCGCGCGTTTGCACGCCCGGTTGTGCGTCGACACGGAATAGCCCTCGCGTACGGAGAGGCGGCGTCCAATAAAATGGCTCACTGCCACGCGTCGAATCGAGAAACGTTCGAATCGCCTGGATCTCTTGCCCGTTGCCGACGAAACGCAGCGGCCACGTGTCGGCGATATTGCGAATGCCGTCCGGCACCGCCTGGCTATAGCCATCGCCGAAGTGCACCGTTCGCACGCGGTAATGCGTCGTACCCTCGGCTCCTACCAAGGGCGACCACGTGAATGTGCGTCGTTGAACTGACGGTTTCATCCGAAGTGCCCCCGCGAGATCAGGCTGGCAATTCCCCCTTGGCCACCCACCTTGCGTGCGAACTTCTGATCGAAGAACGCACTCACCCATTGTTGCAGCTCGCGCGCATCACGATTGCTCAAACCACCACCGCCATGATTGTGAACCTCCAGATGCACCTGTGCGCCCGCCGATCGCGACGCCATTGGCGCCGACGCCCCTACGGGACCGCCCGAGGCGAAGTGCGCCACGTGATTCGAATTGATCGCCTCCAGCAGCGCCTGATGTTGTCGCGCGGCGTGGGCGTTCACGACATACTCGCCGTTAGAAAGCATTGCGGGAATGCTGTCGCTGGTGCCGGTGCCCGGTCCCGTGATCGGTCCGCCCTGCGCATGCCCGGCGAGCTTGAAGAGCGGCATCTTCTCTACCAGGTTGCCTAATGCCTGGTGCAAGGCGAGCCTGGACAAATCGGCCAGAATGCTGGCGACAAACTCTTTCATATCGAGCTTGCCCTTTGTGACGAATTTCGACACGGCGTCTTCGATGTGCCTCATCGACTCAATGACCGCGTGCTGGGTGGCTTGCGCCTTATCCTGCGTATCCTTAAAGAAGTCAGCGACACCCCGCTTCGCGCCTCCCACCCAGTCGCCCTGAACGCGTCGAAGGTCCTCGTAGTGCGTTCTGACTGCCTCGATCGCTTCGGCATTACCCTGCTCGATTTCAGCCAGTTTAGCCAGATACTCGCCGCCATTGAGCAACGCCTCCGGGGTGATCCGCTTCAGATCGTCGAAAGCTTTACGATATCGCGCGGCCGCGTCGCTCAGGTCGCGCTGCTCGCGATGTTGTAGCGAATCGGCATCACGATCGCCTAGCTCACGCGCGTAACGGTCGGTCTGCGTTTGCCTGAACTCACCCAGGCTCTCGCTGATACGCTGCGAGCGCTCCTCGAACTTCGCCCGCGCTTCACCCAGCTTGTTCGCTTTTTCAAGCGCCGCGTTGTGCTCCAGCTGCGCACGAATCGCGTTCTCAGAATGCAGCAAGCTTCTTTCATCCGCGCTTGCGATATGCCGCTTGGCCGCCTCAACCTTTTCGTTAAACCGCGCCAACTCCTTCTGCGCATTCGTGAGCTTGTCGCTCGTGTGCAGCTGCACTTCGAGCGCCGCCCCCTGCTCGCGCAGCTGCTCAAGGTATCGAGCCCCGGCATCGGCGCGCTGCTCATGCGTCTTTCTCTCGTGCGGCTTATAGAGCTCCGCGTTATGCGCGAGCATCTTTTGGCGATCCGCTTCCAGCGCCTTGAGCTCCTCGCGTGTCTTGCCTGCCGCTTCACCCGCTTTCTTGACCGCCGCGAAGTACTCGTTCGTTTCCTTGTTGGCATCGGCGAGCTTCTCTCGCGGCGAACGCGCCGACTTCATGTAATCGGCGTGATGCTCCAGAATTGACTTGAACGCATCGACGCTCTTCTGATGCGGATCGTTCTTTTGAGCTTCGCCAAGCAGGGTTTGAACGAGACGTTGCGTCTGGGTAATCTGCTTTTCGATCGCCGCCGTATTCATCCCGCCAGGGTTCGAATCAGGATCAAACAGTGAGGCGCGCAAAGCGGCTAGCTTGTCCTGCGCCCTCACCAAATTGTCGCCCTTGCCCGTAACGGTCCGCCAGAAACGATCCCACTTCTGACCGAGTGTCTCATAGCTCTCGGCCATCGAGCGATTATCGGATTGCACCGCCTCACGCGCTTTCTTGCTCGCTGCCTCGACGAATGCGGCCCACGCGCCTGCCTGATCGCCCGAGAGATTAAGAATACGAATATGGTCGAGCTGCTCTTGGCTCAGGTCATGATGATCTTCGCGCCACTTGTGGGCCGCTTCCGTTGCGCGACCATACGACTGCAAGAACTGGCGCGCGGCCTCCTCCACCGACTGGCCCGACACTCTTGCGTATGCCGCAACCCCTTGGGCTGCTCGTTCCAGATCCGCGCCGACCACGTGCCCCGAACTGGCAAGCGCCATCAGCGCATCACGCGCATCGCTCGCTGAGACCCCTACCCGACGCGAGATGATATCGGCGTACGCCTGCAGCTTGCCTTGCGTGAGCGCTGCATAATTGCCCGTGAGCAACATTGCGCGATCGAGCTTCTCTTGCTGCTCGCTTAGCGCATGAATCGCGTGGTAGGCCACCGTAGCGCTTGCACCTAGGGCGCCGAGCGCGATACCCGCAGGACCGCACAGCATCGGCAACACGTCGATGCGCTCGCCCAGCACCATGAGCGAACCCACGAAGTTTTTCCAGCGACCCTGCATGGCCTCATGACCGAGCACAAACAACTCGCGCCGCGCAGCGACCGACCCCGCGCCAAGGTGATGCATGGCACTGGCGGCCGCCTCGGCCTTCGCGATCAGCGGTTCGGCCGCCTCGGCAATCCCCAGCTTGGCCGCCTTCAATCGCATCAGCTCGAACCGGGTCTTCCCAGCTGTGTCGGCGACCTTCTCGAAGCTTCTGACAGCGGCGCTCACCTGCCGCGCGGTCGCGGCACTCCCGCTCTTCGCGGCCTCTTCCAGAGCGCGTGCAGTGAGGGTGCTGGCGGCAGCCATCTGCTGCTGACACGCTTCGTACTTGCTCGCGCTTGCCTGCTGGTTCGCCACGAACCCGTTCGCGGCCCGCTTGGTGCGCTCCATCCCGGCTTCGAAGCCACTCGCATCAACACTGACACGTGTGACGACTTCATTGGTCATCGGCTACCTCTTTCAGCTTCTTCTCGACAACCTCAGCCATTTTGCGCGCGGCCGCCGTCCTGGTCGCCTCAAACGCCGGGCGAATGAACGGCTGCGCCGGCGTGCGCGAGCTGCCGAACTCGATGTCCCGAATCGCGCGCGGGAGCGTTCGTTCCGTGAGCTTGACCGCGTTGCGCTTGCCCAGTTCGACAAAACGCCCATAGAAGGCATCCTTGCTCCAGGTGATCAGGTAAGAGGCGAGCCTGCCCGGCACCGATTGCTCCTGGTCATAGGCGATGAGCATGTGATCCCGCAAGAAGCCCGGCCAATGCGGCTGACCACGACGCATGCCCGCAAGCTCGCCCACCGGCGCACGCCGTTTGATCTCGTCATGGATGATGCGAGCGCCCGCGACGGCCGCCTGGCGAAGCGTGCTTTCGTTCATCGCCTCGTCAAGCGTGCGCAACATTCCCGTCAACGATTCGACATTTTCGACGCGATAGTTTAGGCTCATCCCTCGATCACCTCACCGTTGCGAACCACGACGCGCTTCGCACCAGCACGCTTCGCCGCCTCCAGGTCGATGCCAAACGTGCTGGCGGCGATCTCCTGCGCGCTTCGTATGCGCGGTTTTAGCGACTCACGACTCCACCCTGACCAGGGCGTAAAGTCGGCTGCGTTCAGCGCGGGCGCATCCTTGCCACGATTCAGGTTGTATAACAGGCTCATGAGTGTGCCCACCCGCAAATCCTCAATGTGCTCGCCCCAAGGCTCGTGCTCGAACAACGCCACCCAATCCGCGTACTCGGCACTGGACACTTCGAGCTTGGCGCGCCGCACCGACATCCCCAGCTTCATGGCGATGCGCATCCACATCAGTTTCTGCGGGTCGGCCTTCAGTTTTTTGAGGTTTGCTCCTGCGCGCGCTGACCGAGCGCGTTCAGGCGCATTGCAATCTGTGCGAGCTCCTCAAGCAACGGCGCACGACCCGCGCGCATCGCGTGTACGTCTTCGGCGCTGAACATCGCTTGGCCATCGTCGTCAACGACGGTTGCCGCAATTAGGGTCGCCTCGAACCCGCTATTGCCTGTGCCGCTCTTCACGCCCTCGTACAGTGCGTCGCGCGCCGCCCCGGAGAGCTCGCGAAACCGGATTACCGCACCATCCAAGGCCCTAACAGGTTCTTCTACGATCAGCGGCGCAAAGGCCGCCAGAATGTGTTCTCTGTTCATGGTGTCTACCGGCTCCCCGCCGGCTGATTGTTTAAGAATTGGGGAAGATGACTTCCAAATCACCGCTCACTTCAAGATTGACTGAGCTAGCGAGCATCTGATCAATCTTCGCGGCGATCGGGAAGTCTTTGACGTGCGCATCGAATGTAATGACCGTCCTGTCCGACAGCGTGAGCTTGAATCTCAGGATGGATCCGTCCTTTCTGGCATTAAACAATGCCTGATGCGACCGATCTTTCATGTTGACGTGCAACGCGATCGTCACCTGCCCCCAGTCCTGCATGCCGCGCTTCTTTTCGCGGCCCTTGCTATTAAGCCGCGTCACGTCAACCAGGTTCGCCGAACCCGTAAAGCTTGAGATGTCAGTGAAATTTGCGACTTCAGCAAAATTGCTGTCATCCTCGTCTTGCTTCCTGTATTCCAGCTTCGTGCCCTGCGATGGCACAGCGGTCGAGCTGTCCGGTGCCCCGGGAGTCGTATCCTGATTAAGCTTTTTGTCCTCTTGCTGTGTTCGCGTTTCTGCCATTCCTTTCATCCTCCTTTGCAACACTAAAAAGCCACTCTCGAGACACTTAGAGATTCCAGTGGCTCGCTACAGCTCGCTCCAGATGCTCACCTCAAGGCGACTGCCGTAAAGGCGCGTCTCGCGCTCAAACACTTCCGTGGGCGCGCCGAGCGCGATCGCACCCACTGCCGGAACCACCAGCGCGCGAACGACCTGTCGCATCAAAGACGATCGACTTGGAGCGGTCGTGTGCCACACCGCGATCTGCACACGCGCGTAGTACTTGTCGAATGCCGCGCCGCTCAGGTCAACCTCGATCTTGCCCCCTGCTACTTGATAGACGATCCAGGGGGGACGCACGTCTTGGTCAGCGACATCTGGAAATACGTGGCCGTCCGCTAGATGCGCCAGAGCGTTCCGAATGATTTGCTCAGCGCTCATCGATCACGCACACAAGGTCAATGTGTTCTCGCCGCGCAAGATCGGGCTGCACCGCTTCGATACGCATGATCAAATCGTCGATCGTCACTCGCATGCCCGCGCGGATTCCCTTTCGATACCGGATACGCACGCTCGCACTTACGCGACTGATTGGCGCATCTGCTGCGATAACCTCGCTGCCACTAAGGAAGCGCACGTTCGCCCACGTCGCGGAGACGAGGTCCCATTCGATCAACTCGCCATAAGGCTTAGCAGCCCGGCGCTCAATGCGCACGCGCCGGTTGAGGTCGCCCGCACGCATCAAACGCCGAGCCCCTTGCGATACGGAAACAATAGTTGCCTCGATACTAGGGGCAGTTCCGAGACCCTCGCCGAGGTGCCAACAACGACGTCCTCGCGATATGCGTACAGCTTGCCGAGAATCAGTAAGATCGCCGCCCGCACGGCGTCGTTGATGACAATCGGATCGTCACCAGCCGTCCCTGCGCGAACGGCCGCGGCCATGTCGTCAGCGTTTGCGTAGATTTGTCTATTAAGAAAGTCCGATGCAGACTGCACCGACGCGCGCGTGTAGAGCGCGATCAAATCATCAGCTACACCCGCTTCTTCACGCAGATGCGCGAGCGCTTGATCAGCCGTAATAACGGGCGTCGGATCAACCATTCATCGGACCCTTGCTTTGTTCTGAGGATCCGGCGCCTTCTTGTTTGACGGAAACGAAGCAGTCTTTCCGCTGGCACCTTCGTCACCGGTGTCGACATCGCGAACGAGACCATTAGCTTTCAACTCGGCCGCGCGCACACGGGTAACTTCATACGGGGCGCTATTAGAATGCTTAAATCCATCCTCCCCGCCATACGTTCGGATCGGCTGCACCACAACCTTGTTCGGATCGCCGTTGTTGCTCATTGAAAGCCCCCAAGAATCAAAAAAGCCGCATCGAAGGCGGCTTCTGATTGGATTGCGACGCAGCGTCAGCCGGCCTTAGCGGTCACTTCGCCAGTCACGAATGCCTCGGGACGATAAACCGCCAGCGCGAGTCGTTCTTCCGCGCGCAGCGTGACCATGTTCTTGACGAAGTCATCCTGATTCTCCGTCGAAATCAGCACCTCGACCTCCATCCGATCGAAGATCTGCGCAGCCATCGCAAATGCACCGGTCAGAAAGTGATTTTGCTCCATCGCTTGTGTCTCTACCACCGGCAGATTCCACAGGCGCGGCGCGGTGCCGTTGACCGGATTCCCGATCAGATAGCGACCTTCGTTATCCTTTGCCAACTCGATGGTTGCCCAGTCGATTGGGTTGAGCACGATGCCTGTCGACGGGAACTCCGCCAGCACCGCTTGCAACAGGGCAAGTCGAATGCGATCGATAGGCGTGGAATTTGCGATCGCGATCTTCGGGTCGAACTTCTGGGCCTGCGGAAGAATGCCGAGGATGTTCGAACCAGTGCCGTCGCCGCTCAGCAGTTGAGCTTCTTCCGAATACCTCAGGCCGTACCGAGCGCGCCCGTCGATGTAGCTTTGGAGCATCGGTGCATCGTCCAGGATCTGCCGCGATGCTTTGAAGACATGCGCGATCGTGCGCACCGGTTGGTTCTTCAGATCAAACTTGATGTCCGATTGCGGTTTTTGCTGGCCTTCGGCCACCGTTGCCGATGCATTGGTGAACCCGGTCTCGACCGTGTATTCGATTGAGTTCGCGCTGGTTTGACCCGGCATGAGCAGATCGCGGATTGTCATCGTACGATGCCCCGGCGCCACAATGCCAGCCTGACGGTCGGCGACGGTCAGCGAATTCGTCGCACTTGTTCCGGTACCGACCGTCGACCCGACATTCATGATGTCTTTGCGGTCGATGCGAACGCGCACAGACTTGCGCGCACTGCTGTCCATCCCCTTCATCTCTTCTGATTGGGCGACCAAGCGTCCCCAGCTCATCGCTTCGACCGGCTCCCGCGGGTCTTCTCGGCGCGCGAGCTTTTGCTCCGTCTCAGTCAGGCGCGCTTGCAACTCGCCTTGCTTAAGCAACAGCTCGTCAACCTTCGATTTCGTATCGGCACTGACTTCGCCGGCCGACTTGGCCTGCTTCAACGCTTCTTCGCCTGACCTCTTCACTTCGTCGCCGATGCGCTTCAGTTCGGCGGTAACCTGTTCCATTACCTGCTCGGGATTCGAGCCGCTCTCCTTTCGGCCATATCCTTTACGGTTCAGCTCACGGGATTGTGTAGTGTTCATTGTGCGATTACTCAGAAAGAGATTGATTTGAGGCTGTCCAGCAGCCGATTACTTACATCGTTTGCCTCGCTGCCAGACTCGCTCTGGAGCAGATGTTTCAAGCCACGGTTAGCGATGACCGCTGATTGTGATTTCGAGAAGCCTGCCTCGCGCAGGAACCGCTCGAATTCGGAAAGGGAAGGGATGCCGCCGTGCGCGATGACAGACTTCACGGCCTCAACGCGCGCTTCCGGGTTCGCTGGATTCGTGACGATGCTTATTTCGACAAGGTCCAGCTCAATGAGCGTACGTTCGCCGGTTTTCTCGTTGAAGCTTGAGTTGTTGACGTAGTAACCGATCGACAGCCCAGTGATTGCCTTAGCCTTCATGCCACGATAGGCAATCTTCGCGCTGGGCGAATCGCTAAGCCACAGTTCACCTTCGCCGAAGAGTCCATGATCGTCCTCTTTCAGGCCGGACCACGAGCCAATCGGGGTATTCGTGTTGTGTTGCCAAAGGATCGGCAGCGCGCGACCACTCGACTTGATTTCTGCGAGGCTTTTCTTGAACGAACCGGGGGCGACGATCTCGCCATAGCTGTCGACGTTTCCGAAAACGGACCCGTAGCCTGAAAAATAGCCACTCTCGTCGACCGATTTAACGTCAAGATCGAACGCGCGGACCTTATAGCCAAGCTTGCCGCTCTTACACTTCATCCTTTTGCTCCTGATTCAGCCAGTTCTTGAACGCGTCCCGCGCCTGCGATGCAGCCGCCTGCTCCCCAAGTTTGTCGATCGGCAGAAGCGCCGACTGCACCGTTAAAACGGCCGCATTGCCGCCCATCGGCGGCAGGTTTTCTTTCACGCGGCACTCGTCGCGCGTCATCAGCCCGTTCTGCGTCATTTGCGAATAAAACGCCGCACGTCCTGCACTGTCGGCGCGCAAGAGCCCTTCAACTGAAAACTCGGCGTAATAGGATCCGCGCTCGGTCGGCGGGATGCAGCCTTTACTGACTGTCTGTTCGATGCGGGTCAGCCATGGACGCAACGAAAACGTCAGAAAGCCGATCATTTGCTGCTCGATGCCAGTGCCCCAACTGGTGGATTTCTCGCTGTGCCCGACCATGAACGGCGGCACGCGGAACCAGCGGCAGATCTCCTCGACATTGAACGCTCTGGTTTCAAGCAACTGCACATCACCCGGATTCATGGTGATAGCCTGATACTTCATGCCTGCCTCAAGCACCATCGTCTTGCCGGCCTGAATTGCGCCGCCGAATTGCTCGGCAAGGTCGTTGCGGATCTCGGTTCGCTTCTCCTTCTGCAGTACTTGGTCAGTGGAAAGCACGCCCGAAGGCCGCAAGCCGTTCTTGAAGACGCTGCTGCTGGTCTTGTTCGCCGCGGTCGCGTTACCGAGTATCTCGCGCGCATACGATATTACGGAGAGACCTGTCAGACCGTCGAGGCTGAAGCCCCGAAAGTGCAGCACATCATCTTCCGACAGCGTCGCCATCGTGCCGTCGAGAGCCCTATACGTGTATTGCAGCGCACCTGTCGATAGACGCTTGACCTGGGTGCGCTCAGGAAGCATTAGTTCAAGGCCGATGATTGTTCCTGCCGAACGAAGTTTGCGCGCGTAGCCATTGCCCCACAGCAGCATGCTGGCGACAATGACTTCCCAGAATTCCGTTGCCGTGTTTTCGGCGTTCGGTTGACGATGCAGGATGTCGTAGAGCTGATGAGATGTTGCGATCGACCGCGTCCCATCAGTCGCCTTTCGATAGAAGTTCAGCGGTAGGGTCGCGATCGTTTCAGCGATTAAGCGCACGCACGCCCATGCCGCCGACAATTGAAGCGCCGAATCGACAGTGACGGACTCGCCACTGGACGAATTCATCCCGCCCCACGCGGCCCAAAAACTTCCGTCCGTCAGCGAAATCGGCACGCCAAGCCACTTCAGGACGCGCGCCTTAATGCGTCCCGGCGACTTCTGCTTGCTCTGCTTCATACGATGATCGGACTCGAAAGAAACTCCTCGATGGCACCGGTTTGCCCTGCGAGCATGGCCCGGCCGATTGCCATAATCAGCGCCACGGCGCCGTCAATCTTGTTGTCGTTCCCCTGCTTGACCGGGCGGACGACGTCATCGTTGCCCGGCAGGTATTTGCCGACCACATTGCTCACGCACCAGGTCATGATCGGGTTGCCGTCGTGATGGAACCTGCCCGACGTGACCGCGGCCTCGAATTCCTTCATCGGATCTGACATGTTCGTGTAGTTTTGGATGATAGTGACCGGCGTCAGTCCTTCGTCTTCCAGTTGATGCGCAAGATTTGTCGCACCGTGGGGGTCTAAAGGCACATATTGCACAGGACACGCGCGGTCTGCCTCGACGGCCTCGTTCAGGATCTCGCGATAGTCGATCTCCGCGCCAGATGTCTCAAAAAGGTGCCCAGCATTCACCCACTTTTGGTAACGCTCGGCCATCCGCCGATTCTCTGTGTTTTTCACCGTGTCTTCTGGCACCCAGAAGCGCGGTGCCACGCTGTAGTAATGCCGTCGGCCTTCGATGTCGCGCCAGAAAAGACGCGCCATGCTGTTCAGGTCGAGCTTGCGCGCCATGTCGAGCGCGAGGATGCAGTCCTGGCCCTTGAAACGTTCGAGCGTTAATGTCGTGTCTTCGCACGCCTTCCAATCTTCCAAGTTGAAGTAGCCCGCCTTCGCCGACGTCCAGACATTCAGATGCTTCATCTTGAACGTGTTGGTGAAGCGTGCGGACTTGATCGCCCGCTGCTGCTGGCTCTCCAGATACTCCTGATAAACCGAGATGCCGATGTTCGGGTTGGCTTTCGCTAGCACTTGCGGATCTGTCCAGTCGTCGCCGTGATCGATGGTCCAAATCCACCCAAAAAGCTCGTCGTCGTCGACCGTACCCTCAAGCATCTCGATAACCTGCCGCCGCTTGTCGTAGCACGGGCCCTCGATGTTTGCACCCGCTGTCGTGATGATGAACATCAACGGCTGTCTGCGCGCGCCCATGCCGGTGAGCATGGTCTCGTACAGCGCGGAGGTGTCGTGCTCGTGATACTCATCGACGATTGCACACGAAGGCGATGCGCCGTCACCCGGATTGCCGATCAGCGGCTCGAAGCGGCTGCCGTCCTCCGGTTTGTTCATGTTTGAGGCGTTCACCTCAATCCCGGCAGCTTCGATCAGCAGCGGCGAGCGCTTTACCATCAGGCGCGCAGGCCGGAACACCTCCCAGGCCTGTTTTTCGGTCGTCGCGCCCGCATACACTTCGGCGCCGAACTCGTTATCCGCGATGAACATCGCGATGCCAACACCGGCAGCAATGACACTTTTTCCGCACTTGCGCGGAACCTCCCAATACGACTCGCGAAACCTCCGGAAGCCAGACCGTTTTTCGATCCAACCGAACGTGCACATCAGCCCAAATTTCTGCCACGGCTCCAGCGTCACGAGCTGGCGCTTGAACGCCCACTCACCTTTGACATGCGGCAACAGCTCGATCAAGGCAAGCTTGCGCTCGGCCGCCGCTGCGTCAAACTTCCAACGAAATTCTTTTCTACGGCTTGCCGTGAGGTCGTCCAGATGCCGCTGACACGCGAGTTGCACATATTTGCACGATGGCCGCTTACCGCGCACGACTTCGCGTGCGAACCGGAGACCCTGTTCCACGTGCGGATATGTTCCTGCCATCGTGCACTAATCACCGAGCAGTGCGCCGAATGGGTTGTCCGGCTTCTTGTTGCCAACGCCTGTCAACCGCTGACGGCTGACCGGATCAAGCCCGAGCAGCGCGCCGGCCGTGCGCATCGTTGCGAACGCCGCCCGCTTGACCGTTTCCGCTGGGTTTTTCATCGGCGATCCTTGAGCGCTCATAATTACGAGCCCATTTGCATCAAGATCTTCGCAGGCCCGACGCCAATCCTTATATGCAGAGCAATACGTCTCCAGCACTTCAACATCGGTCCACTGCAAAACCTTTTGCGCGCAAAGCCGTCGTGCCACGCGATGCCACATGTCCGCCGCGTAGCCGGTGATCCAGTCTGGCGGATCGATGTTCGCGATGGCGCCGAAATCCGGCTCATCCTTATTCAAAGCGCGTTTGCCGGGGTTGCCAGCAGCGATCTTTCGCGCCGTCGGCTTAGGTTTTCTGCCGCGGCCTGGGACCGTGGCAACGCCACTCATCGGCCAACTCCTGAATTTTTAATTTCGCGGGCGTAAAAATTCGACGGACCGGTCGGTCCCTAGGCGATTCGACCCAGACTTTTCCACCCCCCTTCCCGTCAACGGCGTTCACTGCCAGTCTTAGTCGCATGACACTCACGGCAGATGCTTTGGAGATTCTCATCAGCGTCAGTGCCGCCTTGAGACTTCGGAACCCGATGATCCACCTCAGTGGCAATGGTCACCCGACCAATGCGCTTGCACACCTGGCATAGGCCACAGTCGCGCGATAAGATGCGCTCGCGTTTCTTGACCCAAGCGTTGCCATAGCCCCGGGCGTGGCGATTGCCTCGCACGGCGTCTGCCTTCCACTTTATTTCCTCGTGCGCATGCTGCTCGCAATACGACTTACCGCCAGCGACGAGCTCCCGGCATCCACGATGTTTGCAAGGGCGTTTCGGTCTGTTCGGCATATGTAGTTGCGTAACTTCGATTTGCGAACTAGCCTCGTTAGAGGCTACTGCACAACGCTCGGACAAAGACAAAAGGCTAGGCGGCTCCTACCTTGCGCGGTTAGGCTTGCACCTATAAGAATTAGTAACGACTCGGCGAATCAACTGTCATTTGCGGCTTGCCGGTTTCCGCTGCGTATTCGTTCAGAGCATCAATGCATTGCATCAGCTCGGCATTCACAGAAATTGCGCGCTGAAGTTTCTCCTCCACCGCAACTCCGTCGAACGCTACGACGCGATCATGCCTGCCAATGCTTTGCCGTACGATCCGCGAAAGCTCCGACAACGCGGTCGATCGCCTTACCCGCAGATCGTGAAACGCTTCAAGCGTCGCGTGATAACGACCGATAGCCTCGAAGTTGGGCTGAGTCATAAGCACTCCGTCGAGCGAGTTTGAGTGCAAGTAGGAACGAATAGATCCTCCTCGGCAATGCAAAAAGCCCACGCGGCGAAACCGGGTGGGCTTTTTCTGGGCGCAACTCTGCCGCCACGTGGTAATTGTGCTTCAGTTTTCTAGTATGTGCAATAGCTTTATGAACTACTCACGGATTCATTCATTCCGTTCTCTAGAGCAACCGATCAAGCAGGTCGGTGGGTCTTTAACCATTCACGCAGCGTGTCGTTTATGCGTGTCTGCCAGCCATCGCCCGACGCTTTGAATGCTTCAACGATGTCCGCATCGTAGCGCACGGATAGCAGCAATTTCGGCGATTCAAGGCGCGGTCGACCGCGCTCGCCACGCCGCTTCATCTTCTTGAATTGTTCGTCCGACACCTCGTACGTGTCCGGATCTGCGGCGATGCCGCGATTGATTGCCTTGTCTTCCTCGGGTGGCGGGAGTTCGAGCACGCGGCCCGACCGCGTCCTAATCGTATTTGGCATAGTTGCGCACCTCTCGGTCGTTTGCCTTGCGAAGGCTAATGACATGCATTGTCTCGCCACGCTGCGTGAAAACCACACAGTAGAGGCGCGTGCCGATCGGAGCGATGCCGACTTCACGCACTTCCATGTACTCGCGACGAGCATCCACGTAGGACAAGACTGCCGACCAATCGATCACCTCTGCCAACTGAGCGACATGCCATGCTTGGCAATATTCGCTTCGTTTTTGCTCGGATCGTATGTGATGTCCATGCATTAATTGCAGCTACAGTTATTGCATCGCGCAAGGAATATTTGTAGCGACATTGTCAGCGCTTACGGATTAGGTTCTTTGCGACCAACGCGGGACGCATGAACGCCTTCGCTTCGGAGTAGTCGCGTTCCTGCGTCGCGGGGCTGCGAGGATTTTCGAAGACGACCGCGCCTGCGACGAAGTTACGCACTGCCGTCATTACCGCAATTCGATGCGTTAGCGACAGAGCGGCAATTATTGGCTCGACAGCCTCCCCTGTCGTGGCGCGCAATTGATTGTCAACGTCCTCGCCGAGCTCGTCATACGTCATCCACTGACGGCTGCTGCGGCAGTCGCGAAACATCGCACTGGCACGTCCATACCCAACTGCGGGCTCGTATGACTGACTCCACTCGTACCATTCGGTCAGCACAACATCGATCTCATCTGCCGCAATGGCGCTTTTCGTCATGGGGTTCCTCTTTCCGTACTGTTCGCAGCGGTAACCGTGGTCCTTGCCGGTGGCGCAGATGGTTCGCATGGAGCCGATGAATTCGTAGGTGCGTTCGTGCGGGCAGCCCTTGCAGGTCCCGCCCTCCTTCGCGATCAGTTGCAGCAACGGATCACGGAATGTGTTCGGCGGGCGGAGTGTCAATCCGCAACCTCAAGCCCGAAGACTTCGGCAACGCGCAGGCGGCATATCGCGACCTTCGGCGACTCATCGACCATGATTCCGTGGAATTCCGGGTTCAGCTGAGATTCGGCCAGCCATTCGACCTTCCCGCCTGCGCGCATACGTGGATACGTCACATAGCGCTGACGTTCGGCAATCGGTGCGGCGATGTGCCAATCGTCGGACGGCTGATAATGAATAAGACCGACTGACTGGACGTCGACTTGGCACCATTCCATGCCGCATGCGCGCTTCACTTCGGCATCCATGCCCTCGGCCTTCGCCACCCAGTAGTCGAGCTGTGCGCCGGAGAGTTCAGAGACGTTCATTTCGGCTCCATTGGCTTCGTCAAGCCTCGGCGCTTCGCTCCCATCACGGCGAAACACGGTTCGAAATCGGCGGGAATCATGCTGCGTTTCCGGGCGTCTTCATTCACGCCCGGCTGCTTCGAGCGATTGACGGTGATCGTCACTTTCTCTCGGGTTTCCGTGTTGGTGCTGCCCATACGGGAGCTCACGTGACAACGCGCGTGCACATGCTTCGCGTCGATGTCGATGCCGGCCGCTTTGGCGACTTGCTCTGCAATCAGGCGTTCGAGTTGGCCGTTCTCGATCACCGCTCTATTAATCGTGGTGTCCGTCCGGCTGCTATATAGCTTGATCATCACGCTGCCTCCTCGCTCACGTCCATTTCTTCCAAACCGCTCGCGAGGAACGGCGCCAACGTTTTGCGGTTGTCGTCAATAAACGCCTTCGCGCGATAGACTCCCTGCGCGATCCATTTGCTGTCTAGTATTGGGATGCGGGAGCGATAGTGTTCAGGTATCCAAGCATCTGCCCAGACGAATTGACGCTCGTTGTCCCGCAGTTTTGCAAGAGCGAGTCGATACACCATCGTGTCCAACTTCAAACGAGGAGTGACCGGCACGTGAATGCGGTGACCGCCTTTGCCGCGGACTGCCCGCCACACCGTGCATTCGTCAACCGTAATGCGACATTGCATGCTGCTTCTCCTTCTTGCCCATCTTTGCGGCGCGCATGGACCTACACGCCTCGTACGCGCGGTCCCACGCTTCGAATTTCCTCAATGTCCCAGCCGCCACCGTCTCGGGTCTTTCTCGGATATGCCACCTTGAAGACGAGGGGAAAGAGCGATGCGGCGACCTTCATCTTGACTTTCGCGTCGTCACTGAAGATGGCACGCGCGCCTTTTACATCGTGCATCTCAAGTAGCCCCGACGCGGGTAGCACGACGTAATCGACGGTCAGGTAGGTTTTGGGGGCGAGCTTAAGCTTGATGCCCTCGAAGCAGTACCATTCGATCTCTCCGGCGCGCCGCCGCTGCTCCAAGTGCTCCGCGTACCGCTTCTCCGTCGCGTTCTCTTTGCCATCGGGCAGACGACCAAGCGCATACAACTTTTGCTTTGCATCCGCGCTTGGCGCCACCGCCTGTCGGCGATACGCGGGGGTAATCAGCGCCGGCGCGTCAAGTCCGTCTGCAAGGTCGTCAAATCCTGCCGACGCAGAAGGTGGCTTCCCCGTGCTCTCAAAGATGGCGCGCTGAGCCGCCGTCATATCGCGCCGCGCCTCGCGAACCGTCGCCGTGCCCATTGCGGTTGCGCCTTCGTTCAGGCGAATTGTTCGACTGCGCTTCACCATGCTCCTGCCACCTCCCTTTTAACCAGGGTGAGCAGATACGGGACGCCGAGCAGCATTGCGACGGTGAACTCGCCCTGCCAAGCGAGAATGCCGAGAATGGCCGTCGTCGACACGAAGTCGTAAAAGGCATTGACGGGATAGCCGTGTTCGTAGTCCTTCGCAGGCACAAGTACGGCAACGATCCACATTATTTCGGCCATGACAAAGAGGTAGGCAATGGCGAGATCCCGCGCGAGGTTGTGACCACCCTCAATCCACAGGTACAGACAGATGGCGAGTAGCGCGTCGAACAGGACCGCGCGGACAAGCATTTGTGCATTCATGATCTTTGGCTCCAGCGGATCGGACTGAAACGACATGTCGAGCGAATCGACACGTAATGCCATTCGGACATCCATGCGCATTTGCGAAAGCCCAGGCGATGCATGCGCTCCGAGCCGGCTTCTTCAATTGCGTACTTGCAGGTTTCACATGTGTTCATGCCACCTCCGTATTGCGCGTTTTGTCACGCGGGATGCTGTCGAAATGCGCGCAGAAATGCTCGTATCGCTCCTCGCTCGGCGGCCTACTTTGCGCAGGATGTCCACACACCATTCGATTGCCCCTTTGCTTCCGACAAACAAAAGATTTCTTTCCATATGCCTCGACTCCGACCGCATGCTTGCGCCCTATTTGGCCCAGGCGTGAAACTCCGACGGCAACAGCGCGTCGCCGAGGGTGTCAATCACGTTTTGATAGAAGCGCTCAGAACCGCTGCGTTGTGCGTCCTTGAGCACGTGGTCGATCCACGGCCCCTTGCCGGCCGCCTTAGCGACTAGCACCCTGTATTCGGGCAGAGACTCGTCTACGCGTTTCAGGCGAACACCGAGCCGCGCCGCCTCGCAACAGACGTCCGCTTCACCGCCGAGCCACCACGCAGCTCGACCGCCTCGCACAGGGGCGTCGGGCGCATCGGCTAGCACCTCATCAATGAAACGGGCAAGGAATCCGACATTCACGGCTCGGCTGTCAGCGTCACGCTCGCGCGCTGCCACCGCCCGGCGATGCGCTTCGCGTAGCTGATCGGTCGTCAGGCCTCGACCCACCCATGCGAGCACATGCGCTCGGTCCCGACCGCGATCGACCACGCAACGTTTGCGACGCGCAGCCTCCAAAGCGGTCAGCAGCTCGGTGAGCTCGTGCTCAGGTTTCGAATTCTCGTTTTGCAAGCAAGCAGCAGCGGCAGCATCGAAGTTATCCACAGGCTCACGCGCGCACGCGTTGCTGCTGCTCTCTGCTGTAATCTCTGCTGTAGTCTTTACACCGTTAACGACCTGGTCAAACCCCTCTCCGCGGGCAGGGGTTTGACCGGTCCGCGGACAAGGGTTTGACCGCTCGGCGGGTTGGGGAAAGTCCATCTCCCGAAATGGACTTTTCCCATTTCGGGGAATGGGGTTTTCCCATTCGGCCGACTCATCGTCCTCTGACGCGTGGCCATCCTCGACCAGTCGCTCGAGCGCGTCCTCGTCGATGCGGAAATAGATCTTGTGCTCCAGACGCTTCTCGGTCTCGATCAACACGCCTGATTTCTTCAACGCGCGACGCGCAGCCCTTTGCTCCTCGTAAGTCAAGCCAGTTTCCTCGCACAGTTCCTCTGAGGTCTTGTGAACGCCTAACTCACTGGTGGCACGGCTTTGCCAATAGAAGATCTGGCAAAACAACACGGTTGCCTTAACGCCACCTAGGTATCGAGCAAGGCCGGGGTAGTACGCGACTGGGCGACCAATGTCACGGAGAACGCCAGATACCCTCATGCGCCACCCCCGCTGTTACTTCGCGCGTCTGAGGCAAACCAAGAGCAGACAAACGATGTCCAGTGCGGCAGCGTCGTAAGGGCGCGGAGTGACGCTAAGAAAGAAGGCGTGTTCAGGACGGGCAGTCCCTCACAAGCAGCCCGTCGGTCGGGCTCGAAAGTACGCCCATCTGATCGTACGTACAAAAAACCTTGATTGCCATCTTTTTTGTACGTACAATTTGCATAATGGACATTACTTACGACGACAATAAAAGCGCTCGGAATGTCCGAGAACGCGGACTTTCCTTCGACCGAGCCAGAGAGTTTGACTTCACGTCGGCCCTCGTTGCGATCGACGATCGCCGCCCTTACGGGGAAGTCCGATATGTCGCACTCGGCTACTTGGACAAGAGGCTGCACGTAATGTGTTTCACAGAGACTCAAACCGGAATCAGGGTGATCAGTTTCCGCAAAGCTAACGAGAGAGAGGCGAAACGCAATGGCAAAACGCTCACGATTGACTAATGAAGCAGGCGAAGTCAGAGAATTGACAGCAGCTGACGCAAAGCTCTTCAAGCCAGCTGGTGAAGCGCTGCCGCCCAATTTGCGCGAGAAACTGGGCGTACGCGGACCGCAAAAGGCGCCGACCAAGAAGCCGGCAACGGTGCGGTATGACGCGGACATCCTTGAGGCCTTCCGCGCGACTGGGCCACGTTGGCAGTCACGTATGAATTCAGCCCTTCGCGATTGGCTCAAGACGCACGCAGCGGAAGAAGCGCCGATCTGAGATGCAAGCCTGCGCCTGGCCCGGCTCGGGGGCGTCATGCTTCCTCCCCGTGGTCGAGCTCGATCCCGAGCACCCAGCGAAGCGCATCAGCACGATCTCCCGAAGCTGACTCCAACTCACGTGTGATCTCTTTGCGGCTCCGCAACCTCGGTCTGTCGTTGCTTATCACTTTGCGTTGAGCGCGAGCGCGCGCGTGACCGACCGCGTGCTCCCCCGCTGCGATTAGCTCCCGAACCTTCTCACGTTGAGCATCCGGGGATAGCTTCGACAGCTGGCGCGCGTGGGTGACGTTGATGCGCTCGCTCTCGACCGCCCTACGGACGTCAGCGCAGCATTCGAGCAGCGCGATCGTGGAGCGCACCGTAGACACCGAACATCCGAAGACTGTGGCGACCTCAGCGTCGCTGAAACCGAACGCCATGACGCGCCGCATCTTTTCCGCTCGACCAAGCGGTGTGTCCGCCTCGCGCAACTCGTTCTCAGCGATGATCGCGGTGAGCGCGGTGCGGCGCTCACCGCGATACACCTGGGCAGGAATCTGAATGGGTTGTTCGCCGCGCGCTCGCCGCCATTCATTCACGAGCCTCGCCGCCTTGGTACGCTGTCGACCGACGGCGACTTCCGTTTCGCCAGTCTCAGTGTTTTTAACAACGGAGATCGGCTGCAAGACGCCTTGAAAGTCGATATTCCGCGCGAGATCCTCGTTCACTGCGAGATCGACGCGAGGGTCGTACAACGGCGACGTGACGTCAGTCACGAGCACCAATCGCGCGGGATCGAAGAACAGCAGATTCGTCTTTCCTGAAGCTCCATATGCATCAACTGAATTCTTTGCCATTGGGCTCTCCTGTTAGCTCAGTGGTCGCACGGCAGGCGCCCATCGCTGTCTTGCCTTGCCCCGCAGGACAGGCATGTCAGCAAGACGGTTGGAGAAGCCGAGTTTTCTGACGAAGCGTCGTACTCGACGCACTGAGCGTCCTTCACATCCTCACCGTCTCCGCATTCGTCGCGACCGTGCTCCGGTAGTAGTACTAATTCGTTCGAAGGGTTCTGTCTCCTTCGACGGGTGGCCTATTCGACGCTCACCGGTTCAGAGTCGGTCCCGGCCGCTGCTTCAACCTCGGCGCTTACCTCGACATCCTTCCCCGATACGCCTTCTTTTTGCTCATTAGCTTTCGCTTCCTTCTCGTCCTTGGAGAGGGGTGCTGCTTCAGTTTCGGTTTCAGTCTTGGTCGGCGGCGGCGGCGGTGGAACGTAAGCGCGGACGAAGCCTGCCATCGGAATCGGGCTGCACGGCTCGTGTTGGAAGTGGCGCTGAGAAAGCGTCTCGTGCACGCCAGACACAACGTGAAACGCCTCGGGATTTTCTTCGCGAATCCGCGCTTCCACGTGTGGCCGTGTTTCTTCTGTCGCTTCCTTAAGCATTTGTTGGTGTCGTGCAAGGTGCATATCTATTTCTCCTTTTCAAAAGGTGGGGTCTTCAGCCTCTGGCAGAATCTTGGCTCCTACACGTCGAAACTACCCTGTCGATCGGAGACCCCGTGGACGTCCAAACCCTTAGCGCAGCGCTTAGCAGCGCACGAACAGCATTTGAACTCGTCAGGTCCGCAGCAGCCTTGCGCGATGATGCGAAGATCACCGCGGCGCTGGAGGACCTTCAAAATCGGATCATTGATGTCCAGAACACCGCACTTCAAGCCCAAGAAAAAATTTCGTCTCTGCTGGATGAAAAGCAGGCGCTCAAAGACGGGAAACGAGAGCTGAGTGCACGAATAGCTGAGCTTGAGAAACAACGGTCCGAGCGCGAAAGCTATGACCTGCACGAGCTCAGCGAAGGCGTCTTTGTCCTGGCAGAGCTGAATTCTTCGAAGACCGGCCGAAGCCCTCACTACCTTTGTCAGCCCTGCATGGACAACGCGGCGAAGAAAGGCGTACTCAAGCGCGCGCAGGTTGCGTACGAGTACGTTCTCGTTTGCCCGATATGTAAAAACGATTACCCGACAGGCGAGTACGTCAAGATCGCAATTTGATCCGTGTGGCTTGATCATGATCACGCAGCCCCCGCCATCGAAAGGACATCAACCAGCCCTACATGAAACTGGATCGGAAATTTCAAAAGGAAGTAATGCTCGCACTCGCGGACATCTACCCTCGTCTCGGTCACGCAGAACACGTCGGCAATGTGCCGGAGGACGTCCGTGCCGCGAACCTCTTTTATTTGGCCGAACACGGGCTCATCACCACGTGCGTGTGGTTTTATTTGGACAACACGGTTCGCTATCAGCCAACACGCATCACGAACGATGGAATGGACTTCCTTGCTAGCGACGGCGGACTCTCTGCGGTTCTCGGAGTTGTGACGGTCAAGCTTCACGAAGACACCCTGCTTGAATTGATTGGCCGGCGGATTGAGACATCGGATCTAGCCCAGACAGATAAGAAGCGATTACTCGATCAGCTTCGCGGGCTGCCCGGCGAGACCATAAAACACCTGACACTGAAACTAGTTGATGCGGGGCTGGCAAACTGGCCGGCCGCACTTCAAGCAATTGAAACGTTCTTGGTGCGCCCGGCTCACTGAGTTCTGGCATAACCGCAAACCGGGCGTAACCAACAGTCGCCGACAACCGAAGCCAGAAAAAGTCTTCTGTGCATGCAGATTCGATAAACGTGCCGTTCTTGTGAAAGATCAACCCATCGATTTGCAGCGCGGGCACGCCGTACTGGTCCTGTTCGCCGTGGATCGTCATTACGCAGCCTCCGCTAAATCAGCGAGTGAGCTTTTCCGCTTTCGCCAAGGGGATCGAGTCATCAATGCTCCGTTTTCGTCGGGCCGGTGCGCGGACGTTCTCGGTAGGCAGCTCCGTCCCATCGAGCAAGTCTGGCCAGATCTTGTGCCATCTCGCCGGCTCTAGATCAGCCGAGTCGGTAACGCATCGCCCGGTCACGACGGCCAACTGAGCGACTCGCGGCGGCGGTACCCCTGCCTTGCGCCACGCGATTACGGATGGGTGAGTGATACCCAATTTGCGAGCTACAGCACGCGGCCCGCCGAGAAGAGCGATTAACTCAGTCGGTGTGAACATGTCCCGATGGTAGCTATATCTACCTTCAAAAGCAAGCCATAGCTACCCTCCCGAGTGGTAGCTTTGTCTACCGACCACAATTGAGAAACTCTATGGCTGTACTTGCCGAACGACTCCGAATAGCCATGCAGGGGCCACCAGTGCGGAATGTCGCAGATGTAGCGCGCGCGTGTGGAATTGCGTCGTCGTCCGTCAGCGCTTGGCTTTCGGGTAAGACTAAGAAAATCGAAGGTGCCAATCTGCTCGCGGCTGCCGAGTACTTGGGCGTCAATCCTAAGTGGTTGGCGAACGAGGAAGCCCCTCGGGATGCGCCGTACGTCTTCAGGCCGAGGTCGGGCCCCGGCGGAGGCGACGGGAAACGGCACGGGCGCGACCGCCATGATCTATTTTCACAAAGCGAATTGGAGCTCCTAAGCCTAATTTCGGGCCTAACCCACACCCAGCAAGAGGAATTAAAGGCGGAGCTGAAGGCTAAGGTCTTTCATAACGATCGACTAGAGCATGAACTCAAGCAACGCCGTTCGCGTTCGAAGGAAGTCGCAACAATCGAGACCGCCACGGCAAAAACAACTCGACCTGATAGAGCTGTTAGGAAACGTGCGCAATCCAAGACATAGGATCGCCATGTCACCGTCGCCGTGCAACCCGGGTCATGAGCACGCAGCGTAGAGAGCTCTTTACGTCTGCGCGAACAAGTTGATCAAGCTCCGTCATGCTCCGACCGTGACGAGCATTCAAGCATCCGTCAGGCCGGATAGCGTTTCCGGCAATGAAAGTTGGTAGCTATTGCTTCATATGGTAGATATGTCTACCATATGGCTTTCGGCTGATGATCTCCGACTATGCATCCACTCCCTCCTGTCCGATCGACCGCGGCCGCAGTCCCGAAGAATGATCCTCACGCTGGGATCCGGCGCAACGCGGAGCGAATTGCCCAAGCGGTTAGCCGGCCCACGTCGAATGCACGTGCGGCGTCTCCGTCCGTCGCAACGGGAGCTACGCTAACTCTCGAAAGAAGAGACAAATCACCTCTTGCCCGCGATAAGCGCGCTTTGCGAGAACAGATCGTCGAGAGGCTTCATGCCGGCTATACAACGAAATCTCGGCTGGTTATCGAGCTACGTACTAGCTTGAGGCTGATGGACGATGCTCTTGCTCTTCTCGAGGAGGACGCGTTCATCGAGAGCTTCACGATGCTCAGCGCGCGTGGACGTCTCGATTTGTTTTGGTGTCTCCCCGGACAGGCGCCTTTCGCGAAAGCACCGGCCTTCCCTTTCCGAGGCGAAGAGACGCTCAGAGCGATGCAAAAGCACGCCGCGTTTCTTGCCAGTCGGGAGACAAGACAATGAAGCTTCTTACTCGCGCGTTCATTCTCGAAAAGTACGGCGTGCGCCTCACGATGAATCAGCTGGCCACACTTCTCGCGATGTCAGAAGGCACGATCCGCAACCAGGTCAGCGCGGAGACGTTTCCTATTCCGACCTACACAGAAGGTGTGAAGCGGTACGCTGCTTATGACGCAGTAGCAGACTACCTCGACGAGATGTCCGCTAAGGCACGCGGACTCTGCTCAGGCAAGCGGGCAGATCCTTCGATACAAGAGATCAATCGCGCCGGTCCGAATTGAGCAACGCCGAAGGCTATGAAACATCGTCCGGCGTTTTCACCTCAAACGTTGTCGATCGCGGGCTCTCGTCTGTCCGACCAGACTCAGTTGAGTGCCACCGCGCCGCTTTTTGATTTCCGCGCGTTCAGTTGCAGCCGACTTCCGGCCGGCAACGTCGTCGCACCGTTCCCTCCTAGAGCAGCAAAATAGCTGGTCCGCAAGCCCATCAGCTGATTCGGCGATCTTGGCTCGTTCGACCGCGACTGCGCCAAGTTTGCGTTCATCGCGTGCATCGATCTTTCGACTTTGCTTAGTTTTTCCCATTGACCCGCATCGGCGTGAAGGGCCAGAGACGTAACACGCTCCGCGTTAATAAACGTTCTGGTTAGGCAAATACCTCTACATCCCGCGATGTTTATCGGCAATAGTTACTTGGCCTACCGCTTACCATTAATTCGTTGCGGGATGGGCTTTTCAAACCAAGCCGCCGTTTGCCGGATTAGCGGTAAGCGGCCAAATCTCTATAGGAGGTTGTGTGAGCCCCATGTGTTTTGTTAAAGCGCTCTCCTCGCTCGGACCTGAAGCGTCTTTCGATTTCGGCGAGGTTGAAATCCCTGCGGGCACCAGGACCGCATCTATTGATGTGTCTGAAAAACTTCCGGGAGGCGTTCTCGGCGCATTGTTTTCCGATGTTGGCTCGGGCACGTTGCCCTATAGTTACGAACTCAGGTCCCCGTGCTCGATCGTAGTTCATGCTCCGCCCCATGTGATCAGGGATGGAAAAATCGTGAAACGCGACTTCCCCGCTAAAGCGCAGTGGTTGGCGGTAGGCAAAAACAAACCCTAAGCGCCTGGCTTGCGGCGGTCCTCCCGTCCAGCGCCTTCAAAACGCGCGTCGATAGATGCTTCCGGAAGCGCGCGTTCCGCGCAATGATCGTGGCGCGGCCGCTCGCGTTACTCAATGGTAGGAGAAACGAATGTTCGAAAGAGTAAAAATTGCTTTGGTCATTGGTCTTTTATCTGTCTCTTGTGCGATCTTAGCCGCTGGCGCTGCTGAAAAAGCAGCGTCCAAACCGCAAGCGTCAAATACCTCATTACGGATGGAAAGATGTCAGTGGCTTCTTGAGAAATCGAAAAGAAAGCACGACCATTACCTGAAAGAAAACCCGCCGAATTGGGATGCGTATAACAGAGCCGTCTACAATGACATGAAAGCTGCCAATTGTGCTAACTAATCAATAGCACGGTTATCATTCTGATTATCCTACGACGCGACAACAATGTTGTTCGATGTTGTCGCGTCGTCAGATACACGCACGGCGCGAAAGAATCTTGTATCTAAGAGAAATCAATAATGATTCTGTTTGAAACGTCATCAGTGTTTCAGTTCGGTGTCTGCTCTCCATGTCAGAGGGGGCCGATCCGTAACCAGATCGGCGCATAAGCGCTCCTGGTCCTACTCCCCACGTAGGGAGCATAGCGCTAGCAGCTATAACGCGGTGGCTGACTATTTCAACGATACGTCGGCCGAATCGCGCGTGCAAGCGCTGGCTCCGGTGGAACGCATGCGCGCGGAACGCGTCATTAATGAGGCTCTGCAACGGTCATTGTAAAAATGAGCTTCGCCTTACCGTCGTTCGAGTACTGATGCGGGACATCGGTTTTGGCCACCGCGGAGCAACCAGCTTGAATCCGAAGTTCTGTCTCGTTCACTGCTATCTTCAGTTGGCCCTGTTCGACATGCAGCAGTTCGTATGTTCCGTTAGGGTGTCCAGTGGATTCGAAGATCTCACCTGGCTGCATCTCCCAACGCCATAGCTCGATCATGCTCGGCCCGCCAGTGCCGGCGAGTAATCGCGCCGAGCCGCCCTTTGGCCCCGTCCACAATGTTGGGATTTCATGCTTTTCGACGAGTCGCACAGCAGGTGGACTGGCTACGTTCACGATTTCTGCGACGGAGACGCCGAGCGCCGCTGAGATCTTGCAAAGGATGGCGATGCTGGGGTTGGCAGCACTCTTTTCGATTTCGACAAGCATCCCTTTGCTGACCCCCGAGCGCCGAGACAGCGCATCAAGCGTCAACTTTTGCCGCTTGCGAAATTCCTTCAAACGAGTCGCTACCGCCTCGCTCACTGTTTGAACGTCGGCGCCTGATTCGGTCGATATATTGACTTTTTTGGTCACTGGTCAGTATGATGGTACAAAATGGTCATTCATCACCAAATTTTCTATGCTCGCCGTAATGCCGTCAATCGACCGCCAAATCGTGACACTCGCCCCCGGCTTTCGTGCGCGGTCCGTGAGCGTCAGCGCGTCGCCAATCGTGAATCCGGGCTTTGGCCAACAAGCGCTCGACGAAGCCTGCCGTTCGATCGCGACAGGCGGCGCTGCCTGGGCCGACGCCCACCTTTGCGCATGGGCCGAGGTGTTCAGAAAGTTCGGCGCCAAGCCGCAGCGAACTCCCTGTTCGGCAGAGGCATTGCGCAAGCGGGTGCTGAAAGAAGGCAGGTTGCCAAGCATCGATCCCGTCGTCGATCTTTATAACGCTGTCAGCCTCCGATACGCGATTCCTGTAGGCGGCGAGAATTTCGCGGCTTATGTCGGGATCCCTAGACTGGCGATTGCGGATGGGACAGAGGGGTTTGACACGATCAAAGACGGGGCGCCTGCCCTTGAAGCCCCCGAGCGGGGCGAAGTCGTCTGGCGCGACGATGTCGGCGTCACCTGTCGCCGTTGGAACTGGAGGCAAGGCGTGAGGACCAGATTAGCTGCCGATGCAAAGCAGATGTGGTTTGTTCTCGAGAGTCTGCCCGAGATGCCAATCACCGCTTTGCAAGAAGCTGGTGACGCGCTCGTCGATGGCCTGCGTCGCTTGATGCCCGACTCCGCTATCGAAGCTCGTCTGATCGGGCTAGTAACTCAGTGACGCAGGCTTTCCAATGTTTCCGTCCCCGACGTTTCTTATAGCCGCGCTGGCATTGGCGGTCGTTCCCGGTCCTGGTATCACCTATGTAGTTGCGCGTACTGTCGCGGATGGTCGCTCCGCAGGCATAGCCTCTTCGATGGGCGCCGCAATCGGCGGCATGGTCCACGTTTTTGCTGCCGCACTCGGACTGTCGATGCTTATCACCCAATCAGCCGTGGTCTATGCGGCTGTGAAGCTCATCGGCGCAGCGTATCTCGTCTATCTTGGCATTCGTATGCTCCTTCCAAAGCCGCCTCAAGATATGAAGTCAGCGCCGCTCCGGACTCGAGCACCTAAAGCGTTCAAAGACGGGATCATCGTTGAGGCGCTCAATATCAAGACAGCTATGTTCTTCTTAGCGTTTATCCCGCAGTTTCTCTCTGCCAATTACGCGCCCGCGCCGCAGTTCATTGTCCTCGGCACGACCTGCATCCTGTTGAACACTACAGTCGATCTAATCGCCGTGTTCACAGCGCACCGAGTTGTCGCATCAGGCGCGGCGAAATCCGCCAAGCAACAGCTAATGACACGATCGTCGGGCGTGTTAATGATCGCGCTCGGCGTGCTCCTCTCTGTCGCGAATCGAAAAGCCTAGCTCGTCGGACTGCTGGCGGCTTTGACCGCCCGCGTAGTTGCTCTTGCACCCTTTAGGACCGCTCCGGTACTCGGTTTCTACACCGGCTCGGAACGGCCACACGCTACTCGCAAAAATCCGATGCCGCCTTATTTTGTGGAAATCCAGTGCGAGCAGATTGGGGATGACGGAAGGACAAGCAGCACCCGCCTTTCAACGCGCGGCGACGACTTGAAACACGGCCGCGTTAAAAAGGTTGCATTTGAGGTCCAGTTCTCGGCAACGTCCAAAGGTGCCGCCGAGCGCGCAGCAGTGAACTGGACTCGCAGCTTCGTCGCTACGAATTTGCAGGTGGTCGAAGCGGCTTTGCGTCCTGCAGTCGAGAAACCGGTCCGCAATGCAGCGCCAACGGTCATACCGTAGACGCACTGATGTTGAGCAGCGTCTGCCTGCGAACACATCGCACGAACTATTACGCTCACAGTTGAGACGTGCTCTTTCGGGCACCCTCGTACTTTAGCCCGGTAGCCAACCCGGGTTTTTTTCGCACCGCGCTTGGAGTACTCCTGTACCATCTTCAACAGTCGGCTGAAGGCGTAGTTGAACGTCCGCAAGGCGATGCAACCGTATTAACGGGTTGCATCCTGTAGACGCTAGCTCGCTTAGAAGTCTGGAAGCTGGGCTACGCTTGTGACTTTGGCGCGAAACTCAGAATTTCAGACTAACGTCTAGTTTTAGCCCGCAGGTCGAAGTAGTCTGATCTTCCAAAGCGCGGGGGACGATGTTCCTTTTTTGTTTCCTGCGCGGTTTGTCATTCTGGGATTCAGTGCTCATAGGAGCGTCGATGCGCCAAACTAAAGTTCGACTCGACTCCGACGACATAAAAGTCCACTGTGTCTGCTACCTAGTTTGTGCGACACTCGTGTCCTACGGGCTGACACAATCATGGTCACTTTCTCATCTTGTCGAGTCCACACGATTATGGCAGGCACGCGAGAAAGCAAATTTCGACTGGATGGTACGACTTCAACTTGGACAGCTCGCATTGAAGATCTGCAGAGAACACGTCAAACGAAGACGCCGTTGTCCGGCCGCTCAAAGTGTCTTCAAAGATACACTTGATTTGGACTTGAGAAGTGCCGACGTCATCGAAATGTGGGCATGCTGTCGTGACGCCCTGAGCCAGCAATAGGCTTCAGCCAAGGTTCTGTAGCTGCATAACCCGGCGCCGCACTCTACGCTTGACAAGAATAAGTCGCAGAACTAGCTTGAACCTTGACTCGCGGAATGCGCGGTTGATTCGGGGACCACCGAGGATGATGCGAAAACTGTCGGTCCTAGCGCTGATATCAACGTCGCTCTCTGCGTCGATTCCGCTACCGACCGTTGCTGAAGAGAGCGCGTCGTCAACGGCGGACGACCGGGCCTCGCCGGTGTTCGGTGTAACTCTTCCCCCAGGCTATCGCAACTGGCAATTCATCAGCGTTGCGCATGAAGCCGGCAACAACAATGACATTCGTGGAATCCTCGGAAACGAGATCGCAATGAAAGCCCTCAAGGAAGGGACTCTTCCCTTCCCGGACGGCTCTATCATCGTGCGGCTTGCCTATGAGTACGTCCCGTCAGAACGGAACAACGCCATCTTCGGCCGCGAACAGTCTTTTGTCGCTGGAGCCCCGACCAATGTGCAGATCGAGGTCAAGGACTCTAAGCGTTACGCAAATACTGGCGGATGGGGTTACGGTCAGTTTGAGAACGGCAAGGCCAATCCCAGCTTGAAAATCATCAATAGCTGCTTTGCTTGTCACGCGAAGCTGCCAGCTGCTGCGGATTTCGTGTTCACGACTTTCTCGAAATAGATCTTCTTATAGGATGCTTCTATTGCGCAGCGCGGGATCTCGACCCATCTGCGGTAGCTGTGATCTTCCTGGATCGTTGAGAACGTCGGATGCTGCGGGGACCCATCCAGTGCCAATCACACACGCTTGCGTCCCGCCCTTATCGCTACACTGCCCTAGCGAGGTTTCGACTCAACTCTCCGCGCGAGAAACTCCCGGATCAGCGGCACCATCTCATCTGCCTTGTCTTCCAGAGCAAAATGACCCGTATCTATCAAGTGGGTCTCGACTTCAGGCAAATCGTTTTTGTACGGGTATGCGCCGTCCGCAGGGAAGATGAAATCATTTTTTCCCCACACGATCAACATTGGAGGTTTGAACTCCCGAAAGTACGCCTGCAACTCCGGGTATAGAGGCAGATTGGTTCTATAGTCATAGAACAGGTCTAGCTGAATGTCATTGTTGCCCGGGCGATCGAGTAATGCTTGATCATGGACCCAGTTGTCCGGCGATATACGGGTCCGGTCAGACACGCCATCGGTATATTGAAAGATAGTCGTCTCGATCGTCAGTAGCGGCAGCAAGGCCTTGCGGCTTGAATCCGAGCCGTCGGCCCAATAGGTTTTGATAGGGTCCCAGAATGCCTTGAGGCCTTCGTCATATGCGTTCCCGTTCTGGACGATGAAGCCGGTCACGCGGTCTGGATGCTTTAGAGCGAGTCGCCAGCCAACAGGCGCGCCATAGTCCATGACATACATTGCGTACCGGTTGATGCCGAGGTGATCGAGAAGTCCGTCCATCAACTCGCCGAATCTATCGAACGTGTATGCGAACTTCCCACGGTCCGGCATGTCGCTTTGACCAAAGCCGGGATAGTCCGGCGCGATCACGTGATATCGGTCCGCGAGCGCAGGGATCAGTTGCCTGAACATGTGCGACGACGTTGGGAACCCGTGCAGAAGCAGAACAACAGGGGCATCTTGGGGGCCAGCCTCGCGGAAGAAGATCGTTAGTCCGTCAATTGTCGCTGTTCGATAATGGGTGACTGGCGGTGTCGGATTTGCGATGCTCACCGCAGGCGTAGCGTTCGAAGCGACTGTGTTCATAACGATGCTCCATGGACGGATAGGATCCCGCTGTTCAGCGCTGGGTGTCTGAGCGGACCAATACACTTCCAAGGTCGAGGAATTGGCGCGCCCTCGAACGAAAAGTCACGTCATCTTCGTGACGACCTCGTCGGTCGAGACAACACCGTGGGCGAGAAAAGCATAGTTGATCATTGCGGCTTTGTAGCCATCTCCCCAAATGGGATGACGAGGCCCCGCGGTCGCGTCGGCGACGACATAGACCTCGAACCCCTGTTCGAGTAAATCTCTTAAGTGGGCCTCGACGCACATGTTGGCCAGCATTCCGCCGAGGAACACCCTGCGCATGGAGCGCTTGCGCAGTTGAAGAACGAGGTCGTTCGTTTGCGGCCCGAAGACTTTGTGAGGACTGGCTACGATGGTGCGGCCGTCATCGATATAGGGCTTGAATTCATCGAGCCAGTCCGCGCCGGAACCCTCGAATCCCTGTAGGTTCAAAGGTCCCTCGCGCGAGAACGTCCCGGTCGAAAACTCGTCCGCTTCAAGTGGGCCGTTGAATTTCCACGCACGATCGGTCGGAAAGAAATAATGTGGCGATATGAAAACGTTGAAATTCGCCGATTTCGCCGCTACAAAAATTCTCAGCATATTCTCGACGGTCTTGTTTTCCGTGACGCTAGCACCTACCGCCCCCCAATTCTTTCCGGATGGGCTCAGGACGTCGTTTTGCGGGTCAATGAAGACCACTGCCGTGTCGCTTTGATCAAAATTCATCGTAGGACCCCTGCCAGGAGGTAATTGCGCAGCGTGGAGGTCGTTCACGAGATTCGGTCGTCGGCACGTGAACGTTCAATCTGCGCTGCAATCGCATTGATCGGATCACCTGTCCTACCTGACGCCCTATCACGGTGCAGAAAAAAGGCTGGCATGCCGGCTCGGACGCGAGCAACAACCATAGTCCGTCAAAAACCTTCATCGGCTTTTGCGTGATCGGGTGTGAATGTCAGTCTGGCTTCCGAACGGCCGTTAGCGGCGTTGGTTTGCAGACGCTGCGACAGATTCTTATTCTAGTAGGTCGGAACGATGGCCATTAGATATTTCTTGCAGAAGTTTGATCTACTGACGATTTCTTACAAAGAACCAAGACGTAGGCAGCACGTTCCGCCGCGGACGCCGCCACAAATCGTGCGGAAACCGAGTGAAGGACACTCGGCTATCGCCCCTGTCGAAGATAGCGCCACACGGGACAGCCGTAAGGTGCTCCGTCAACCATCTAGATACCATTCCGCCCTGCAATTAACGATGTAACTACTGAGCTTCTCCATAGCGACGTCCTGTTCGGGCCTATTTGACTCATTAAATGGACCCGGACGCATTCGCGCTTTGTCTGTCCGACGGGCGATCGGTCAGTTAGCAGCCAGCGAATGCAGATCCGCAGAACTCGGTGTTATAACCCGGCGACGTTGATCTCCTGGGAGGGGCGCCCTCTCACATACGATGTATGCCAAGGGCGGGCCTCGGCGCCTCCGAAACGGGGTCCAGCGCGAGACGCTGTGGACGGCGTGACCTGCGTGGCATATAACGAAGGAGAGCTTTGAATCCTCCCTCACCGTGGGATCACGCGTCATCGAAGCCCCTACACGATGCATGATTAACGAACGGTCGTGGGACATGCAAGATGTATATTTCCGCGCTGCAGCACATGCGAACTGCGCTTCGACTAATCTGCCACTCTCTTAGTGCTCCGACGCTACCTGTGCTAGTTGCAGCGATCGCGGTGCTCATTTGCGTGACCTCTCGTGCTGCTTCGAAAGAAGACTGGGCTCAGGAATATTACGCGGAGGCCGAGCAACGCTCACCTCAACTATATGAAAAGCGGCTCGCAGAGTTACCGCCTCCCGACAGTGCGAGCCGGATTGAGCAGTGTGCCTTCTACCAGCGGCGTGGACTGGCGAATCAGGCGAGTGGGCATTATCCCGCCGCTATACGCGACTTATCAGTCGCACTAGATTTGAGCTCTGACTCCCCATACGATCTTCGATGCGAACGCTGGCGCATAATAAGTGATACCAATAGGACATACGCGGCTTCCGGCGACGTACTTGGCCAAATCGAATTCCTCAAGCAATCGATTCGCCAAGTTGGAAAAGACAGGCGCCTTCAACAATTTTTCCTTCAAGCAAAGCTTGTCACTCCGTACTTAAAACTCCAACGCTTGGATGAAGCTCGGGGCCAACTAGCTTCTGCTCGGCAACTTCTACCGCAGTTGCAAAGCAGTCGCAACTGGCTCGAGCGAAAGGACGACGTCATGTCGACAATTCACGAGCTAGAGGCGATGGTAAGCATCGCCGAGGGTAACTACGACGCTGCGGAGCAGTCCGCCCTACTGAGTCTTGAAGAGGTGAGCCGCTATCTACAGACTATAAGTCGCGCGTCGAATATGCCACCGTCAGATCCTAGCCCGCAGGTTCGGGCAGCGACTGCGCGGAGAATCGATACTGAGCGAAGAGTAGCCTCGGTTCTGGCACAGAACGGGAAATTGGGCGAAGCCACCATTAGGGCGCGAGCGGCACTTACCGACACCATTAGCGTGTATTCGCGGAACAGTCGCGAAGCTGCACTAAGTCTCGCGCTCATCGGCGACATTCGCTTACGTCAGGGAAACGTTGAAAGGGCTAGCGGACTCTTCCGTCAGGCGGTTCTTGCGCTCGAAGCGGCGGAAATCCGGCGGTCGTCGCTGGACCTTGCAAACGCACGCGCCCAGTATGCAATGACGCTGGCCATCCAGGCAAAGTGGAGCGAGGCTGCAGCCGAATTTGAGCGGCGCGACGCGGACCTCAACCTCGATGCCGACCAAGTCAAGTTTCGTGGGACGGGACATCTAGAGTGGGCGCTCGCATTGACGAGAACAGGACATGCGAGAAGGGCCGAGCGGATGCTGACGCGAATGCTTGATAAACGTCTAAAGCGCAACTATGGAAACCCGATGCAGTTGGCTTACATTCATGGCTATCTCGCCGTCGCGTTGCTGGAGCGAGGAGCGGACGAGGTGGCTGCCTCTCACTTCGCGATAGCAATTCCAGATTTGCTAAAGGCAATGTCCAGCGGTGTGAGTTCTGAGGAGGCTGGTGCATACGTCGGTCAATTCCGCGCTGGCGTGGTCCTCGAATCTTATCTTGACCTGCTTTCCCGATGGGACAAAATGGGAAAGCCGATTGGAGAACGACGCGGGTCTGAGGAGGCGTTTGCCGTAGCAGATGTTGCTCGAAATTCAAGCGTGCAACGCGCTATTGCGTTAAGTGTCGCGCGCGCCAAGCTACCTAATGACCAGCTGGCGGCTCTTGCCCGTCAATTGCAGGATGCTGACAATCGCATCCGTTCGCTCAATAAGGCGCTCGAGGATGCAGCCGCTGAACAACCTGGACAGGTTAGCGACTCGACGATCGAAGCCCTTGAGCGCACGTTGCAGCAGACCAGACTGCGGCAGGTAGCCTTAGAAAACGAATTAGCGCGGTCATTCCCGAATTTCCGCCAGTTGACGGCTCCGCCACTGGTCTATGGCAGCGACGTCCAGAAACTTCTGCGCCCTGGCGAGGCCGTGATCTCATTGTTCTCGACTACTCACAGGCTATATGTGTGGGTCGTGACAGCGAGCGATATCAGGTTCCGCGAAGTCTCCGTTGATAAAACGGAGTTGAGCAAGCAAGTCGCTCAACTGCGCCGATCAGTTGACTTAGGTGGCGGGAAAGTCAGAACATTCGATGTTGAGGATGCTCGCTCGCTGTACTCAAAATTGCTGGCGCCCGACCGCGACGCTTTGGAGACGACAAAGGTCCTCACTATTCTGCCGAGCGCCCCGCTAGATCAGTTGCCATTTGGCATGCTTCTCATGGAGAGCGACACGCCACAACAAAGCACGACTTCCTATGCCGCCATGCCTTGGCTCATTAAGAAAGTCGCCATCGTTCAGTCATCTTCAGCCAATGCGCTCGTAACGCTCCGGACAGCACCTGAATCGAGTGCTGTAAGGCTGCCTTTCATCGGCTTTGGCTCGCCGTTGTTCAATAGGAACAAAAGCAGCGTTGCTCAAACGGTGCCGGGATCCGACTCTGGCACGTACACTACATCGAACGATGCTCAGCTCACCTCGGACATTGGTCTTGCTGGCACGCCCGGCATCTTCGCGCCGCAAGATAAGCAAGCATTTGGCGGTGCTTCGCCCAATGCCACGTACATTCAGGAGTTGAGTCCGGTCTCCGCGGAGCCAGCCCCACTTGCGCTGTTTCAACACCTTGCGCCGCTGCCGGATACGCGCATCGAACTAATGCAGATAGCGCAAATCATGGGGGCTCAATTTGATCGGGATGTGTACCTAGACTCGAGGGCAACCGTGGGTCAGGTCAAGCACATCGACCTCTCTCGGTATCGAATTGTTGCGTTTGCGACTCATGGTTTTGCCGCGGGAGAGGTGGCGGGTATTGATGAACCCGCGTTGGTTTTGTCGAACCCAGCCTTGGTAGGGGAAAGCGGCAACGGCCTGCTGACGCTGGATGATGTACTAGGTTTGAAGCTTAAAGCTGATTGGGTCGTCCTGTCTGCTTGCAACTCGGGAAGTGGGATGACTACCGATTCCGAGGCCATATCGGGACTGGGACGCGCTTTCTTTTTCGCTGGAGCACAGAGCGTACTGGTTTCGCGTTGGGCCGTCGAAACCGTGTCGGCAAGGCTGATCACCACAAGCATCTTCAAGCATCAGACCGCCCAGCCAGGCATCGCGCGCTCGGAAGCTTTGCGTCAAGCCCAGTTAGAAGTCATGAACGCCCGAAGACTATACGGCCATCCTGCGTTTTGGGCGGCCTTCACACTTGCCGGCGATGGGGCGTGACAGACGCGCCGATGAACTGGTTTTTCATGTTGCTCGCGGGCGTCACCCTATGCGCGATGTCGACGGAACAAAGAACGAGTTTGCCGGTAATTCGGACAGGACAGCGTCGGAGCATTCTTTCAACAGCTTCTGATCTGCAACCTTCTCCGGGCTCGCCAGCTCTGCAGCCTTCTGTCGTTCTACGATCCGTAAAAATTCGGAACGCAGCTTCGCATCATATTCTCCGCGCTGTTCAATACGCTGACGAACCGACTCAAGGTCATATTCCATAATGCGATATGCAGCGATTGCACTCTCATATTCCTTCACGCGCCTTGTCAAGTGGAATATCGGCCGTACGGTCGCGATGATTGCGGCGACGACGCTAAGCGACTGCCAGGCGATCCTTCCTGCTGGCGTATCCCAAAACCATAAGCTGGCAATGGCCGACGATGGTGCAGCCACCAGAAGAATTACGTCCAGAGTGAAGATAATTCGCTCTAACCTTTGTAAGCGCCTACAGTAGTACTTTACGTTAAGCCGGGCTGTTCGCAATTTGTCATAAACTGCCCATACAGGATGTTGATCGCGGTCCATGATTTTCACTCTGCTTGGCAGCCTGATCATGATTGATACACGAACATTTGCTCGCAATCTTGTCGCAGCGCTGGCTGCGTCCGCCGTTGTCTCGTCTGCGACCGCCGCCGGTGCGAATTCAGCAAAGCACCCTACCACTCACGATGTTGTGCCACAGCGGAACGATAGCTCGAGAAGCCCGTCCGCGCGGAGAGAAACGCTTCCGCCTGAGCAAAACGATGAAACCTTTGACACGCGGGGAGTTAATCCAGCGCCAACCGTCGAACCTCCGAGTCCATGGCCTCGCAAAGATGCGACCGATTAGTGCAATCTGCCGCCATGTCGGCAGGCGCCGCACGCTAAAGTCTCATGTGCTCACCAAGTTTTAGTTCTGTTTAGGGTTCAGCGCAAGCAATGACTGGACTCACTGGGCCTGTAAGACCGCCTGTTGTCGAAACGCAGCCGCCGCACTAATACGTCAACCGGCGTTTCGATCATTCGACCGATTTTCGAGAGGAGGGGCGTCTCGAATGACGCCATGTCGACATGGTCACAGCCCCCCAACTTTGACGCTTGTACGTAGGAACATGATCTGAACACGCGCCGTCGTAGAACGTAACCGGTACCCTCATCGTCTGTGCGACTTTCGACATGCAGCTGACGACATTTAATCCCCGTTCAATGAAAAAAAGGACCCACATTTGGGTCCTTTTCGTTTGCTCTTGGCTGTCGAAATCGCTCTTATGGTTCGACCAGCGTCAAGACATCAAAAATGAGCGGATATCTTGCCTCGCAACTTATCAAAGAGCTCATCTTTCTCGTCTTCAACGTAGATCTCTGCTGACGAGACATTGTGCAGAATGCCTTTCGCCTTTTCGAATGCATCTGTTAGGTCAGCGCGATCAGGCTTTCCTAACACCAGATAAACTTTGAATTTATCCTGAGAGTCCGAAATACCGACGATTTCTCCAGCGCATTTGTGCGCCTTATCTCGGATGTTGTCCGCACCGCTCAAGTCAAATGAGAGGGGCTCAATGCAATGCCATATCCCATTCTTCCATGCGAACTCGAATTTGACATCGTCGCTTTTACCTTCAATAGTCTTTGGCTCAAAGTATTCGAGCAAATGACGATCTTGGAGACTTTTTCTTACGCTGCGGCCCACGTCTTCATCGGTCCGTCCTTGCTTCTGCTTTGGTCGATCGTACTTCGCGACGTATCGTTCGAACAAACGCGTCAAAACAGCCGAGACATCACCGCTGACTCCCGTTCCTCCATTCGCCCAAACCAACGCCGAATCGTCCTTTGGAAGAACCGAGGCAAGCAAATGTTCAAATGTCCGAGTGTCGGGTTTGACGTCCAAGATCGGTTCGCTGGCCTTCTTTATTTCCTCTAAGCGGCGCGAAACCACGCGCAGCAGAGATCTAAACCCAGTCGCCTTGATATCCGGGAATAGGTCCGAAATTCGACCTAGTGATTTCCGAAGGTTGAAGTCAAAGTAATGCTGCTGCGGAGAATAAACTACAACTCCTACGTTCACGAATTCTCCCGTCGCAACGTCGTGTACATAGCGCAGAATTGAATAGGAGTACTGCGCCCGCTTCGCTGTGGGCAAAGCCTGGAATTTGTTGAGCTTTTCTCTAGTCGTCAGGCTCATTGCAGGACTCCCAGCGCGGTTTGCACTACAGCAGCAATATTCGTGCGAGCGGCATCCAAATGATCCACGACGCCGTCGAGGAATTGATCGTCCGGCCGCCACTCACCTGGCAACGCCTCGACGTAGGAAGCAAGGCGCTCCCGACTGAGGTCGTTCCAAGCTGCGATGAACCGATTCAGGTCCTGGGGACTTTGCTCTAGATAAGGGCGCGAGAAGATATGAAGGTTCGGCCCGTGCATCTGGTCAAATCCGCCACTGAGCCAAGGTGCTTTCCAAAACAAGACTTGATCGGGACGCATGGTGAGTTCGTGGTCGAAGATGGCAAAAGCATTGCCCTGAGTCAAACAATTCGGATTCTCCGGACGGCGATCCGAGTTGACGATGATCCCATCGAACACAAAGATTTCAGCGGCGAGCTGACAGTGCGCCGCCTCGACCGTGCCTCCACGAGGCCAGACTGCAAATCCTCCTGGCAAGCACTCAGAGCCGAAGGCAAAACGGCAACTTGTCGACAGCATCCGCCTTATTTCGGCGTCGGCCACGCTGTTGATGAAATCCTGTTCCAACTGGACGACATAAGGCGACGGAACAGGAAGTCCGATATCCCTTCCCAGCAGTGCTGCTACAGCCTCGATCGCGAGATTTCGAACACCCTCCATCGTTCCTGAGGAGCATTTTGTGACCATCTCAACGATATTTCCGTGGGCGTCCTCGCATTCGAGCAGCACCGGCCTCGTACGCCCGTTTCCCATCGCTTTCACAAACCGCGCAGCCAAGACCGTTTGCAGCATAGCTTGAAATTTTTTAGTAATTTCGGCGCGCCTTACTGGGCGCCATGCTCACGATCATGCCACGAAAGAATAGATCTGTCGCACTATGTATCAGAATGTAACGCCGCGGTGCAGGCCGCACGCAACAACCGCTGCTACAAGTTTGCTATAGCAACGCCGGGGAGGCTTATTGGTTGGACGTTTGGACCGTCATTCCACCCCGTGAACTACGGGGAGCGGACCGCGCAGGGCCGACAGCGTCGGCGAAGCGAGCGCAGAGTATAGCAAACGCTTTCGTTCGCCGCGTATCCGAAAAATCGGCGAAAACCAGGGTTTGCACCTATCAAGTTCCGCCTGATCGCGCCGCCATCGGAGTAATGGACCCATTTCCCGATACAAAGCCGCAGGGCGCGTTTTCGGCGTTGCTGGCAGACCAAGACCTGACGCACCTCGAACTGGTGCTGCGCCGTTCATTGTCGTGCGATCTCGGCGGCCCGCTGCTGCCGCCTTCGTACTGGCGCGAGCGGCTCGCATCGATCACGCGTCGGTCACATCTCTCTCATACGCAGATCCAGACCGTGCATCGGCTGTTTCTGCACATCGACGCGTTCGAGGCCGCCGGCCGCGCCCGCGAAGAAGAACTCAGGCGCGAGCGCGAACTCGCCGCGGGCAGCGGAAAAACCGCAAGCGCCTGAGCGTCTTCAGGCCGACTGACGCGCGCGCTGTTGCGCGTGCGCGGCGAGCCGCACCGCCGCGTTGGCCGCGCCGTAGCCGTCGTAGCCGCCGCGCCGCTCGATCACTTCGAGGAAGAAGCGCTGATCGAGCTGCTCCGTGTACGCATGGAAGAACTCGCCGCCGCGCTCGTCGCGGTCGTAGAGGATATTGTGCTCGCGCATCTGATCGATCTGCTCGTCGGGCAGGCCGAAACGCGCGACAAGGTCGTCGTAGTAGTTGCGCGGGATTCGCAGGAATTTGACGCCATCGGCTTCGAGGCGCGGAATCGCGTCGAAGATATCGGGCGTGCTGAACGCGACGTGATTCAGACCCGAGCCCCGATACGTCGACAGCGACTCCGACACCGCCGTATAGCGATCCATCGACGCATTCAGCGCGATTCGCACCGAACCATCGCGGCTTCGCACCGCGCGGCTGCGCACGAGCCCGTACGGATCGGGCACGAGCACGGCGGGCTCGGTCTCGAAACCGAACGCGCTGCGAAAGAAAAGCACCCAGGTATCGAGCGCATCGGCGGGAAGCGACAGGCACACGTGATCGATGCGCGACAGCGGCCCGACTTCGTACGGCCCGTCGATGTCCGTCAGGATGAAATCCGATTCCCACAACGTCGGGCCGCCTTTCGCTTCGTCGACGAAATAGTCGAGGCTGCCGTCGGGCGACTGCACGCCCGGCACCACGCGCTCGTTCGGACCGACGCGCCCCGAGAACGGCTGCGAGCCATACGCGGCGGCGCGCTCGAACGCCTGCTTCGCGTCATCGACGTGAAACGCCGACGCGCACAGCGACAAGCCGTGCTTCTGGAAGAACGCGCTCGCGAAGGAATCGGCCTCGGCGTTCAGCACGATGGAACCCGCGCCATGCCGATACAGCGCGACATCCTTCGAGCGATGCTTGCCCGCGAGCCTGAAGCCGAGCCGTCCGAGCCATTGCGACAGATGCTCGCGCGTCGAATCGTCGACGGCGAATTCGAGGAACTGAAAGCCGATGTGTTCGGGCGGCGCGGGCGGATTGAACAACTCCGGCGGCACGGCCTTGCCTTCGGAAACCAGCAGCTCGCGCGTCTGCTCTTCCAGAAAGCGCAGCGAGCGATAGCCGTCCGCCGCCGTGATCGCGGTCGGCGCGGCGCGAAAGCCGTCGTTGAAGATTTCGAGCGACAGCGGCCCCTTGTAGCCCGCTTCCAGCACGCGCGCGGTGAAGCGTGCGACATCGAACGCGCCTTGCCCCGGAAAGCACCGATAGTGACGGCTCCATTCGAGCACGTCCATCGCGAGAATGGGCGCATCGGCGATTTGCACGAACGCGATGCGCTCGCCCGGAATCGACGCGATCTCGTCGACGGAATCGCGGATCGACAGCGTGTGGAACGTATCGAGCGCGAGGCCGAGACTCGGATGATTCACGGCATCGACGAGTTTCCACGCGTGCTTGTACGAGTTGACGTAGCGGCCCCACGCGAGCGCTTCGTACGCGACGATCACCCCCGCTTCTTCCGCGATTTTGGCGAGCACGCCGAGCTGGTCGACGATGAGCGCGTCGTCGCGAATCGTATCCGGCGACACGTTGCTGCAGACGAGAATGCGGTCTGTGCCGAGCTCGTGCATCAGCTCGAACTTGCGCTTCGCGCGCTCGACGTTGCGCGCGAGACGCTCGGCGCTCACGCCGTCGAAATCGCGGAACGGCTGAAACAGATAGATCTCGAGGCCGAGATCCGCGCACATGCGGCGCACGTCGGCGGGCGTGCCGTCGAAATACAGCAGGTCGTTCTCGAAGATCTCGACGCCGTCGAACCCGGCGGCCTTGATAGCGTGCAGCTTCTCGGGAAGCGTGCCGCTGATGGAAACCGTCGCGATGGAAGTGCGGATCGAACGCAGCATCGCTGCCTCCTCGTTGCAATTCAGTGAATGCGGGATGGATCGAGCGGTGCCTTCCAGTGTAGGACGTCCGCATGGCGAACGCGCGCAATCCATGTCATTCTGCGAGATAATAACAAACTAACTAGACCGTACAAATCAGTGGAAACACGAACCGACAAGCCTCGCGCGGGCGTTCACACTGCGACGTATTCATCTCGCACTGCAGCATGCAGTGCTCATCCATGCCGGAGCGCTCGCATGACCAACAAGACTTCGTATCTCATCGGCCTGATCGGATCGGGCATCGGCGGCTCGCTCACCCCCGCCATGCACGAAAAGGAAGGCAGCAACCTCGGACTCAATTACGTCTACCGGCGCATCGACCTGCAGGCGCTGGAACTGGAGCCGTCCGCCCTGCCCGATCTGCTCGATGCCGCCGAGCGCATGGGCTACGACGGCCTGAACATCACGTATCCGTGCAAGCAAAGCGTGATCCCGTTGCTCGATGACCTCGATCCCGACGCGCGCGCGCTCGGCGCGGTCAACACCGTCGTGCTGAAGGACGGCAAGCGCATCGGCTACAACACGGACTGGTCGGGCTTCGCGCGCGCGTTTCAGCGCGGTCTGCCGGACGCGCCGCTCGAACGCGTCGTGCAACTGGGCGCGGGCGGCGCGGGCGCGGCCGTCGCGCACGCGGCGCTCACGATGGGCGCGCGCGAACTCACGCTCTTCGATTCCGACGACGCCCGCGCGGCTTCGCTCGCCGCCGAGCTCGCGGCGCGCTTTCCGGATCGCGTCGTGAAAAGCGGCGGCGACTTGCGCGACACGCTCGCCGGCGCGAGCGGCCTCATCCACGCGACGCCGACCGGCATGGCGAAACTGCCCGGCCTGCCGTTGCCGGCCGAGTATCTGCACAAGGAACTGTGGGTCGCGGAAATCGTGTACTTCCCGCTCGAAACCGAGCTGCTGAAAGTGGCGAAGGCGCTCGGCTGCCGCACGGTGAGCGGCGGCGGGATGGCGGTGTGTCAGGCGGTCGATGCGTTGCGCATCTTCACCGGGCTGGAACCGGATGCCGAGCGCATGTTCGCGCACTTCCAGAGCCTGCTGGAACGCTGATGCATCGGCAGCAATGAAAAAACGGCGACCTCGCGAGAGCGTCGCCGTTTTGCTTTGCGCGCGGGGAAATCAGCCGTCGCGCCGCATGAACCGCAGCACCGCATCGACGATCATCTCGCGATGACGCGCACGCGAGCGCGCGCCCGACGGATCGCGCCCGAACGCCGCGCCCCAGGTATGACGGTTCGCCACGCGATGAAAGCAGAACGAGCTGATCATCAGATGCAGGTCGATCGGATCGACGTCTTCGCGAAACTTGCCGGCAGCGACGCCACGCGCGATGAGATCTTCGATCGTCTTCACGACCGTCGAATTGCGCGCCTTGAAGGTCTTCGATTGTTCGATGTACTTCGCGCCGTGGATGTTTTCGATTGTCACGAGCCGCACGAAATCGCGATGCTTGTCGTGATAGTCGAACGTGAAGCCGACGAATTCGCGCAGCGCTTCCTCCGGCTCCATTTCCGCGAGCTGCAATTCCTGTTCGAGCGCGCGGATATCGCCATAGACCTGCTCCAATACCGCTTCGTACAGCCCTTCCTTGCTGCCGAAGTAGTAATACAGCATGCGCTTCGTGGTGTTGGTGCGCTCCGCGATGGCATCGACGCGCGCGCCCGCGAGTCCCATCGCCGAGAACTCCTGCGTGGCGATGTCGAGAATGTTCCGCTTGGTCTCCTCAGGATCGTACTTGCGCCGCCCCTGCTCCGTGGTCGACGAGGGCGCGGCGCTAGCGGCCTTGCTTCCTTTTTTCATTTTTCTGTCTGAGAACGGCGTTGAAAATCGATTCTAGCACGCGATATTGACGCATCCTCGCCATAACAGACGTTGCGCACGGAGGGCTTCACCTATAATTTTTTGACCCCACGAACAAAGCGAAAAATCACATGCCGACGAAGCGCTCGACCCTACTCGTTCCCGCCGTTCTGACCACATGGTGCCTGTGTGCGATGGCGCAGACCGCGATGCCGCCGGGCCATCCGTCATCGAAGGAACTGGCGGCTGCGGAAGGCGTGATGACGAGCGCGAACATCGCTCGGGGCGCGGCGGATGTCTGTCATATCGACGCCGCCAAGGTCGCGCGCTTCAAGAACGTCGTGCGGACAAGCTATCCCGACGCACCCGATTTCGATGGCGAATGGAAGCTCGGCCTTGCGCAGGCGCAACCGACCGTCGATCGCTTCGACAAGCTGAAGACGAGCAATCCCGCCGAGTACAAGAAGCAGATCGGCGAAGCGTGTCCGGCGCTCAGCCGCGGCATCGACGAAGTCACACAGTCGCAGTGATCACTCGCTCGTGCCGTCGTAATGCGCGCGCTTTTCCGCGTACATCGCGGCATCGGCGCGTTGCAGCATCGGTTCGAGACGCTCGCCTTCGTGCGCGGTGGCCGCGCCCGTCGCGAAGGAAAGCGGATTGCCCGAATAGAACTGATTGTTCACTTCGAGCAACTGGCGAATGCTCTCGATGACCGTCTCGCCGCCGCGTTCGTCGGTGCCCGGCAAGAGCACCATGAACTCGTCGCCGCCGATGCGCGCCGCCTGGAACGGCTTCTCCACCGCCTTGGCGAGCACTTCGCCGGCGCGCCGCAGAAGCGCATCGCCGGCGGCGTGGCCGAGTTGATCGTTGACGGCCTTAAGGCCATTCACGTCGATGGCGATCGCCGTAACCGGGAACGGGCCTTTGCGTTCGAGACGATTGATCTCATCGATATAGAACGAGCGATTCTTGAGCTTCGTGAGCACGTCGTGCTTGCCGAGAAACTCCAGATACGCCTCGGCCTTCTTGCGCGCGGTGATATCCGTCAGCGCGACGAGCACGAGATCCCAGCGCGCCTCGTGCCCCGGAAACACCGAGAACTGCAGATGCACGTGCACCTCGTGGCCTTCGAGCGAATAGTTCAGCACTTCGCGCTGCTGGAAGAGCTTGCCGTCCCACAAATCGATGAGCTGTTCCTGAAAGTACTGTTGCATGTCGTCGCGGAACACATCGGACAGGCGCGCGAGCAGCGTCGCCTTGTCGGGCGCGGCGAACATCCGCAGCGTGTGCTGATTGACGTCGAGAACGTGAATCTCCTGCATGCAGCGCTCGACGAACTCCGGGTGCACGTTCGTGAAAGTGCGAAAGTCGACGATGCCGCGCTCGCGCACATCGTCCAGCAACGACTTGACGGAACTGAAATCCTCGACCCACAGCGACACCGGCGAATGCTCGAAGAGCCCGCGTGCATAGAGCTCGCTCGCGGCGGCGCTGCGGCGCATCGCTTCGAGCTCGGTGATGTCCTCGATCGTGACGAGCACGCGGCTCCATGTGTCCTCGTGTCCCGGCAGCACGACCGCCTTGAGCAGCACGTCGAGACGCTTGCCGTCGAGCGTGTAGTTGACCGTCTGACTGACGAAGCGCGATTGACCCGCCCAGAGTTGCTCGAGTTCGTCGACGTGCGTGGTGAGCATGTCGTCGCGGAACACGCGATCGAGGTTCTGCACGAGATGATCGACATCCTTCGCGTGAAAGAGCGACAGCGTGCGCCGGTTGACCTTCACGACCCGAATGCGCGACGAGCACTCCGCGATACGCCCGGGATTCTCCGCGAGAAACGACCGCAGATCGGCGACGCCCGCCGCGCGCCAGCGTTCGAACTGCTCGCGCACGGCGCTGAAATCTTCGAGCCAGAGCGAAACGGGCGCGAGCTCGAACATGTCGGCGTCGTCCGCCGGCATGCTCGCCGGCACGAATTGACCGGCAGCGCGGCGCGGGTCGTTTGGCATGGTCGTCCTTTCGGCTCGCGCCGGCTGAATTCATCTCATTATTGTAACGCGCGTCATATTTCGAGGGCTCGATCGCCCGCTCCCGGCCGTCTTCGCGCATTCCGTCCGGCGGCATTCGCGCTCATGCAGGATATCGGGGGCGGATGCTACACTCGACTGGCTTCGTCCTTGCCGCCTCGGGCACGTTTGCTGCACCGGCTCACGCGAGGCTCGCGGCGCCACGCAGTCCGATGCGCCGTGCCGCATCCATCCACATCGCTATAAGAAGGAGGCTCGACTCTCATGGCTGATTTCCGCATCTGGTCCGACGAATTTCCGGCGAACGGCTTCATGACGCGCGCGCAGGAATTCGACCAGCAAGCCTTCGGCGGCTCGGGCGAGAACGTATCGCCGGCGCTGCAATGGGAAGATCCGCCCGCCGAAACGCGCAGTCTCGCGCTCACCGTCTACGATCCCGACGCGCCGACCGGCAGCGGCTTCTGGCACTGGATCGTCGTCAACATTCCGCCCGACGTGCGCTCGCTGCCGCGCAACGCCGGCAAGGGCGACGGCAGCCTGCTGCCGCCAGGCGCGCTGCAGTTGCGCAACGACTACGGCACGGTCGGCTTCGGCGGCGCGGCGCCGCCGCGTGGCGACAAGCCGCATCGCTACATCTTTCGCATCCACGCGCTCTCGGCGGAAAGCCTGCCGCTCGATGTCAACGTGACCAATGCCGTCGCGCGCTTCATGACGCATCTCAACGAGATCGATTCGGCAACTTACACCGGCCTCTACGAACTGAAGTAAGCACGCGGGCGAAAACGCGGCCCCGCGTGGCGGCGTCTTCGTCCTGGCCATTCGAAATAACGGCGCGACACACGATGCGCCGCCCGCCACTTCCCGCCCATCGATGGACTCCGATAAAGGTCTGCCGCTGCCCCAGCGATACTGGGCCATTGCCGTCGTCGCGCTCGGCATCACGCTCGCGGTGCTCGACGGCGCCATCGCCAACGTCGCGCTGCCGACCATCGCGCGCAATCTGAACGCGTCTCCCGCCGACTCCGTCTGGATCGTCAATGCGTATCAGCTCACGATCACCATATCGCTGCTGCCGCTCGCCTCGCTCGGCGACCGCATCGGCTACCGGCGCGTGTACATGACGGGGCTCGCTCTCTTCACGCTGTCGTCGCTCGCGTGCGCGCTGTCGGGCTCGCTCGCTGCGCTCACCATCGCGCGCGTCGTCCAGGGCTTCGGCGCGGCAGGCATCATGAGCGTGAACACGGCGCTCGTGCGCATCATCTATCCGCAGGATCAGCTCGGTCGCGGCGTGTCGATCAACGCGACGGTCGTGGCGATCTCGTCGGTGATCGGGCCGACCGTCGCGTCCGGCGTGCTTTCGGTCGCGACGTGGCCGTGGCTCTTCGCGATCAACGTGCCGATCGGCGTCGCGGCGTTCGCCATCGGCTGGAACGCGATGCCGCGCACGCCGGGGCATCGGCAGCCGTACGACTACATCAGCGCGATCATGAACGCGCTCTTTTTCGGCCTCGCGATCGTTGCCGTCGACGGCATCGGGCACGGCGAGCATCGGCCGTATCTCGTCGCCGAATTCATCGCGACGGCGGTCATCGGCTATTTCTTCGTCAAGCGGCAACTGACGCAAAGCGCGCCGCTTCTGCCCGTCGATCTGCTGCGCATTCCGGTGTTCGCGCTGTCGGTCGGCGCGTCGGTGTGTTCGTTCTGCGCGCAGATGCTCGCGTTCGTTTCGCTGCCGTTCCTTTTGCAGAACAATTTCGGCATGGGCCAGGTCGAGACCGGGTTTCTGATGACGCCGTGGCCGCTCGTGATCGTGTTCGTCGCGCCGCTCGCGGGCGTGCTCGCGGACCGGTATTCGGCCGGCCTGCTCGGCGGCATCGGTCTCGCGATACTGACCGTCGGACTCGTGCTGCTCGCGAGCGTCGGCGCGCATCCGACGGCCCTCGACGTCGCATGGCGCATGGCCGTGTGCGGGCTCGGCTTCGGGCTGTTCCAGTCGCCGAACAATCGTCAGATGCTCGCTTCCGCGCCGCGTCATCGCAGCGGCGGCGCGAGCGGCATGCTCGGCACCGCGCGCCTCACCGGTCAGACGCTCGGTGCCGCGCTCGTCGCGCTGATCTTCGGCGTCGCGCCCAAGCAAGGCCCGGTGATCGCGCTCGGCGTCGCAGCCGTGTTCGCGGCTGCCGCAGCGGTCGTCAGCGTGCTGCGTCTGACGGGCAAACGCAGCGTCGAGCCCGCCTGATCCGCCCTTCCCGCTCAAGGCCGCCCGGCCGTTCCGCTGGGCACAGCCTTTGCTGAACTTCGACCATGGATTCCGCACGCGCGGAAGAGTCGAAATCAGCAATAGGAGTGTGTTCATGGCCAATTCCCTCAACGGTTGCAAGGTCGCGATTCTCGCCGTCGACGGCTTCGAGCAGGCCGAGCTCGTGGAACCGCAACGCGCGCTCAAGGAAGCGGGCGCGCAGGTGGACGTCATATCGCAGAAAGCCGGTCAGATTCAGGGCTTCAAGCATGTCGACAAGGGCGACAAGGTCGATGTCGACGTGACCTTCGACGCCGCCAATCCCGCCGACTACGACGCGATCGTCCTGCCGGGCGGCGTCGTCAACGGCGACGCGATCCGTCTCGACGCGAAAGCGCAAGCCTTCGTCAAGGACGCCGACCGCGCGAAGAAGCCGATCGCAGTGATCTGCCACGGCGGCTGGCTGCCGATCTCGGCTGGCATCGTCGCGGGCCGCACGATGACGAGCTGGCCGAGCCTGCAGGACGACGTGCGCAACGCGGGCGGAACGTGGGTCGATCAGGAAGTGCAGATCGACGGCAATCTCATCACGAGCCGCAAGCCCGACGATATTCCGGCGTTCAACAAGGCGCTGATCGACGCGCTCGGCAAGGCGCGCGCCTGAGCGCATGTTCATCGGAGGCTCGCCGATGCCGAAATACTTTCCATCCGTGACGCGCGTGATCGTGCTGTCGCTCGCCGCTGCTTTCGCGCCGCTCGCGCAGGCACAGACGCCAAGCGAGAAGCTCTCGCCCATCGATCAGCAATTCCTGCAGGACGCGGGTCAGGCGGGCGCAACCGAACTCACGGCGAGCAAGCTCGCGCTCACGCATGCGAGCGACCGGCAGGTGCGGGAGTTCGCACAGCGAATGATCGTCGATCACACGAAGCTCGCGCGCAATCTCGACGTGCTCGCGAAGCGTCACGGCATCACCGCGCCGCCCGCCGCCGATACCGCCGTGATCGGCAGCCTGCAAAATCTCCAGGGTGCCGAGTTCGACAAGGCCTATATTGAAAAGGTGGCCGTGGGCGGGCATCAAAAGGCCGTCGAACTGTTCAGAAAAGAGAGCGAAACCGGCAACGACACCGCGCTGAAAGCCGCGGCGACCAAGGCGTTGCCGATCATCAGCCATCACTACGAGATGGCGCAGCAGCTCGCAAAAGCGAAGGCGGCGTCATGAGGATCGCGCACGTCGCCGGTCGCGCCGCCTTGCGTTCCGTTTCCCGTCCCGCTTATGAGGACTCGACCATGCACATCACGTTTGCCGACGAACCGCCTGTCTACGACGGCGACGATCTCGCGATTCACTTCGCCGCGCTCATCGACGGCGAGCCGGTCGTCTGCTCGATCACCGCCGAAGCCCTCGAAGATCACTTCGGCGCGAAATCGCCGCGCGAGGACGATCTGCTCGCCGCGTTCGAACAAGGCGCGTCGCGCATCCGCGCGGTGTGCGCCGAAGTGCTCGACGACAACGGCGGCCAGCCCGCCGTGCTGAGGAGCGGATTGTTCCGCGTCGCCGGCCTGGAGCCGGAGTGAGCGGCCTTGCCGTCTGAACGACGCATTCCCAAAACCCAAGCCAACAAGGAGGGAACATGTCCCTGATCATTGCGGGCCGATTTCAGACTTTTCGCGCGGCCGAAACGGCAGCGCAGAAGCTCTTTGCGCGCGGCTTCCTGGAAGAAGACGTGACGCTTTTCTTCGTCAATCCGAGCGGCCAGCACGCACGCCATCCGATCGGCGGCGATGTCGGCACCGATGCGGGTGCGAGCGGCGCGCCCAAGGGCGCCGGCAAGGGCGTGACGATCGGCGCGGTGGTCGGCGCGGTCATCGGCGCCGCCATCTTCGCCGTCTTCAAGGCGCCGCTGCTGGTTTCGGTGATCGCGGCGGGCGTCGGCGCGTACGTCGGATCGCTCGTCGGCGCGATGTCGCATACGAAGAAGAAGCCGCACGGCGCGGCGCAAGCGGAAGAGCCCGCGCGTCATGCGGGCGTGCTGGTGGCCGTGCACGTATCGCCGGAAACGCACGATCAGGCCGCGGCGGTGCTGCGTGAAGCAGGCGGAATGGACATCGAACGCGCGTCGGGCCGCTGGCAACAAGGCCGCTGGAGCGACTTCGATCCGCTGAAGCCGCCGCAACCGGCTGGCGAGTTCGCGCAATCGCGCGTGTGATCGTAGTTTCGCGCCGTATCGATGAAACGCCCGCTTCGTGCGGGCGTTTTCGTCTGTGCTAGACCCAGGGCGCGTTCGGCCGATTCGGCTGCACGTTGGCGCGAATGGCGCAGTCGGCCGGCAGCACGCGCCCCTTCTGCGCATGTGCGACGGGCGGCTCGCAGATGCGTCCGTATTCCGCGCGCGAAACGTGTGTCGAGCGCGCGTGCGCGTCGATGCTTTCTTGTCGGACATGCAAGGTCAGCGCCGATGCGGCGACAGCCGCCAGCACCAGAAACTCGCGATGCGCGAGCCGGTTGAAAAATTTCACTGCGTTCTCCTGTTGCCTTGTCGCGCGCACGTCCCGAACCGGTCGCGCGCTGTAGTGCGGTGACGGCAGCAAGGCGTATGCCGCGCGGCCCGCGATCGGGCACGCCGCGTGCGTCATGAATCCGCGAGCCGCATCCCGCAGGGGTTGCGCAGTGGCAATGTCCTAACGAAAAGGAGGTCTCATATGAGCACGAATGTCGTATCGGTACTCAACGATCTGGTCGAAACCTCGAAGGACGGCGAAAAGGGTTTTCTCAAGGCCGCCGAGGATACGCGTGATCCAAGCCTCAAGCTGCTGTTTCAGAATCGCGCGCAAAAGTGCGCAGAGGGCGCGCGCGAATTGCAGGACATCGTTGCACGCCTGGGCGGCAAGCCCGAAACCGGCGGATCGGTGTCGGGCGCGCTGCATCGCGGCTGGGTCGACGTGAAGTCGGCCGTAACCGGCCATAGCGATCACGCGATCCTCGCCGAATGCGAGCGCGGCGAGGATGCAGCGAAGAAGAATTATCGCGAGGCGCTCGACAAGGACCTGCCCGCCGATGTCCGCGCCGTGGTGGAGCGCCAGTATCAGGGCGTGCTGGAGAATCACGACCGCATCCGCGATCTGCGCGATCAATACGCAGCCGCGAAGTCCTGATGCTGACGCGGTGAAGCACGCGGCCCGGCTTTCCGGGCCGCTTCGAAAGCAAACGGCCGCACGAAGCGGCCGTTTGTTCGTCAAGCGACAGTACGACGCGGGTTACTGCGGCTGACCCTTGTCATTGGTGCCGAGCGCCGAAGCCGCCGCCGCTGCGGATGCGCCGTGCAGCTTGTGCGCCTTGTTCTGCTGATGCAGATTGGTGCCCTTCTGCTTCTTCGCCACCGGCGCCGAGGCTGCCGCATCGGAGGCTGCCTGGGCGAATGCCGTCGTCGAGAATGCCAGCGCGAGCGCGCCGATCAATGCCATCTTTTTCGTCTTCATGAAGAGCTCCTTTTTGCCGGGGCCTCTGAACGCCGGGCTACTGCGCATTCGTGAGCCGCCTGTTTGAGTGTCGACCTGAACGGCCGTCTCGTTTTTGAGTTTCGAAGTGCTGCGAGGTGCTGCGCACTGGTGAAGCGTCTTGCGAGAACTTGCGACTGAAGCACCGGACGACGAAAACGTGAACCGATGCCTCCAAGCGAGAACCCGCGCTTCGTCCGAGTCATCGCCTTTTGCGGCGAATCGTCGAACCCGCGCGGGTTCCGGTACTGCTGGCACTCAACCGCGGCCCGCCGAGGCGAAGCCGGGCATACGAACTATGCCATTACTTGGCGGCAATTTTAAGATGGTTCTTCACGGAAGCAACACCCGAGACGTTCGAGACGACTTCTTCGGCGGCGGTCTTGTCTTCCGCCGACGGCACCGTGCCCGTCAGCGACACGACGCCCGCGTGCGTCTTGACGTGGATATGCGTGGACTTGACGTTCTTCGCGCCGAGCAGTTCGGCCTTCACTTTGGTGGTGATCGCGCTGTCGTCGACCTTCTGGCCCATCGACGTGCCGGAACCGCTCGTCGACGACGCTGCGTTGGTCTGTGCGCCGACGTTGAGCGCGAACACCACGCACGCGATACCGCCGGCTGCCTTCAGGATTTGAGTCGTCTTCATGTCGATACTCCCTTTTTTCGATTTTGGTCTGACGCCGCGTTCACGCATTCCGTGCTAGACGCGGCTCTTCGATGACGTCCGCGCCGTAGCACGCGGATCGTGAACTTCGTTCCGCAACTTGCGTGCCAGATCCGGCGGCCGCGCGAGCCGACCGAAGCCGAAGCGTCCTGAATGCCCCGCGCGGCAAGGCCTGAGTGCGTAGGCGAACAAATCTTCGACGTTCATCGGAAGGCTTGCCCGCGCGCAACGCGACGCGCCTGAAACCCGCAGCGGTTTTGTCTGAGCGCGTGTAAAAACTGCGTGAAAGCGGCCTCGGAAAGGCTTCAAAAGAAGGGTGCCGGTGACGAAAAACGTAGTCCCTGCACGACCTTAACGTTCGATGGCATGGCTGTTGCTTTAGTAGTCGCAAACCTGCCCATCACGTCTGGAACAATCGAGGATTAGCAAGCAATGCCGCCTACACTCGAACTACGCGCGAAGCAAACGCTCGCACTCACGCCGCGCCTTCAACAGTCGGTTCGCCTTCTGCAACTCTCGTCGCTCGAGTTCCAGCAGGAACTGCGAAACGCACTGGATACCAACCCCTTTCTCGAATACGACGAGTCCCAGACCGAGGACAACGCGCTCGGCGCCGACAACGGCAGCTCGATGTCCGACTCGACCCTGTCGACCACATCCGACAACGCCACCGAGACGCCGCTCGCGCCCGAAGCGAGCATGGAAGCCGAAACGAACGTGGATTCCGGCTCGCGCGACGATTCCGTCAGCGAATTCTCGTCCGATCCGTTCGGCCGCGGCGCGTCGCGCAACAACGGCGACGGCGAAGGCTCCGATCCCGCCGACTGGGTTCGCATCGAACCTTCGTTGCACGAAACGCTCCACGACGCGCTGCGCCTTTATCAATTGAACGAACGCGATCGCGCCATCGCGCAGCTCATCATCGAAGCGCTCGATGACGACGGCTATCTGCGGCAGGACTTGAGCGACCTCGCGAATGTCGTGGAGATCGAACCCGCGCTTCACGAGGACGAACTCAACATCGCGCTGAAGCTCGTGCAGTCGCTCGACAAGCCGGGCGTCGGCGCGCGCAATCTCTCGGAATGCCTGACGCTCCAACTCCAGGCGCTCGACGAGGACACGCCGGGCCGCGCCGTTGCGATGGAAATCGTCGCGCATCATCTGGAGCGCCTCGCGCGCCGCGAGCAGGCGGAACTGCAGAAGAAGATCGGCTGCAGCGCGGATGAACTGCGCATCGCGTGCGCGCTCGTACGCCGCCTCGATCCGAAACCGGGCGAGAACTACGGGTCGAGCGAGGACAACTACGTCGTGCCCGACGTCATCGTGCGTCAGGTGAAAAAGCAGTGGGTCGTGACGATCAATCCGGCGGTGTTGCCGCGTGCGCGCATCCATCGGATGTACGCGGAACTGTTCGCGCAGTCGGCCGGAGCGAGCCGTTCGCCGCTCGCGCAGCAGTTGCAGGAAGCGCGCTGGCTGATTCGCAACGCGCAGCAGCGCTTCACGACGATTCAGCGCGTGGCCGAATGCATCGTGTCGCATCAGAAGGCGTTCTTCGATTACGGCGAAATTGCGCTGAAGCCGCTCGTGCTGCGCGATGTCGCCGATGAACTCGGCCTGCACGAATCGACCATCTCGCGCGCGACGGGCAACAAGTACATGGCGACGCCACGCGGCATCTTCGAGTTCAAGCACTTCTTCCCGCGCGAGCTGTCGACGGAAAGCGGCGGCACGTGTTCGGCCGCGGCCGTGCGCGCGCTGCTCAAGGAAATGATTTCGAAGGAGAACACGCGCGATCCGCTCTCCGACGTGAGTCTCGCGAAGATGCTCGCCGATCAGGGCGTGATCGTCGCGCGCCGGACGGTAGCGAAGTATCGCCATCTGATGAAGGTGCCGCCTGCGGAATTGCGTCGTCAGGCGTAAGGCGTTTCACCCATCACAGCGGGTAACTGCTGAAGAGGCCGTCCCTTCGCGGACGGCCTCTTTCATTGATGCTCAACGCCAGCCCGATGCGCGATGCGTGCGCTTCCTCGCCGCCGTCGCCGCTAGCTCCGCGCCTAGCAGAAACACCGCCGCCGAGTAGTACAGCCACATGAGGATGATCGCGAGCGAACCGGCCGCGCCGAACATGTTCGCCGTGCCCGCGTGCGCGAGATAGAACGCGAAGAGGCGCTTGCCGGCTTCGAAAAGCATCGCGGCGGCGGCGGCGCCGAGCGCGGCATCGCGCCAGAGCATGCGCGTCGTCGGCAGGAATTTGAGCAGCACGGTGAAGGCGATCATCAGCACGCCGAGCGATATCGCGCGTCGCGTCAGCCCCGAGAGCACGACGAACGGACTGCCATCGCCCAGCACCCAATGTCCGAGCAACTCGACGAGCGCGTCGAGCACGAGCAGCACCGCGACCAGCAAACCCGAACCGACCACGAGCCCGAACGACATCAGCCGCACGCGCAGCAGCGTGACGATGCTTTCGCGCGTGCTCACGGCGGGCGTTGGCCAGATGACGTTGAGCGCGCTGTGCAGCGACGAGAATGTCGCCGATGCGCCGATCAGCACGCCCGCGAGCGACAGGATCGCCGTGCTGCGCGCGATGTCCGCGTGCCACGCGTTCGCGACGATCGCTTCCAGCGCGTGCGCCGCATCGACGCCGACGACGCCGCTGATTTCGTCGAAGAGCCTGCCTTGCACGGCATCGGCGCCGAAGAAGACGCTCGCCACCGCGATCACGATGACGAGTGTCGGCGCAAGCGAGAACGCGGCGAAGAACGCGATCGCCGCCGAGAACATCAGGCAGTGGTCCTGCGACCATTGCATGACGGGATCGACGATCCACGAAAGCCAGCCGAAGCGCGACGTGCGGCCCGATGCGACGGGCGCGGATTGTGTGGCGGAGACGTCCTGATCCATCGTGAGCGTGACTGGGAGCAATCCGACGATGTTAGCCCCGCGATGCGAAGCGCGTGTAAAAAGCGGCGCGCTCCGTCCGGAGCGCGCCGCTTGCAGTGTGCCTCAGCCGATGCGTGTCAGGATCGATCGGCTGCGGGGTCGGCGTCCTCGTCGGGGAGATCGCGCGTTTCGTCCTCGATTTCGTCGGGCAGGATGTCGGCATCGGCTTCCAGATTGTTGTCGCCATCCGCCGATGCCGCCTCGCCCGTGCCGAAGCGGTCCGTATCGCTGTTCAGCTCCGCCTCGGACTGCCCGAGCGCGTGGGCGTCGAGCTCGTCCTCGATGTCGCCGGGATAGCGCTTTTCGCCCTGCACGTCGGAGCCGCTATCCGACGAGTCGCTCGGGCCGAGCGCGCCGGTGCCGTGTCCCTTGCCGTATTCCGCGCCGTCGTCTTCGGGCGGGTTCAATGTGCTTCCGCTCATCATGACCTCCTTCGTTCGTGTCCACGATGAATCCGCAAGTCCCGTTCCGCGCGTAAAAAACCCGCGCTTCTTTCGAAGCGCGGGTTCTCTCTATCGGCGAATCGGAGCGTTCAGGCCTTGGCGGCCGGCCGCTTGGCTTCGGACGCGCCCTGCTTCACGGTCTTGACGGTTTTCTCCGTGACGGAAGTCGCCGTCGCGACGCTGCGCAAGTCCGACAGGAACGAATCGCGCCAGACCGAAAGATTATTCTCGCGCAGCGGCGCCATCATGTCGGCGTGACGCGCCTGGCGTTCGGCGAGCGGCATCGACAATGCGCGCTCCAGCGCTTCGGACATCTGCGACAGATCGAACGGATTGACGACGAGCGCGCCCGGCAACTGGTCCGCCGCGCCCGCGAACTGCGACAGGACGAGCGCGCCCGGATCGGCCGGATCCTGCGACGCGACATATTCCTTCGCGACGAGATTCATGCCGTCGCGCAGCGGCGTCACGTAGCCGACTTGCGAGAGCCGGAACAGCGCCATCAGCAGATTGCGCTCGTATTTGCGGTTGAGATACTGGATCGGCGTCCAGTCGAGCTGCGCGAAACGTCCGTTGATGCGCCCCGCCTCGCCTTCCAGATTCTGTCGAATGCGCTGATAGGTCTGCACGTCCGAGCGCGTCGGCGGCGCGATCTGCACGAGCGACACGCGCCCATGCCAGCCGGGCGCATTCAGCAGCAGGCGCTCGAACGCCTGAAAGCGCTCGACGAGACCCTTCGAGTAGTCGAGACGATCGACGCTCATGATGAGCTTGCGGCCGCGCATGCTGTCACGCAGGCTTTTCACCGGCTTGCGGTTCGAGAACTGCTCGGCGGCCTTGGCGATGGCGTCCGGATAAATGCCGATTGGATACGCGCCCACCTTGAGCATGCGGCCGAAGGCCTGAAGCATGCCGTCGTCGTCATTGTAGTGGCCGCGGCTCGTGCGTTCCACGTAATCGATGAACGACTGCTTGTCGGCATCCGTCTGAAAGCCGACGACGTCGTACTGGCACATCGCCGCGATCAGTTCCTCATGCGGCGGAACCGTACGCATCATCTCCGGCACCGGAAACGGAATATGCAGGAAGAAGCCGATCGGATTCGCGACGCCGAGCTTGCGCAGCTCCTGTGCGAACGGGAGCATGTGATAGTCGTGCACCCAAATGATGTCGTCGGGCTTGAGCAGCGTCTTCAGCTTGGCCGCAAGACTCGCGTTCACGCGCATGTAGCCCGCGTACTCCTCTCGATCGAAGCGCGAGAGGTCGTTGCGATAGTGAAATGTCGGCCACAGGGTGGCGTTCGAGAAACCTCGGTAATACTGGTCGTAATCGCGGCGCGTCAGGCCGACGGTCGCGTAGGTCACTTTTCCGCTGTTCTCCAGAACAGGCGCGCCCGATTCGCCGACGATCTCGCCGCTCCATCCGAACCACACGCCCCCAGTCTCCTTGAGCGCGTCCAGAACGCCGATCGCGAGGCCGCCCGCGCTGGGCTTGCCTTCCTGGATCGGTGCGACGCGATTCGATACCACGATCAATCTGCTCATTACAGCATCACCTCATCAGTTGTCGTTGCATGCTCGAATTGGCGATAAAGGGTATGCAAAAGCTGTGCCTTTTTGTTCGTTTTTGTAAACGAAAGTTTGTATGGAGATGTTACGGACGAACGAAAACACGCGACGAAGGCGCGCCGCGTAGAAATTTTTGTTCTTTTGCCGGATGCCGCCGCCGGCTGAAATCACGAGTCCTGCTCGGAGCCCAAATCGCGCTGATAGTCGATTCCTTCGCGCCGCACGCCGCCCTGATTGTGTTCGCCATCGGGCGGAACGCCAGGCGCGGGGCGGTTCTGCGAGGCGGGATCGTGTTCGGCGGGCGGTGCGGACGCGCTCTGCGTGCCGGCCGACTTGGCGGCTTCGGCGCGCGCTTCGCGCTTGGAAGAATGACGCGCGGAGCGTCGAAGTGCGGGATGCCTCATGATGCCTCCAGGTAAGAAGGCCGTCGCGATAGTGACGTCGGCGGCGTCGGACCGATGCGCTGCGATGAGCGCGGCTTCAGAAAAAACGACCGGCGACAGAACGTGTCGCCGGTCATCGTTGCGTCATCCGTTGTAATCCCTACGTCCGGGATGGAAACTTATTCAAACCTTGCACGAATTCTGGGCATTGTCCAACGTCTGCGGTTCAACATCGTTCTGACACGCTATTGCACATGCGGCTGATCGCCCGGTCCAGGCGGCGGATCGCCGATCGGCTGCGACGGCGGTTCGGGCGGCTCGCGCGTCGGGTCCGGATTGGTGTCGGGCGGAATCGGCGTGGGCGGCGGCTGGTCCGGCGGCGTCACCGGCGGGTCCGGCGGCTGCGGCGTCTGAGCTTCGAAACGGGCATCGTCGGAAGCGCGGATCGACATGTTGAGTGACATGATGGGCTCCTTGCGGTCTTGTGATCGTACTTTTCCCATCCGCGACACGCACTGGCGCGACTGCGCGGATGTCATTCGATCGGCAGCAAGGGCCATGCCCCTGAGACACATCGGCTACGTTCGCTTCTGAGACATTATCGGCGTAGAAAACGCGCCTGCCAATGAAAAACGCCTGCGGTTTTACAAGCCGCAGGCGTCGATTTGTCTAAAGATACGCGAAGTTCAGGGATTTTCGCTGTCGGAATCGCTTATGTCGCCGCCTTCGCCGACGGCAGCCTTGTTCGCATCCTCGCCGTACTCGACGAGCCGGTTATAGAGCGTTTTCAGGCTGATGCCGAGGATTTCCGCCGCGCGCGTCTTCACGCCGCCGCACTGATCGAGCGTCGCCAGAATGAGCTGACGGTCAGCCTGCGCGAGCGACGTGCCGAACGGAATTGTCACCGCCGTGCCCGCCGACGGCTTCGAAAGCGAAATCTGCAGCGGCACGGTCGCGGTGCTGTCCGAGTCCGACGCCGACATGATGTACGCGCGCTGCACGTAGTTCTTCAGTTCGCGCACGTTGCCGGGCCAGTTGTACGACGCCAGCATCTCGCGGACGGCGGGCGGGAAATCCTTTTTCGTGTTGTACCGTGCGTTCAGTTCGTCGAGAAACGCCTGGCCGAGCAGCTCGACGTCCTTGCCGCGCTCGCGCAGCGGCGGCAGGTTGATCGGGAACACGTTCAGACGGTGATAAAGGTCGAGGCGCAGCTTGCCTTCGAGCACGGCCTGCTCGGGATCGCGATTGGTCGCGGCGATCAGGCGCACGTCCGTCTCGATTTCCTTGGTCGTGCCGACGCGCATGAACATGCCCGTCTCCAGCACGCGCAGCAGTTTCACCTGAAGCTCGATCGGCATTTCGGTGATTTCGTCGAGGAACAGCGTGCCGCCGTTCGCGCGTTCGAAATAACCCTTGTGCTGCCGATCCGCGCCCGTGAACGAGCCGCGCTCGTGGCCGAACATCTCCGATTCGATCAGGTTCGGCGAGATCGCGCCGCAGTTCACCGCGATGAACGAATGCTTGCGGCGCAGCGAGAGCTCGTGCAGCGTCTGCGCGGCGACTTCCTTGCCGGTGCCCGACTCGCCGATGAGCAGCACCGATGCCGCCGTCGGCGCGACGCGGCCGACCTGGTCGTAGACGGTCTGCATGGCAGGTGAATTGCCCAGCATCAGACCGAAGCGCCCCATGCGGCGCAATTCGCCGCGCAAGGTGCCGATTTCCGCTTTCAGGTCGCCGGCGCGCGGCAGGCGCGAAAGGATGGCCTTCACGCGCTGCATGTTGATCGGCTTGACGAGGTAGTCGGCGGCGCCCATCTTGAGCGCGCTGACGGCGGATTCCACCGTCGCGTGTCCCGTAATGACGATGAACTCGACGCCCGAGCGCGGATCGAGATCCTCGAACAGGTCGACGCCCGTGCCATCGGGCAGTTTGAGATCGGTGAATACGACGTCCGGCGTTTGCCGCACGAGCTGGATGCGCGCCTCGCGCAGATCGCTGGCGGTGGCCGTCGTCAATCCGTCTTCGCCGATGATCGCGGCTAGCGCCTCGCGGGTACTGGGATCGTCATCGACAATCAATACGTGTGGCATTGCGTTTCGAATTCTTCCTAAGCGTTTCAGGGTCACACGCCAGGTGGCGGCGTGGTCTTCTCCGCGCGGCGGCGCTGCCGCACGGGCCGGTGCGATTCGCGGTTACGGCCGAAAAAAGATAATCGGCGTCACGCAGAATGCGCGAAAAATAAAATAATTTCCGATTTCTGCACGCTTTATTCGGCCCAAGTAAGTTTTTCCATTTAGGCAACTTATGGCCGAAGTTTCACTGATTATAAGCGTTTATCAAGATGAAAACGCACGCTGGTCCAGCGTGCGTTTGATTGATCGGACCATTAATTCGGCCGAATGTCTGAAGTGAATCAACTCCGCGGAAAATGCCATGCATCGGCGGTGCCGCCGACCGCACCGTGGCCATTTACCGCCTGCCCGCTCGCGCCGGTGGCGGGCGTGAGCACCTTGCCGCCCTCGTCTTCCCAACGGCTCAGATCGCGTGCAGTGCGCCGCCCGGCGTCCTGAGACTGCACCCACTTCCATGCGAGAACGCCGCCTAGCGCGAACAGCGCGCCGAAAATTCCGATTGAAGGCCGTGCCATTTGTGTTCTCTCCTTCGTCTAATGAAAATCGCCGCTGTCAGGAAAGCCGGCCGGAGCGATAAAGCTGTAAATCACCGCGAAACCAGAAGTCCCACCAGAAAACCGACGCCCGCCGCCATGCCGAGCGATTGCCAGGGATTGTCCTTCACGTATTTCTCGGTGCAATCGACGCCTGCGCGGTATCGGCTTTGCGCACTCGCCTGTGCATCTTCGAGCGCGCCGCGCGCCGAATCGACGTGATCGCGCAGACGCGAGCGCAGCGCATCGACGCCCTCGCCTGGCAGCGTCGCCGACAAGCGCAGCAATTCCTCCGCGTCGTTCAGCAGCACCTTGATGTCTTCGATGATCTTTTGCTTGCCCAACGCAAGCTGGACAGTCGTTTGACTCATGGAATGTAGTCCTCGCCCAAGTGGGTTTGTCGGGATCGTCGGCGCGCGTCAGCGCGTTTCGGCGACCGGCACGCCCGCGACGCGGAGGCGCTCGCCCGCCGCGCTCCGCGCGCGCAGGCTGCGCACGACGCCGCTCGCCATCAACGCGCCGCCCATCGCGCCGAACACGAGGCTCGTTACGTTCGCGGCACGCGCGAGCGCTGGCGTGCCCGCCGCATAGCCTAGCACCGCGCACATCAGCGCGGTCACGAGCGCGACAGCGGCCCAGTGATAGATGTCGATCGGCTCGCCGGCCGTGAGTTCCTTCCGGGTCCGGGCCGGCCGCGTGGGAATCGAGCGCGGATGTGCGCCCCCGTCGAAGTTGAAAATGTCTTCCATGATGCGTTGCCTCTCTCGCCCATCCTCGTGTGTGCGCCTCCGAGACCGCGCCCGTCGGCAATTTTTCGAATATGAGTCACGATGTGAGCCCTATCTTGCAGCTTTCGTGCCAGATCCGGCGACACCGCGTAGGACTGCCGATGGGAGGCGAACCCGCCGACGATCGGGTAACAATTACGCCGTCGCCTTGTAAATTTTCAGTACGGCAAGGAGAACCTTTCCGGAAGCGCCGCGAGGGCCCGCGCGATGCAGACAAAATGCGCTGAACGGCCGGCCCGCGCATTGCCGCAATGTCGTTGCGAATGGTTAAATAGCGTTTATGAGATAGGTGCGTTTGCAACGAACCGGCTCTGAACAAGCAGCCGATGCAGACGCGCCTGGACCGACGCTCAACCAGGAACGACGCTCACGGATCGCGTGAGTCTCAAGGGCAGCGCGCAAGGGCGCGTCATATGCCGATGCGCGCGGTCATCCACGGTTGCGCCGCTCGCGCGCGCCGAGCCGCGCCAGGCCGATTGCAACCGGAAGCGCCCGCGCGAGTCCGCCGCCCGCCCACTACATACGCAGCACTCAGGAACGATCAGGACACATGGCGTCAACCGATCTGGATCAGCCGCCCGCCGCGGTCGGCGATACACCCGCGCAAAGAAAACGCAACACGGGGGAAGTGCCGGGCTTGAAGTCTTATGGACTGCTCTATGGCTCGTCGCCCGTGATGCAGGAGTTGTACGCGCAAATCGAGCGCGTGGCCGCGACCGATGCGACCGCGCTCATCATCGGCGAGTCGGGCACAGGCAAGGAGCTCGTCGCCCGTACGATTCACGACCACAGCGCGCGCAAGGACGCGCCGTTCATCGCGGTGAACTGCGGTGCGATTCCCGACAATCTCATCGAGGCCGAGCTCTTCGGCCACGAGAAAGGCAGCTTCACGGGCGCGGTGCAGGGACGCATCGGCTATTTCGAGCATGCGAACGGCGGCACGCTCTTCCTCGACGAAGTGACCGAGATGTCGCCCGTGCGCCAGGTCAAGCTGCTGCGCGCGCTCGAAACAGGCACGTTCTTTCGCGTCGGCGGCAACGATCTCATCAGCTCCGATGTGCGCGTGATCGCGGCGACGAACCGCGATCCTGTCGCGGCCGTGAAGGAAAACGGCCTGCGCGAGGATCTCATGTACCGGCTCGCCGTATTCCCGCTGCGCGCGCCGCCGTTGCGCGAGCGCGATTCGGATCGCGAACTGCTCGCACAGCATTTCCTGTCCGAAATGAACGCGCAGGAAGGCACGAACAAGGTCTTCAGCAAACGCGCGCTCGACGTGCTGCGCACGTATTCGTGGCCGGGCAACGTGCGCGAACTGAAGAACACGGTTTATCGCGCGTTCATTCTGGCGGAGAAGACGGTGGAGATCGCGCATCCGCATCTCGCATCGCGCGTGAAGAAGCCCGTCACGCAAGGCGACGCGATGAACGTCTGGGTCGGTACGCCGCTCGCCGATGCGCAGAAGCAGATCATCCTCGGCACGCTCAAACACTGCGGCGGCGACAAGCGGCGCGCCGCGAAAGCGCTCGGGGTGAGTCTGAAGACTTTGTACAACCGCTTGGGCGCGTACGAAAACGAGGACACCGAGGGCAGCGACGCGTCGTCGAATAGCGAAAGCTGAAGCGTATCCGAGGCGATATCCGCATGACCGGGAAGCGAGCGCAGACATCCGCGCTCGCTTTTTTTTCGCCCTCGGAGCGGTATGTGGATCGAAACGTGCTCTTCACGCTTGCAATTTCTTGCAATTTTCTCAAACCGGTAATTAGAAGCATGCTTCAAAATGCGCGGAGCCCGCGTGCGCGTTTCGTCGCTTCGCATTGCCGGGCGGTGACTTGAGGGCGGAACCTCAAGTAGATTCGAGCCCCTCGAACCCCGATCGCAAGCGTCGGGAAACGGAAGACGAAGGAAAAGCAACATGCAGATCAGGGTTCATCGGCGCGGGTCGCGTGCCGCCGCGCTCGCCGCGATCGTTTCGGGCGCCATCGCTTGCGTGAGTCTCAGCGGATGCAACTCGCTCTACAGCGAAGGCGCGACGGCCGGCGCCGGTATCGCGGGCGCCGCGGTGGCAAACAGTGTCACCAGCAACGCCGCCGTCGCAACGGGCATCGGCCTCGGCGCGGTCGCCGCCGCGCGCGCGGGCGTGCAGTACACGCAGCGCGTCGCGCATACCTACTCGCAGGATCAGATTGCGACGGTCGCCGGTCCGCTCGCGGTCGGCGCGGTTGCGCCGTGGAAGGCCGTGCATTCAGTGCCGATCGAGGACGACGAAAAAGGCCGCGTGACGGTGAGCCGCACCATCAGCAGCGGCGTGCTCGAATGCAAGGAGATCGTGTTTTCCGTCGATCGCGACGCGACCAAGGACCGCCCCGCCGACAGCGCGTTCTACGTGGCATCGGTTTGCCGCGACGGCAACAAGTGGAAGTGGGCGTCGGCCGAACCGGCTACGCCGCGCTGGGGCGCCCTGCAATGACGCTGTCTTTCGACGTATCTTTTGCGCTGCGTCTTGGGCTCGTCGCTGCCGGCGCGGCCGCGTGCGTGACGATGAGCGGCTGCGCATCGATCGGCGCCGCGACGGGTGCGGTGGCGGGCGTCGCGACCGGCGCGTTCACGACGAACCCGGCTGTGGGCCTGGGCGTCGGCATCGCGGTGCAGGCCGCCACCGACGAACTCGTCGCGCGCACGATGAAATCGCTGCATCAGGATCAGCAGGTCATGATCGCGGTGACGGCGGGCATGTCGCAGGTCGGCGAAACGCGGCCATGGAAGGTCAAGCATACGTTGCCGGTCGAGAACGGCCACGGCGAGGTGCGCGTGCTGCGCGAGTTCAATAGCGCGCTCGCGAGCTGCAAGGAATTCGCGTTTTCGGTCGTCGATGGCAACGATGCGAAAGCGCCCGCCGAGTGGTTCGTCGCTACGGCCTGCCAGCAGTCCGAAGGATGGAAATGGGCGTCGGCGGAACCGGCCGTCGAGCGTTGGGGGAATCTGCAGTAGGTTTCCCGCGGCTGGATATCGAACGCGTGGCGCCCCTCACGGGCGCCGCGTTTTTTGCGGTCTCAGCCGTTCGCGATCGCTTCGAGCGCGACCCGCGCCAGAAAGCCGCTGCGGGTTTCGTGGCGCGCCTCGACGTAGCTGTCGATCTTGCGCAGCACGAATCGCGGCAGGCTGATGTTGATGCGCTCGGGACGCGAGTCGAGCTTCGAGAGATCGACTTCGACGTAGGCCCAGATTGCCGTGGCGAAGTCGGGATCGACGATCAGTTCCTCGATGCTTCGCGACGTGATTTCGACTTCCCCGCCGTCTTCGATAATCGACTCGATGTGGAAGAAGATGGCTTCCCGGGCGTTATGAATCGCTTCGTCGATCGTATCGCCGGCCGAAAAAACGCCGGGCACATTGGGCACGGTCACGCCGTAGCAGCTATCAGGATCCTTGTGAATGGCGAGGGCAAACTCCATGTCCAACTCCGTTACGACGAATACAGACGGTTGAGCAATCCGGCGGCTTTGAGTACCGATCTGACGGTCCCGATCGCCACGTCTTTCTTTGGATGAACCACAGTCACACAACCGGTCTTGGTCCTGTGTCTGAACTGGTGATGACTGCCGCGCGAGCGAACGCGCTCCCACCCGTCATCCAGCAGCATTCGTATCAAGCGCGATGAATCCATCTCGTCTCCGAACGCTGCGTGTGTAGCTTTACACACGCAGCAACACTGTTCAAGACGAAAACGGTACGATTCAACGCACCGCGCGAACATTCAGCCAAACGGCCAACGCGCAAAGAAAAAGCGCGGCGCCGTCGCCGGCAACCGCGCTTCGCGTGCTTGCATCCACAGGAAACTCAAGCCTCCACGTCCTCCAGGCTCAGCATCTCGGTCTGATCGTTGTACGAGAAAATTTCCCCGTAGCGGCCCCAGTCGATAACCGCATCGAGCGTTTCCTGCGCGGCCTTGTCGGAGAGAAAGTCCTCCAGTTCCTGCTCGAAGCGCAAGCGCGGCGCGCGATGCCCAGGCCGCTCGTTCAGCACCTTCTTGATCCGCGCCGCCAGCGGCACGTGCCGCAGCAGATGCTCCGCGAACATCATCTTGCGCTCCTGCGTGCCGAACTCCGCGAACACGCGCGCCTGCGGCGTCAGATAGATGTCGCCCTCGCGCACGTCCGCGAAACCGAGATGTTGCAGCACTTCCGCGATCGGGAAGAGATCGTCCACTTCGAGATGCAGCGACCGCGCGATTTCCGGCATGTCCGCGCGGCCGTGGTACGGCTCGGCCGCGAGCGTTTCGATGAGACCCGCCATCAGGTTCGTCGAGACTTCGGGCAGCCAGCTTCCCAACTCCAGCCCCTTCTTCTTCGCTTCGCCCATCTGCCGCGCGGTCATCTTCGCGTAGATATCGTCGACGAGACGCCGGAACGCCGGATCCAGGCGATTGCGCGGATGCTTGAACGGCACCTTGATCTCGGCCATCACGCGGCCCGGATTCGACGACAGCACGAGAATGCGGTCGCACATGAACACCGCTTCCTCGATGTTGTGCGTGACGATCAGCACCGACTTGATCGGCATGCGCCCTTGCGTCCACAAATCGAGCAGGTCGGTGCGCAGGTTTTCGGCGGTGAGCACGTCGAGCGCGGAGAACGGCTCGTCCATCAACAGCAAGGTCGGATCGACGACCAGCGCCCGCGCGAAACCCACGCGCTGACGCATCCCGCCCGACAATTCACGCGGATACGCGTTCTCGAAGCCGTCGAGACCGATCAGGTCGATCGCGGCCAGCGCGCGCTCGCGCCGCTCGCGCGCGGCCACGCCTTGCGCTTCCAGACCCGCTTCCACGTTCTGCAGCACGGTCAGCCACGGAAACAGCGCGAAGGTCTGAAACACCATCGCGACGCCCTTCGCGGGACCACGCAACGGCTCGTTCAGATAAGTGACTTCGCCGCCCGTCGGCTCGATCAGCCCGGCGATGATGCGCAGAAGTGTCGACTTGCCCGAGCCCGAACGTCCGAGCAACCCGACGATCTCGCCTTCGCGCAGCGAGAGATTCGCATCGTCGAGCACGAGCAGTTCGCCCTGCGTCTTGTTGAAGCCGCGGCTCACGTTCGCGACGCGCAGGATTTCCGCGCCGAGACGCGGCGGCGTGCCCTGGGGTCGCCGCGAGTCTTGCGCAGCGGACGTCTGCGTAGTTTTCAGGTTCTGCATCGGAACTCGTCCTCAATCCAGCCGGAGTCTTGCTTCGGCGTAGGCGTATAGCGGGCGCCACAACAGTCGGTTGAACAGCGTGACGAACAGCGACATCACGGCGATGCCAAGAATGATTTTCGGATAGTCGCCCGCGGCGGTCGTCTGGGCGATATATGCGCCGAGACCATGCGCGACAACCTCCGTCTTGCCCCACGACACCGCTTCCGCGACGATGCTCGCGTTCCACGCGCCGCCCGAAGCGGTGATCGCGCCGGTGATGTAGTAAGGGAAGATGCCGGGGAGCATGCATTTCTTCCACCACTGCCAGCCGCGAATCTGGAAGTTGGTCGCGGCCTCGCGATAATCGTTCGGGTAGGAAGACGCGCCCGCCACCACGTTGAAAAGGATATACCACTGCGTGCCGAGCACGATCAGCGGCGAGAGCCAGATATCCGGGTTCAGATGCCAGCGCACGATCACGACGACGAACACCGGAAACAGCAGGTTCGCCGGGAACGCGGCTAGGAACTGCGCGAGCGGCTGGATCTTCTCGGCGAGCGCTGGGCGCAGGCCGATCAGCACGCCGAGCGGCACCCAGATCACCGAAGCGATCGCGATCAGCACGACCACGCGCAAGAGCGTGATGAAGCCGAGCACGAACACGTGGCCGACTTCGCTCCACGTGACGCCCGTCGCGACGAACGACGCGACCTTCCACACGACGAACACCGTGACTAGCAGCACGGCCGTGCCCCACGCGATATCGCCCGCGCGCGTGGACGGCACCTTCGCGCGCAGCGGCAGGCCGACGTTTTCCAGCGCGCCCTGCAGCGACGGCAGCTTGATCGGCACGCGCGCCGCCTTCGCGAGAATCCAGCCGGCCGGAACCAGCAGACGATGAATCAGGCGCGTGCGGCGGATCAGGTCGAGCAGCCACGACTTCGGCTCGTCGCCGGAACTCGTGTTCTCCATGCGGAATTTGTCCGCCCACGCGACGAGCGGGCGGAACATCAACTGGTCGTAGGCCAGGATGACGACGGTCATCGCGAGAATCACCCAGCCGATCGCGGAGAGATTGCGCTCGCCGATGGCGGTCGCGAGATACGCGCCGATGCCCGGCAGTACGATCGTGCGGTTGCCGACCGTGATCGCCTCGGAGGCGACCACGAAGAACCAGCCGCCCGACATCGACATCATCATGTTCCAGATGAGGCCCGGCATCGAGAACGGCACTTCGAGCTTCCAGAAGCGCTGCCAGTTGGTGAGATGAAAACCGCGCGAGACTTCGTCCAGATCGCGCGGCACCGTGCGCAGCGACTGATAGAAGCTGAACGTCATGTTCCACGCCTGACTCGTGAAGATCGCGAAGATCGCCGCGCATTCGGCGCCGATCACGCGCCCCGGGAACATGGCGAGGAAGAACGTCACCGTGAACGAGATGTAGCCCAGCACCGGCACCGACTGGAGAATGTCGAGAATCGGCACGAGCACGATCGACGCGCGCCGGCTCTTCGCCGCGAGCGTGCCGTAGATCAGCGTGAAAATGAGCGACGCGACCATCGCCAGCAGCATGCGCAAGGTCGTGCGCAACGCGTATTCGGGGAGATTCGCGGGGTCGAGCGAGATCGCCTGGGTCTGCAGGGTCGAGATCGGCGCCAGGGTCTCGTGGAAACCGACTGCGGCGAGCGCGATGATGCAGATGATCATCGGGAACGCGACGAAATCCCAGCGGTTGGGCAGGATCCGCCACGCCGACGCATTCGCCGTGCGATTCAGATTGAAACCAAATTCCATGCAAGGCCCTCCCCGTAAGGCTTTGTTCCGACCGCGCCGGGCGCGGGATGTTGCTTCCGACGGCAGATAACCGTCAGGCGGGCAAGAAGCCTCTGCCCGGGACGACCCCATGCTCAACGCACGGAGCCGCCGAAACGACGACACGTTCAGCTCGCAGCGCGGCGCCAGGCAGTCGCCGCGTCAGACGATCCCCGTTCTGAACCGCGCGACACTACACCAACCCGCGTGACAGGCACAACCTTCATGCGGTCCGGCACGCGAATCATGCGATGTTTCTGTTGCTCTTCGGCACGGCACGGGCAAAATGAAGGGCAGCCCGCGTCGAATGCGCCCGGCGCTCGTGCTTTCGCTTCCTTTCAGTTTGGCTGCGGCTCGCCGCTATTCGACGAAGAAGCGCCAGCGCGTGCGCCCGGCGCGCGTCCGTTGTGTTGGACAGACGTCGCACGCCGTGACATGGCGCTTGATAGGCGGCAAAAAACATCGTCCAATCTGGGCTTATCACAAACAATAATTTGAGCGCCGATGCGATGCGAGACGCCAGATCCGAGCCGAATAACCGCCTGAGCCGCGCCCGCCGCCCCGTTGCGAGCACAAGCCGGAATACGGCAGACATCACGCGCTGCAATCCACACGCCCGCGTCGACCGCCATGTGCACACCGCGCCGAATGGCCGGCATGGCGCATGCGACCTTTGTCTCGCGTGAACCTCCCATGCGCGCGCGTCCGATGAACAAACTCATCCTGCACCGTGTGATCGCGACGCTCGGCATCGCCGCGTTGGCGTGCGCGTGCTGGGTGGCCGCCGGCTTGTTGTCGGACCGAATGGTACAACAGGAGATGACGGCGACGGTGCGTACCGAGCGTCAGATGGCGGGGTCGATCGTCGACAACATGGCGCAGATCATCGCGAGCGATCTGGCGATGTCGCGCGCCATTCCCGCCACGCTCGCGCAGATGGACCTCACGCAGCGCGCGCTCGCGGAGTCGCGGAATTATGCCTCGAACCCGGCCGGGACGGAACTCGAACGCCGCAAGGACTGGACCGCGCGCCCCGCGCTCGAAAAGGTCAATCACTTCCTGCACGACGCGCAGGGCTTCTCCGGCCTCGACTCGATCTGGCTCGTCAACGAGCGCGGCTTCTGCATTGCGTCGAGCAACGCCGCCGACGACGACAGCTTCATCGGCTACGACATGAGCGCCCGGGGCTATGTCGCCCGCGCGCTGCTCGGCGGCTTCGTCGAGATGTACGGCGTCGGGCGGCTGTCCGGCGAGCCGGGCATCTTCATCGCGGCGCCCGCTTACGAAGACGGCATCCTGGTCGGCGCGGTGATCGCCAAAGTGAGCATCGACCGGCTGCGGCACTGGGTGTCGCGCGCCGGCACCTTCGTGACCGATGAAAACGGCGTCGTCGTGATGGCGCACGACGGCCGGCTCGAATACCAGGCGATGCCCAATGCGCCCATCGCGCGCATGACGGAGCGCGAACGCGTCGAGCACTATCGGCGCGAGTCGTTTCCGGAGCTGCGCATCGCGCACATCGGCGAGCAGATGCGCGCCTCGGAGCACTGGCTCGCGCCCGCGCTCGCGCAAACCTTCTACGCCGCGAACGGCAGCAACGTGCCTTCGCTCTACGACGAGCGCACGGGTCTCAATTCGGGACTGTCGGCGCATATCGTGCATCCGCTCACGAGCTGGCCGGAGATCAGCCGCAATCACAGCCGCGACCGCTTCCTCGTGTTCCTGACGATGCTCGGCGTCGTGACGCTCGCGATCGTGATCGCGACGTCGTATTCGCGTGAGCGGCGCCTGCACCGCGCGACCCGCGATCTCGCTGAACAGCTCCAGTCGGCCAATACGCTGCTTTCGGCCGAAGCGCGCCACGACGCGCTCACCGGCGCCCTCTCGCGCCGCTATTTCCTCGACACGCTGCGTCACGAAGTGGAGCTCGCGCGCTCGGTCGGCACCCCGCTGTCGGTGGCGATCGCGGATCTCGATCACTTCAAGCAGATCAACGACCGCTTCGGGCACGCGTCGGGCGATCGCGCGCTGGAGCATTTCGTCGAAGTGTGCCGTGCGCAGCTTCGTCCGAGCGATGCGATCGGGCGGCTCGGCGGCGAGGAATTCGGCATCCTGCTGCCGCAAACCCCGCTCGCCGACGCGCACGCCGTGCTTGAGCGCCTGCGGAAGCGCTTCCATCACGAGCACTGCGCGCATCTGCCGGACGACGCGACGCTGTCGGTATCCATCGGCATCACGGAGCTCGCGCCCGACGACGCGCTCGAATGGATTCTCTCGCGCGCCGACCTCGCGCTTTACGAGGCGAAATCGCGCGGGCGCGACCGCAGCGAAGTGCGCCCCGCCGATCCCGGCCCGTCCACCCGGCATCCCGAAGACACGCTGGCCGGCAAGTAGCCGGCCGAACCGGCGCGTCGAGTCACCGCACGGTCATGCGCGTGCCGCGACGCGCACGCATCGCGCAGGTATCATCGATGTTCGAAATCGAATGCCGCTGGCGTGAATCGGGAGGATTGCATGAAGGGAAATCTGGTCATCGTGTGCCGGGATCAGGACGCAGAAACGTTCGACCACCTGCTCGCCGAGTACGGCTCTTTTCAGACGCGGCTGTCGTCGACGACGTGGTTCCTGAAGATCGATCTCGCGCCCGAGGTGATTCAGGAGGAGATTCTCTCGCGCCTCGGCAAGTACACGACGCACTACATCTTCGAGGCGTCGACGGTGACGTACAACACGGTGGACAGCGAAGCGGCGTCCGCGCTCGAAACCCTGTTCGACTGACGCCGCTCCGCCTCTCTGACCGAGCGCGCCGTTACAGCGCGCGCTCTTCGTGCTGCGACCCGGCGCGGCGCTCCTGCACCGGCCGCGTGGCGCTGTCGAACGGAAAGGTCATCGTGACCTGCAATCCGCCGTCGGCACGATTGCCGATCTCGCACTCGCCGCCCGCACGTCGCGCGAGCCGCTCCACGATCGCGAGTCCGAGCCCGCTGTGGCCGCTGCCGCCGCGCGCCGGATCGAGCCGCACGAAAGGCCGGCTCGCCTTGATGAGATCGTCCGGCGCGATGCCCTTGCCGTGATCGGACACCGACAATACCCAGCCCTTGGCTTCCCGCCGCGTCTCGATGACGACCGGCGGCGCGCCGTATGCATGGGCGTTATCCAACAGATTCGACAGCAACCGGTCCAGCGACGCCGCCGGCAGCGCGAAAGCGGGCCCCGCTTCGAGCTTCAGGCGGATCGGCTGCGCGTCCGGCGACACCGCGCGATACGCCCGCGCGATCCGCTCGCACTGCTCGTCGACGGGAACCGGCTCGCTGCCGTCCGGGCGGTCGTGCGCGAACACGAGGAACTGGTCGACGATATGCGCCATCGAATCGACATCGCGCACGACGCCGTCGCGCATTTTGTCGTCGTCCATCATTTCGGCGCGCAGACGCAGGCGCGCGAGCGGCGTCTTCAGATCGTGCGCGACGCCTGCAAGCATGACGGCGCGATCGTTCTCAGTCTGCGAGACCTCGCGGACCATCTGATTGAAGCCGTGCGTGAGCTGCCGCAATTCGCGCGGACCGCGCTCCGGCACGGGCGGCGTCGGCTGGCCGCGTCCGAAGCGCCCGACCGCCTGCGCGAGCGCGCGCAGTGGCGACTGCAGCTGCCACGCGCCGAAAAGCGCGGCGAGCACGGCGGTCGAAAAGATCAGCGCGAGCCAGACGAGCATGCGGTCGCGCGAGCGCGGCGGACGCAGCGGCTGCACCGGCACGACGACCCAGCCTGCGTCCTTCGCGCCGTGCACCCAGACGCTCGGCGGGCCGCCGGGCTCGTTGAGACGCACGTCGGTGCCGTCGGGCAGACGGTCTTTCAGATCCTCGACAAAGCGCTGTAGCGGCGGCGGCGTGCCCTCGTCCGGCTGCTTCGGCACGTCCGGGCTATCGAGCGCCACGAGGCGCACGCGCGGCGGCAGCGGTTGATCCGGCGTATTGGCGATGTGCTGGCGCACCGCCTCGACCAGGAACACGGCCTCCTCGACGGCGAAGCGCGTCTGCACGTTATCGCGCTCGAAGCGGATGATCGCGAACCACGCGACATGCGACAACACCAGCATGCCGATGACGATGACGACCAGCCGGCCGAACAGCGTGTCAATTGCCCGGCGCATTTTGCTCGCCATCCGGCACGAACACGTAACCGCGTCCGCGCACCGTCTGGATGAAGCGCGGCGCCGACGGATCGGTTTCCAGGATGCGGCGCAGGCGCCACACCTGCACGTCGATGCCGCGATCGGTGCCGTCGTACTCCGGACCGTGGAGCAATTCGAGCAGGCGCTCGCGCGTGAGCGTGCGCATCGGGTTGTTCACGAAAATTTTCAGAAGCGCGAATTCGCTTCCCGACAGCGTGAGCGGCCTGTCGTCCTGTTGCAGCGTGCGCGACTGGAAGTCGAGCCTGAAGCGGCCGAACGAATACGGTTCGCGCTGCTCCGGCGCGGCGGACGGAATCGTGCGGCGGCGGCGCAGCACGGCCTGCACCCGCGCGAGCAGTTCGCGCGGATTGAACGGCTTGCCGAGGTAATCGTCCGCGCCGAGTTCGAGGCCGACGATGCGGTCAACGTCGTCCGCGCGTGCGGTCAGCATGATGACGGGGATGTCGTCGCCGGATGCGCGCAATGCTTTGAGCGCGGTCAGCCCGTCGACGCCCGGCATCATCAGGTCGAGCACGATGAGATCGGGCCGCTCGCGTTCGATGCGGCGTTCGAGACCGCCGGCGTCATGCAGCACCGATACCTCGATGCCCTGCCGGACCAGATAGTCGCGCAAAAGGTCGCGCAGTTCGGCGTCGTCGTCGACGACAAGTATTTGCGTAGTCATGGAATGGAGTTTAGCGCGTGCGTCAGACCTCGATTGATGACAGGCCTGCCATAAGGGTTACGGGGTGTTACGACGAAAGCGAGGCGTAAACCTGCGTAACAAGCCTAAACCATGCCGTAACACGCCGTGCACGGCGAACCCCTACGCTGTGTCTCACCGACAAGCGCGAGACCTCCACGCATCAACCCGTACGTCGATGCAGGTTTCGCGGCTTCGGCTTCGAAAACAATCAAGGGAGTACCAAGATGGCCAAGCAATATCGCATCCTCACCGCCGCCGCTGCCGCAATCGCGCTGACGTTCGGCACGGCCTACGCCGCGACGAACGACGCGCCGCCCCCGCCGCCTCCGGGCGGTCCGGCCATGATGGGCGGCCCCGGCGGTCACGGCGGCCACCGCATGGAAATGCGGATGCAGAAGCAGCTGGATGAACTGCACGGCCAGTTGAAGCTGAACGCGGATCAGGAAAAGCTGTGGCAGACCGCGCTCACGACGATGAAGCAGAATCGTCAGGCGATGCGCGAAAGCTTCAGGCAGATGCACGATCAGATGAAGTCGATGGAAAACCAGCCGATCCTCGACCTGAACGCGATGCACGCCGCGCATCAGAAGATCGAGCAGCAGAACGAGCAGTTGCGCGAGCAGACCGCGACCGCGTGGTTGAACTTCTATAACGCGCTGAACGACCAGCAGAAGACGACGGTCAGCACGGCGCTGAAGAAGCACTTCGCGAAGATGCGCGAGCACGAGCAGAAGATGCACGAGCGCTGGGGCAAGCACCGCGGCGGCCCGGACGGCGCACCGGGCGCGGCGGCGGGCGCATCCGCCACGGCCAAGCCGTAAGCCGTCTCGGCGCATGAAAGAAGGCCGCGGAGCATGCGCTCCGCGGCCTTCTTTACATCAGTGGAACGATCAGGCGAGGTCGAACAGCAGCACTTCCGCGTTATCGCCCTTCTCGATCGTCACCTTCGACACGTCTTCGAGCTTCACGGCGTCGCCCGCGCCGAGCGCTTCGCCGTTGACCGTCACCGCGCCGCGCGCCACATGCACATACACGCGGCGGCCCGCCGGCACGTCGAAGTCCGCGCGCTCGTGGCCGTCGAAAAGTCCCGCGAAGATGCGCGCGTTCGCGCCGATCTTCACCGAACCGTCGGTGCCTTCCGGCGATGCGATCACCCGCAGGCGGCCGCGCTTTTCATCGTCGGCGAAGCGCTTTTCCTCGTACCCGGGCGCGCCGCCCGGCGCATCCGGAATGATCCAGATTTGCAGGAAGTGCGCGGTGTCCGTCGGCGAACCGTTGAATTCGCTGTGACGCACGCCGGTGCCGGCGCTCATGCGCTGGACATCGCCGGGACGGATCGTCGAGCCGTTGCCCATGCTGTCGCGATGCGCGAGCGCGCCCTCGAGCACGTAGCTCACGATTTCCATATCGCGATGGCCATGCGCGCCGAAGCCCTGTCCGCCCGCGACGCGGTCCTCGTTGATCACGCGCAGCGCGCCGAAGTGCATGTGCTCGGGATCGTAGTAATCGGCGAAGGAGAAGCTGTGATACGAGTCGAGCCAGCCGTGGTTGGCGTGACCCCGTTCGTTGCTGCGGCGAATCTCGATCATGGTATTTGCTCCCGCCCAAGGCGTTGTTTTGCGATGGAGAGAATGTAAGGGCGACGCCCTTCCGAAACAACGCGCGCCACGGCACTACATCGTTCCGCTGATGCATGTAATCGGACACATCCTGCTTCGAACTCGCGCCCTGGCCGGCTTCGGGTAAAATACCGCGCTTTTCCGGGCGGCGACGGGTTGGGAACGCCCGCGAGACGCCGGAACGCGCCGCGATGCGCCGGAAAAACGCATCCGAAACGTTGGCAGGGTTAGCAGCAGCGGCTGCTCGCAATTTTGGCCATCTAGAATACCGACCGCCGCGCTCGTCACACTCCATGCACGTCAGGCACCTTACCAAGGAATCACCATGTTGCAAGGCTACGGTCCGCTGATCCTCGCGGGCACCTGGCAGACCGTCAAGCTGGCGGTGCTGTCGCTCGTGTTCGCCTTCGTGATCGGCCTGATCGGCGCGGCGGCGAAGCTGTCGAAGAACCGCGTCGCGTCGGGCGTCGGCACCGTCTACACGACGCTCATCCGCGGCGTGCCCGATCTCGTGCTGATGCTGCTGCTCTTCTACAGCATCCAGATCTGGCTGAATCTCTTCACCGACGCGATGGGCTGGGATCAGATCGACATCGATCCGTTCCTCGCCGGCATTCTGGTGCTCGGCTTCATCTACGGCGCGTATTTCACCGAAACCTTCCGCGGCGCGTTTCTTTCCGTGCCGCGCGGCCAACTCGAAGCGGGCGCGGCCTACGGCATGACGCCGTGGCAGACCTTCGCGCGCATCATGTTTCCGCAGATGATGCGTTTCGCGCTGCCGGGCATCGGCAACAACTGGCAGGTGATGGTCAAGGCGACGGCGCTCGTGTCGATCATCGGTCTCGCGGACGTCGTCAAGGCCTCGCAGGACGCGGGCAAGGGCACGCTGCGTTTCTTCTTCTTCACGCTGCTCGCGGGCGCGATCTATCTCGCGATCACCACGATCTCGAATCTCGTGCTGATCTGGCTGGAGCGGCGCTATTCCATCGGCGTGCGCAAGGCCGACCTCTAATCGGTCCATTACAGGGCGGCAGGGATCATGATCGAAATCATCCAGGAATACTGGAAGAATTACCTCTTCACCGACGGCTACCGCATCACCGGTCTCGCGATCACGATGTGGCTGCTCGTCATCTCCATCGGCCTCGGCTTTTGTCTTTCGGTGCCGCTCGCGGTCGCGCGGGTGTCGAAGAACAAGCTGCTCTCGCGTTCGGTGTGGCTCTATACCTACGTGTTTCGCGGCACGCCGCTCTATGTGCAATTGCTGCTCTGCTACACGGGCCTGTATAGCCTCCAGGTCGTGCGCGATCACATGCTGCTTTCCGAGTTCTTCAGAAGCGGGATGAACTGCACGCTGCTCGCGTTCACGCTGAATACGTGCGCCTACACCACCGAGATTTTCGCCGGTGCGATCAAGGCGACGCCCTACGGCGAAATCGAAGCCGCGCGCGCGTATGGCATGTCGAGCTTCACGCTGTATCGGCGCGTGATTCTTCCGTCGGCGTTGCGGCGCGCGCTGCCTTACTACAGCAACGAAGTCATTCTGATGCTGCACGCGACCACCGTCGCGTTCACGGCGACCGTGCCGGACATCCTCAAGATCGCGCGCGATGTCAACTCGGCGACGTATCAGTCGTTCGAGGCGTTCGGCCTCGCCGCCCTGCTCTACCTCTGCATTTCGTTCGCGCTCGTGTGGCTGTTCCGCCGCGCCGAGCATCGCTGGCTCGCTTATTTGCGGCCGCAAGGCAAATAAGTTCACCGCCGCTCAAGGACCGTTCATGATTTCCCAGCAGCACAAGCTTTTCGTCGATGACATTCACAAGCAGTACGGCAGCAACGAAGTTCTCAAGGGCGTGTCGCTGAAGGCGAAGGCCGGCGACGTCATCAGCATCATCGGGTCGTCGGGCTCGGGCAAGAGCACGATGCTGCGCTGTATCAACTTTCTCGAACAGCCGAATCAGGGGCGCATCTTCGTCGACGGGAAAGAAGTCCGCACGATGAAGGACAAGACCGGCGCGCTGAAGGCGGCGGACGCGCAGCAATTGCGGCAGGTTCGCTCGAAACTGTCGATGGTCTTCCAGCACTTCAATCTCTGGTCGCACATGAACGTGCTGGAGAACGTGATCGAGGCGCCCGTCAACGTGCTCGGACTTTCGCGGAAAGAAGCGGAGGAGCGCGCGCGCACCTATCTGGAGAAAGTCGGGCTCGCGCCGCGCGTGGAGAAGCAGTACCCGTCGCATCTGTCGGGCGGGCAGCAGCAGCGCGTGGCCATCGCGCGGGCGCTCGCGATGCATCCCGATGTCATGCTCTTCGACGAGCCGACCTCCGCGCTCGATCCGGAGCTCGTCGGCGAAGTGCTGAAGGTGATGCAGACGCTCGCCGAGGAAGGCCGCACGATGATAGTCGTCACGCACGAGATGGCGTTCGCGCGCAACGTGTCGAACCATGTGGTGTTTCTGCATCAGGGGCGCATCGAGGAAGAAGGCCATCCGGATGCCGTGTTCGGCAACACGAAGAGCGAGCGCCTGAAGCAGTTTCTGTCGGGCAGCCTGAAGTAAGCGATCGCTGCCGGAAGCAGCCTTCCACTCCAAAAAAAGCGTCCGTGAGGCGCTTTTTTTACGCCCGGCCGCAAGGCTTTAGACCTCTTTCGCGCCCTGCGTCGACCTAGCGCCGCGGCGAGCGCGCGTCAATAGGCGACAAACCTGACCCCGAAACTTACATGCCGCTGAAGCCCTGATGGAATAAGGCTTTGCGGCGTATTTCCCATCCTGTGGGTCGACTGCCTAGCACATGGGCATTGCATTTTTGACACAAACGGTCGGCGATCGTCATTTTTCTTTGGCGACCATAACGTAATTTGTTAAATTGGTAACGAAAGTACCAAAACGAAGTACACAAAAAGTAGTTTTACTTCAAAAGTCCAAAAGAAACTGAGGAACGGCACCGATCGACGGATCGGGGTCAGATTCGCGCCCACGACGTGCGAATCGTCACTAGCACTACAGCCCGCGCGTGTCCTTCCTCTGAAAACATTTTCGGTTGGGTGCGCTCGCATCGAACCACACAGCAGCACTTGGGTTCTATTTCTTGACAGGGTTGGAGGAGATGATGAAGAAAGCTTTGCTCGCGTCGGCAGCACTGCTGGCGTTCAGCGCGGGGGCGCACGCTCAGAGCAGCGTGACGCTGTATGGCCGCCTGGACGCGGGGCTCGAATACATGAACGGTGTGCCGACCGGTCCGGCCGGCGCGCCCGCCACCGGCTCTTCGCACCGCTTCAAGGCGGAAAGCGGCGATTGGGGCACGAGCTTGTGGGGTTTGAAGGGCGTCGAAGATCTGGGCGGCGGCTATCGCGCCGTGTTCCAGTTGGAAGGCAGCTTCAACACCATGACGGGTCAAGGCCCGGGCGGCGGCGGCCTCTTCAATCGCTGGGCGACGGTCGGTATCGCGAACAATCAGTTCGGTACGCTGTTGCTGGGTCGTGAACTCTTCATCGCCAACGGCGTATGGGACTTCGATCCGTTCGGTCAGTCGAACTGGTCGTCCGCATCGCTGGTGCGTGGCCGCAACTGGCCGCAGTCGAGCAACAACATTTCGTACCAGTCGCCGAAGTTCGCGGGCTTCGACTTCTACGGTCAGTACTCGCTCTCGAACGCGACGAACTGGAACGGTAACGGCACGACGCCGCAAGGCCGCGAAGCGGGCGCGTACATCACCTATACGACGCCCCTCTTCCAGATTCGCGGTATGTACGACGAAATCCGCAACCCGGCAAACGGTACGCTCGGCGGCGCGTACAACCCGATCGACGGCGGCTCGGGCGGCAACGGCGTCTATGCGTACTCGCGCGAGTACACGGCGATGTTCAACCTGTTCCTCGGTCAGTTCAAGGTACAGGGCGCTTATCAGGCAATCCGCAGCTCGGGCATGACGGGCCAGTTGCCCGGCCAGCCGACCACGCTCGATCACGAATGGGGCGGCGTGACGTGGCAAGCCACGCCGGCAGCAGCGCTGATCGCGGCGGTGTACCACGTCAACGGCAACAACGGCGCGGGTAACGCGACCATCTACACGGTCGGCGGCTCGTACAACCTGTCCAAGCGCACGCTGCTCGACCTGCAGGTTGCGACGGTGCAGAACAGCAAGGCCGCGAACTACGGTCTGAACGCCAACAACTATGGCTCGGCTGCTTCGACGGACAACCCGTTCCCTGGCCACAGCCAGACGGGCGTGTACGCAGGTATCCAGCACTCGTTCTAAGCAACGGGTCTGACAGAAAAGTCTTTTAGAAGGTTTTCACGCTGCTGCGAGAGGCGCGTATCGGTGCGGTGCCCGAAAGGGTATCGCACCGTTTTTTATTGGATCGCGAGACTTTCGGGCGTTTGCAGTTGGGCATAACGAACGTCGATGCCGACGGTATCCTGCCCGCGCACGACATTTGTCAACTCGGCAACTAAAACTACAAAACCGGGCATCCGACAAAGTAGTTCTACTTCACAATCCCTCCGAATTCGAGAAATGACGCGGATCGCGGCGTGATCGCGATGCTTCGTCATGCACATGTTTTCTTTGACAGCGTTTTGGAGGGGATGATGAAGAAGGTATTGCTCGCGTCGGCAGCACTCATGGCGTTCAGCGCAGCGGCACATGCACAGAGCAGCGTGACGCTGTACGGCCGCATCGACGCGGGACTCGAATACATGAGCGGCGTGCCTGACGGCGCCGGCGGCAGCACGCATCGTTTTCGCGCCGAAAGCGGCGATTGCGGCACGAGCCTGTGGGGCATCAAGGGCGCCGAGGACCTGGGCGGCGGCAACCGCGCCGTTTTCCGGCTGGAAAACGGCTTCAACGCGATGAACGGCCAGGCGCAAGGCAACCTCTTCAATCGCTGGGCGACGGTCGGTATCTCCAACGATCAGTTCGGTACGGTTCTGCTCGGCCGTGAGCTCTTCATCTCGAACGGCATATGGGACTTCGATCCGTTCGGTCAGTCGAACTGGTCGTCGGCATCGCTGGTGCGTGGCCGCAACTGGCCGCAGTCGAGCAACAACATTTCGTATCAGTCGCCGAAGTTCGCGGGCTTCGATTTCTACGGCCAGTACGCGCTGTCCAACGCGACCAACTGGAACGGCAACGGCACCACGCCGCAGGGCCGTCAGGCCGGTGCGCAGATCACCTACACATCGCCGCTGTTTCAGGTGCGCGGCATCTACGACGAGATCCGCAACCCGGCGAACGGCACGCTCGGCGGTGACTACAGCACGGGCAACGGTGCCTACGCCTACTCGCGCGAATACACGGCGATGTTCAACGTGTTCCTCGGCCAGTTCAAGCTGCAGGGCGGCTATCAGGCGATCCGCACGTCCGGCATGACGAACCTGCTGCCCGGCCAGCCGAGCACGCTCGATCACGAATGGGGCGGCGTGACGTGGCAAGCCACGCCGGCAGCGGCGCTGATCGGCGCGGTGTATCACGTGAACGGCAACAACGGCGCGGGCAACGCGACCATCTATTCGGTCGGCGGTTCGTACAACATCTCGAAGCGCACGCTGTTCGACATTCAGATCGCCACGGTGCGCAACAGCAGCACCGCGAACTACGGCCTGAACGCCAACAACTACGGCACGTCGGCGGCGACGGACAACCCGCTCGTCGGACATAGTCAGTCGGGCGTGTACGCGGGCATCCAGCACTCGTTCTGACGCGCCGGTTCGATCCGCAAGACAAAGGGCCGCCGATTCGCATCGGCGGCCCTTCGTTCATCGCGCTTCGAAAGCGCTTCAGTCGCGCGCCATTCCCGATGCGCCGTGGCTCAGCCAGTCGAGCACGGCGGCGGCGTCATCGTCGCTCGACTGACGCGCCTTCGCGACCGTCTCGCTGATCTTCGCGCCGGGCTTCGGCGCGGCACGGCGAATCGCGACGCCGACCGCGAGAATGTCGATGATGACGAGGTGCAGAATGCGCGAGATCATCGAAAGCTGCGACTCGCGGATCTCGATGTGATCCGTCTCCAGCGCGACCGTCGCGCGCTTGGCGAGCGGCGTGTTGCTCGACGTAATAGCGATGACCGTCGCGCCTTGCTGCATCGCCACTTCTAGCACGCGCAGCAGTTCCGGCGCGCGCCCCGACTTCGACACCGCCACGATCACATCGCCCTTGCCGAGCAGCGCCGCGGACGCCGCCTGCATGTACAGGTCGCCGTACGCGATCGTCGGAATGCCGAAGCGGAAGAACTTGTAGTGCGCGTCCTGCGCGACGATATTCGAATTCCCGAGCCCGTAGAACTCGATGCGCCGCGCGCCGTTGAGGATATCGATCGCGCGCTCGACGTTCTCGAAGTTCAGATGCTCGCGCAACTGCAGGATCGCCGACACGGTGTTGTCGAGCACCTTCGCGCCGAAGTCCGTGGCCGTATCGCCGAGATGCACCTGGCTGTGGCTCACCGGAATGGTGCCGGTCAAGCCGGTCGCGAGCTTCAGCTTGAAGTCGGACAAGCCCTGGCAGCCGAGCGAGCGGCAAAAGCGGATCACCGTCGGCTGGCTGACGTCGGCCTTGCGCGCGATGTCGATGATCGGATCGTTGATGATCGAGCGCGGATGATTCAGCGCGAGATCGGCGACGCGCCGCTCGGCGGGCGTCAGCGCGTCACGCATCTGGCGGATGCGTTCGAACACGGCCGACGAACCGCTGTTCGCGCGATTCGACAACTGTTCCGACAAAATCGCCGACACGCCGAGAAACGCCGGATATTCCGCCGTGATGATGTACGTCGGAATGCCCGACAGATACTGCTGGAAGCGCCCTTTCGACTCGAAGCGCTCGCGAAACGGCGACTTGTGGAACAGCTCGCCGAGCTTCAGCACGATGCCGCCGCCGATGTAAATGCCGCCCAGCGCGCCCAGCGTCACCGCGATATTGCCCGCGAACGTGCCGAGGATCGCGCAGAAACAGTTCACCGTTTCGAGCGCGAGCGGCTCGCCTTGCAGCGCGCGCGTCGTGACATCGGCGGCGGTGAAGGTGTCGGCGACCGTGACGTTGTCGCGCTCCGCGAACGCCCGGTAGATCAGCTCCAGCCCCTGCCCCGCGCACACGCGCTCGAACGAGACGTGCGGAAACTTGCGGCGCGCATAGCGGGTGACGAGGTCTTCGTTCTCGTCGAACGGCGAAAACGTCGCGTGGCCGCCTTCGCTGCCGAGCGCGATCCAGCGATCGTCCGCCGGAATCAGCCCGGAGACGCCCAAACCCGTGCCGGGCCCGAGCAGACCGATCACGCTGTTCTGCCGCCGCGAGCCGCCGCCGACCTGTTCGCGCTGGGCGTCGGTCAGGCCGGGCAGCGCCATCGCGAGCGCGGTGAAGTCGTTCACGACGAGCAGCGTGTCGAAGCCGAGCGCGCGGCGCGTCGCCTCGATCGAGAAGCTCCAGTCGTGATTGGTCATCTTCACGTGATCGCCGTCGACCGGATTCGCGATCGCGATCGCCGCATGATTGACGCGGCCGACCTTCGTGTCCTTCAGATACTGCTGCATCACCTCCGCGATGCCGGGGTAATCGGCCCCCGGATACACGCGGATCTGCCCGATCTCGCCGGTTGCGGTCTCCAGCGCGAAGCGCGCGTTCGTGCCGCCGATGTCGGCCAGAAGCCGCGGTCCGTCGGCGTGCTGAGCCGCTGTCTTATGCACACCAGTAGACATCGAGCTTCACTCCTTCAGCGTGGGCCAGCGTCGAGATGGCGTTTTTTTGCGGCGCGGCGAGCGCCGCGTTCAGGACGTCGAGTTTCTTCTGCCCGGCGATGAACAGATACAACTGCCCGATCTGCTTGAGCGCCGACATCGACAGGCTCACGCGCGCATGCGGCGCCGCGCCCGGATGCACGGCGATGAACCGGTCCGGCGTGGAGATCGCGAAATCCCATTCGGGCGCGTCGGCGAAAATCGAGGCCGTGTGGCCGTCCTCGCCCATGCCGAGCACGGCCACGTCCGGCAAACGGCGGCGCGGATCGGCGTTCAGTTCGGCGATGTGCGCCTCGAGCGGCTTGGCCGTATCGACGAGCGGCAGGAAATACGCCGACCCCGCCGCGTTCTGCAGCAGCGTGTCGCGCACGAGCTGCGCGTTGCTCGCGGAATCGGTTTCGGGCACCCAGCGGTCGTCGACGAGCGTCACGTCGATGTGCGCCCAGTCGAGCGGCTCGCGCGAGAGCGACTGCAAGAACGGTTTCGGACTCGTGCCGCCCGAGACCGCCAGCGTGGCGTGAGCGGTTTGTCCGGCGGCATCGGCCGATGCCGCGCCTCTTGCCGCGAGGGACGCTTTCAGCGCGTCGCTCACGGCTTTCGCCAGCGCGTTCGAATGGGCGCGCGGATCGTCGAAAGTATGAAGCTCGATCACTGCTCCTCCTGCTTGTTCTGGTTTATCGATCCGCTTTCTGTTCGCGCCGTCGCAATGACGGGCGAAGCGGTGTCCTGAATCTTCGTGCGCGCCGCGCGCCTCTTGCGGGCTGCGTCGGCGTCACTCCCTCAATTCTCTTCTTCCAGCCAGCACGTGCCCGCCTGCGCGAGCATCGCGCTCGATGCCGCCGGTCCCCACGTGCCCGCCGCATACGGCTTCGGCTTGCTGGTCGCCGATGCCCACGCGTTCAGGATCGGCTCGACCCAGCGCCACGCCGCTTCCTGCTCGTCGCGCCGCACGAAAAGCGCGAGGCGGCCGTGAATCACATCGAGCAGAAGCCGCTGATACGCCTCCATCTGTCCTTCCTTGAAGAACTGATCGAACGCGAGATCAAGATGCACGCTCGCGAGGTTCATGCCCTCGCCCGGCTGCTTCGCCAGGCAGTAGAGACGAATCGACTCGTTCGGCTGCAACCGGATCACGAGACGGTTCGCGCCCGCGCGCAATGCGTTCGCGCCGAGCGCCGAATGCGGCACCGCGCGGAAATTCACGACGATCTCCGCGACGCGATCCGCGAGCCGCTTGCCGGTGCGCAGGAAAAACGGCACGCCCGCCCAACGCCAATTCTCGATCTCCACCTTCAGCGCGACGAAAGTTTCCGTCGTGCTGTCGGGGCGCACGCCCGGCTCGGTCACGTACGCGGGCACCGCCGTACCGCGGATCACACCCGCATGATATTGCCCGCGCACCGCGACGCGGCTGATGTCGCGCTCGTCGATGGGCTTGAGCGCGCGCAGCACGCGCAGTTTCTCGTCGCGCACGGAGTCGGAGTCCATCGAGTGCGGCGGCTCCATCGTCACGATGGAAAGCAACTGGAGCAAGTGGTTCTGCACCATGTCGCGCAGCGCGCCCGTATTGTCGTAGAAGTCGCCGCGCGCTTCCACGCCCAGTTCCTCGGCGATCGTGATCTGGATGCTCTCGACCCATTCCCGCCGCCACAGCGGCTCGAAAAGCGCGTTGCCGAAGCGCAGCGCGAGCAGGTTCTGCACCGGCTCCTTGCCGAGATAGTGATCGATCCGATAGATCTGCTCTTCCTGGAAGATTTCGCCGACGGCGTCGTTGATCGCGTTCGACGACTTCAGGTCGTAGCCGAGCGGCTTTTCGAGCACGATGCGCGCGTTCTGGTTCAGGCCGACATCGGCGAGCGCCCGGCAGATCGGCACGAACAGCGACGGCCCCGTCGCCAGATAGAAGACGCGCGTGCCGTCGAACCGGGCGAGCGCGTCGCGCAAGACGACGAAGTCCTCCGGACGTCCCAGGTCCAGCCCGACGTACTCGAAGCGCTCGATGAAGCTCTGCCACGCGGCTCCATCGATGCCGTTCTTCGCTACATGCGGCTTCACGTGATCCTCGACCCACGCGCGGTATTCCTCTTGCTGCTTGGCCTCGCGCGCGACCGAGACGATTCTGCCCGCCGGATTGAGCATGCCCGCGCGATGCGCCTCGAAGAGCGCGGGAAGAATCTTGCGCATGGAGAGGTCGCCGGTGCCGCCGAAGAGTACGAAGGTGAAGTTCGAGTCGCTTTGCATGAGTCTCTACGTGGGTTCGAGAGCGGATGTGAGTCGAATCGGGGCGAGTCGCCCGGGTGACTACGGATGACAGCGTAGTCCGATAAAATTTTTTTTGACACTGAATTGTAGTTTAACTACAATCCAAATCAAGAGGAAATGTCATCTACAGAAAATTGCCAAAGTCAATCAGACAAGTCTGGTGACGAGCTTTTTTACAGATGATCGTTCTGAGCGCATGTTAACGGAGCGCGCGGCGCGCCGCTTTCCACGGAAAGCGCCCCTTGCGGCTCACGATCGTTCAGGCCTCGCGCCTCGCCGTCGAGTGCGTCTTTCGGGGCAACGCTCGAACGAACGGGTAAAAATCAAAAGAGGAGACAGCCGTTGCGATTCAACCCACTCATCTCTTGAGCGCCGTGCGGCCGACTATCGGTCTGCCGGCCCGGCACGTCGCGTCCGTCGTGACTCGCGCCTGCCGCATCCCCGCCGACACCGCCGATTCCCGGCCATCCAGTTTTGCCGTTTTTTCGACCACCGCTTCTTAGCCATGCTTCTGGCTGCATCGGGAGCCAATCGTTTCTTGTCAGGTGTCTGGAGGAGATAAACAATGAAAGTCCGTAAGCTCATGGGCGCGCTGTGCGCCGCAGGTCTTCTGTGCGGCGCGACGGCGTCGGCGGTTCAGGCTGCCGAGGCCGTTTCCGTGTTGCACTGGTGGACGTCCGGCGGCGAATCCAAGGCTGTCGGCGTGCTCAAGGACGACATGACGAAGCAGGGTTACACCTGGAAGGACTTCGCTGTCGCGGGCGGTGCGGGCGCGGCCGCGATGACCGCGCTGAAGACGCAGGTCATCTCGGGCAACGCGCCGTCGGCGGCGCAGATCAAGGGTCCGCTGATCCAGGAATGGGCCGAGCAAGGCGTCCTCGTGCCGATCGATTCCGTCGCGGGCGACTGGAAAAAGAACCTGCCGCCGGAAATCGACAAGATCATCCACGCCGACGGCCACTACGTCGCCGCGCCCTTCTCGGTGCATCGCGTGAACTGGCTGTACATCAACAAGGCCGCGCTCGACAAGGCGGGCGGCAAGGTCCCGACCAACTGGAACGAGTTCTTCCAGGTCGCCGACAAGATGAAGGCCGCGGGCATCATGCCGATCGCGATGGGCGGCCAGCCGTGGCAGGACCTGACGCTGTGGGAAGACGTCGTGCTGTCGCAGGGCGCGGACTTCTACAAGAAGGCGATCGTCGATCTCGATCAGAAGACCTTGACCTCGGACAAGATGGTTCAGGTGTTCGACACGGTCCGCAAGATCCAGGGCTACTTCGATAGCGGCCGCACGGGCCGCGACTGGAACCTCGCGACCGCGATGGTCATCAACGGCAAGGCCGGCATGCAGTTCATGGGCGACTGGGCGAAGGGCGAATTCGCCGGCGCCGGCAAGAAGGCGGGCACGGACTACGTGTGCGCGCCGGTGCCGGGCACGGAGAAGGCCTACACGTTCAACGTCGACTCGTTCGTGTTCTTCCAGCAGAAGGGCCAGAAGGCCGCGACGCCGGGCCAGCTGGCGCTCGCGAAGACCATCATGACGCCGGAATTCCAGGAGCAGTTCAGTCTGAACAAGGGGTCGATCCCGGTGCGTCTCGGCGTCCCGATGGATAAGTTCGACGACTGCGCGAAGAAGTCCTACGCTGATGAACAGACGGCGATCAAATCGGGCGGCTATGTTCCGTCGCTCGCGCACGGCATGGCTCAGGGCGATGCCGTCGCCGGCGCGATGACCGACGTCGTGACGAAGTTCATGAATTCGTCGCAGGATTCGAAGAGCGCGGTTGCCGCACTCGCGAACGCCGCCAAGACGAAGTAAGGCCGCATCCGCCCGGCGCGTGTGCGAAAGGCATGCGCCGGGCGGGGCAAGACAGAGCAGGACTGCATCTGTAACGTCGCAACATTTCAGCGCCAGCAGGCATTCGCCACAGAAGCGCCAGTCAGTGCACCTAAACGCACGAAAAGCGCCGGCGCATCTTCCAGGAGTCGAGTCGTGACTGCCTCCATCGCCGCGGACAAGAAACCGCAAAACCCGCCCCGTCGCGCGTCACCGACGGCGGCGCTCGCCGATCGCATGATTCCGAAGCTGGTGCTCGCTCCCAGCGTCGTGATCGCGCTCGTTTTCGTGTACGGCTTCATCGCCATTACCGGGTATCTGTCGCTTTCCGAATCGCGGCTCATGCCGCGCTACGATTTCGCGGGCTTCGACCGCTACAAACAGCTTTTCGCCAACGACGTCTGGTGGACTTCCGCCGCCAACCTCGGCTGGTTCGGCATTCCGTTCATCGGGATTTGCGTGTTCCTCGGCCTTTTCCTTGCGATCCTTCTCGACCAGAAGATCCGCAACGAAGGTGCATTGCGCGCGGTCTTCCTCTATCCGATGGCGCTTTCGTTCATCGTGACCGGCACCGCGTGGCAGTGGATTCTGAACCCCGGCCTCGGTCTGGAGAAAGTGTTTCATGACTGGGGCTGGACGAGTTTCTCGTTCAACTGGCTCGGCGACCCGGACAAGGCGATTTTCTGCGTCGTGATCGCCGCGGTGTGGCAATCGACGGGCTTCGTGATGGCGCTCTTCCTCGCCGGTCTGCGCGGCGTCGACGGCGAAATTTTCAAGGCCGCGCAAGTCGATGGCGCGACGCTGCCGACCATCTACCGCAAGATCGTGATTCCGAGCATGCGCCCGGTGTTCTTCTCCGTGCTGCTGATCCTCTGCCACATCACGATCAAGACCTTCGACCTCGTCGTCGCGTTGACGGCGGGCGGTCCGGGCACGTCGTCGTCGCTGCCGGCAATCTTCATGTACACGTTCTCGTTCAATCGCGGGCAACTGGGCGTGGGCGCCGCATCGTCGATGATGATGCTCGCCACCGTCGTCGCCGTGCTCGTGCCGCTCATGTATCTCGAATCGAGGAGCACCCGCAATGCAGCCTAAGATGACCCTGAGCCGCGCCGTCATCTACGCGGTGCTCATACTTTTCGCGCTCTACTTCCTGTTCCCGATCTACGTGATGCTGTCGACGTCGTTCAAGGATCTCGACCAGCTTCGCACGGGCAATCTGCTCACGCCGCCGACGCACTTCACGTTCGCGCCGTGGGTCAAAGCGTGGCAGGAAGCGTGTACCGGCGTGCGCTGCGACGGCATGGAGCCGTTCTTCATGAACTCGGTCCGCATGGTGATCCCCGCCGTGCTGATCTCGTCGTTCATCGGCGCGTTCAACGGCTACGTGCTCACGCACTGGCGCTTCCGCGGCGCGGACGCCATCTTCACGATGCTGCTCGTCGGCTGCTTCATCCCCTTCCAGGCGATCCTTCTTCCGATGGCGCGTCTGCAGGGCTTTCTCGGCCTTTCGAACACGACGACCGGCCTCGTGCTCGTGCATGTGATCTACGGCATCGCGTTCACGACGATGTTCTTCCGCAACTTCTACGTGAGCATTCCGGCCGAGCTCGTGAAGGCGGCGCGCATCGACGGCGCGGGTTTCTTCACCATCTTCACGAAGATTCTGCTGCCGGTGTCGCTGCCGATCTTCATGGTGTGCCTGATCTGGCAATTCACGCAGATCTGGAACGATTTCCTGTTCGGTATCGTGTTTTCGGGCGTGGATTCCATGCCGATCACGGTGGCGCTGAACAACCTCGTGAACACATCGACGGGCGTGAAGGAATACAACGTCGACATGGCCGGCGCGATCATCGCCGCATTGCCGACGATCCTCGTCTACATGATCGCGGGACGTTATTTCGTGCGCGGGCTGACCGCCGGCGCGGTGAAGGGTTAAACGAGCAGTATCGAGAGATAGAGGATTCACATGGCAAGCCTTTCCATCCGTGACGTGTACAAGACCTACCCGAACGGGGTGCCGGTTCTCAAGGGCGTCAATATCGATATCGAGGACGGTCAGTTCCTGATCCTCGTCGGCGGCTCGGGCTGCGGCAAGTCGACCCTGCTGAACATGATCGCGGGTCTGGAGACCGTGACCCGTGGCGACATCATGATCGACGGCAAGACGGTCAACGACCTCTCGCCGAAGGACCGCGATATCGCGATGGTGTTCCAGTCCTACGCGCTCTACCCTTCGATGAGCGTGCGCGACAACATCTCGTTCGGTCTCAACATTCGCAAGGTGCCGAAGGACGAGCAGAAGAAGATCGTCGATCGCGTGTCGGAGACGCTGCAGATCGGTCATCTGCTCGATCGCAAGCCGGGGCAACTGTCGGGCGGGCAGCGTCAGCGCGTCGCGATGGGCCGCGCCCTCGCACGCGATCCGGTGATGTTCCTGTTCGACGAGCCGCTTTCGAACCTCGACGCGAAGCTGCGCATCGAGATGCGTTCGGAGATCAAGCTCTTGCATCAGCGCCTCGGCACGACGATCGTCTACGTGACGCACGATCAGATCGAAGCGATGACGCTCGGCGATCGCATCGCGGTGATGAAGGACGGCATCGTGCAGCAGTTCGGCGCGCCGCAGGAGATTTACGATTCGCCGTCGAATCTGTTCGTCGCGGGCTTTATCGGCGCGCCGCCGATGAACTTCATCACGGGCAAGCTCGTCGAGTCGGGTTCGGGCGTCGGTTTGCAACTCGATACGGGCGTCACGCAGAAGGTGCTGAATCTGCCGTTCGATGCGGGTCGTTTGCGCAGCAAGGTCGGGCAGGATGTGATTCTGGGCCTGCGCCCGGAGCGCATCACCGATTCGCGCAGCGCGCACGATGTGTCGGATGCGAGCCTGCAGCCGGTCGACGTGCGCGTCGACGTGATCGAGCCGACCGGCCCGGACACGCTCGTGTTCGCGCAGGTGAACGGCAAGCGCGTCGTGTCGCGCGTGCACCCTGCGAGCAATCCGCAGCCGATGACGAACATGACCCTGCTGTTCGATGTGTCGAAGGCCGTGCTGTTCGATCCGCAGACGGAAGAGCGGCTGGCTTGAGTCTGCCTGGTCGTTGAAGTTGAAAGCCGCGCTGATGCGCGGCTTTTTCATTGCGCCGCCATAACAGGCACAATCGGCGTTTTGCCTTTCGAAGCTCCGATTCCGCATGACCATCCTCGATCAGAATCCCGAACTCGCCTGGCCGCCCTCCGACGGCCCCGATCCCTTCATCGGCCTCGAAGCGCTCGACGACGCCCGCGTGCAGTCGTGGATCGACGCCCAGAACCGCCGCACCGAAGCCGCGTTCGGCAACACGCCCGACGCGCGCGCCCTCGCCGGCCGGCTCGAAAAGGCGTACACGTCGAAAGACCGCATCGTCGCCTGTTCGCGTTACGGCGACTGGGGCTACAACACATGGCAGGACGACGCGCATCCGCTCGGCATCGTACGCCGCACGCCGTGGTCTGCGTGGCTCGAAGGCAAGCCCGCATGGGAAACGATCCTCGACGTCGACGCGCTCGACCTGAACACCGACGCGGTGGGCGACACACGCTGGGCCCTCGCCGACTTCGACATGCTCTATCCCGACTACGATCGCGCGCTCGTGAGCCTGTCGCCGGGCGGCTCGGACGCGTGCATGGTGCGCGAGTTCGAGATCGCGTCGAAAACGTTCGTCGCGGATGGCTTCGCATTGCCCGATGTCGGCAAGCACGACATCTCGTGGATCGATCGCGACACCGTGTACGTCGGCTGGGACGACAGCAAGACGAACCCGAGCCCCGCGCTGACGACATCCGGATTTCCACGGCAGGCGCGTCGCTGGAAGCGCGGCACGCCGCTCGCGGATGCGCCCGTCGTGTTCGAAGGCAATCGGCGCGACGTGTCGGCGGGCGTGGACTACGATCCGATCGAGAAGCTGCATCTCGCGTCGCGCGCGGTCACGTTCTACGACACGCTCAACTACTGGCTCGACGAAACCGCCAACGAATGGCGCCAGTACGATCTGCCGTCGCACGCGGAAATCGAGCACTGGAACGGCTGGCTCTTCGTCACGCCGCGCAAGTTCTGGAACGCGGGCGGGCGCCGCTACGCGCCCGGCACGCTGACCGTCATCCGCCGCGACGCGTTTCTCGCCGGCTCGCGCCGGTTCACGGCGCTTTTCACGCCGTCGGAACGCCTCGTCCTCGCGGGCATCGACTTCACGAAGCAGTTCCTCATCGTTTCGCAGATGGATGACGGCACGCCGCGCGTCACGCTGCTGCGCCCGGACGCGAATCCCGATGACGCATGGCAGGCGCGCGAATTCGCGCTGCCGGAAGCGAGCCAGTCATGGGTCGATTCGATCGACAGCGAACGCGACGACACCGTGCTCATCCACGTCGAGCATTTTCTGTTGCCGCCGTCGCTCTATCACGCCGATCTCGCCAGCGACGCGCCCTGGCGACTGCTCGCGCGCCTTCCCGCGCAATTCGACGCAACCGGTCTCGCCGCCGTGCGCCGCCACGCGATCGCGCCGGACGGCGAACGCATTCCGTACTGGCTGATCGGAAGAGACATCGAGACCACCGCCGAACCGCGCCCTTGCCTGCTCTACGGCTACGGCGGCTTCGAAGTCGCGCTCGACCCCGGCTACGACGCAACCACGGGCATCGCGTGGCTCGAACGCGGCGGGCTGTACGCGGTCGCGAATATCCGTGGCGGCGGCGAGTTCGGCCCGGCGTGGCATCAGGCGGCATTGCGCGAGAACCGTCAAATTTCGTTCGATGATTTCACCGCGGTGGCGCAAGCGCTCGTCGATGGCGGCGTCACGACGCCGAAGAAGCTCGCCATTCGGGGCGGCAGCAACGGCGGCCTGCTCACCGGCGCGTGCATGGTCCAACGGCCCGAGCTTTTCGGCGCCGTGCTGTCCGAAGTGCCGCTGCTCGATATGGCGCGCTTTCACTTGCTGTTGCAAGGCGCATCGTGGATCGACGAATACGGCGATCCCGACGACGCCGGCGATCTTCATCATCTGATGGCGTATTCGCCGTATCAGAACGTGAAGGCCGACGTGACGTATCCGCCGGCGCTGTTCACGTCATCGACGAGCGACGACCGCGTGCATCCCGGCCACGCGCGCAAGATGGCCGCGAAGATGCAGGCGCAAGGCCACGCCGACGTCTGGTATCAGGAGACCGGCGACGGCGGGCACGGCGCGGGCGTCGAACCCGGAGCGGTCGCGCAGGCGGAAGCCGCGGCCTTCACGTTTCTCGCGGCGACGATCGGCCCGCTCGAATAGCAGCACGCGGGGACGTTTCAGTCGATGCCTATCGAGAAGCGCGAACGCAGTCTGCAGGATCTGGACCCTTCGAATGCGCTTCCCGAGTCATGCCGATCCCGATCCCGCCGACACGCTTCACGCTCGACCCCGATGCGTTCGCCGCCGCCGGCGAACGCGCCTTCGTCACGTCGAACCTTCATGAGATCGTCGCGCTCTGCGTGATCTCCGATGTCAACGAGGCCACGCTGTCCGCGCTCGCGGCGCGCGGCATTCGTCTCGCGCCGCCCATGCCGACGCTCGCGCGCGCAGATTTGGCGAACATCGGTTTCACGGCGCGCAACAGCGCGTTTCGGCCGTCACGCGGCCTTGCCCACCGATTCGAATTCCTTCGATATGTCGTCGTTCGACGACGGCCTACACTCGTCTCATTCCTTGATGCAGTCCAGCTTCGTCGACAAGGCTGAAACGGCAACGAGGAATAACCGAATCGACACGAACCCGATCAGGAAGCACCTTTGACCCAGGCACCACTGATCGCTCATCTGGAGAACATGCCTATTGCCCCTGCGACCGAAGCGAGCCGGTAAACAACTTTGACCCAGTAAGTTACCGAATCGACAAACAACTGCGATCGACCCAGGAAGCACCTTTGACCCAGGCACATCTGATTCGAGACCGCAAAAACGAGCATCAAATGTTGAGCCTCGCCACATAGCGAGGCTTTTTTGTTTCTGCGCGCCGTTCAGACCTTCACGGGCGCCGCGTGCGAGCGCAGCACCAGCGTGCGCCCGGCGAATGTCAGCACGCCGCACACGCCTATCACGATGCCCATTCCATGCGGCGAAACATCGTGAAACAAGCCGACGGCGAGACTCGCGAGCGCGCCGAGCGCGAGCTGCATCGCGCCGAAAACCGCGGCGGCCGCGCCCGCGTTGTGCGGATACCGATGCATCAGCTCGGTCGTGCAATTGGCCGACAGCAGTCCGACCACGCCGACCACGAAGAACAGCGTCACGACGATCGACCACAGGCCGCCCAAGCCCGTCAGCGCCACGAACGCGACCGCGAGCGCCGCCGCGACGCTCACGAACGATGCAGCCGAAATCATCTTCATCGCGCCGACGCGGCCGACGAACTTCGTGTTGAGCACATTCCCCGCGATGATGCCGACGATGTTCAGGCCGAACAGCAGCCCGTAATACTGCGGCCTGACGTGGAAGTAATCGATATAGACGAACGGCGTGGCGGTGATGTACGCGAACATCGACGCGAAAGCCATGCCGCCGCACATCATGTGGCCCCAGGTGACGGGATCGGTCAGCAGATGCCCGTAAGCGGCGAACGATTTGCCGACCGCCGCGCTCGCGCGCCTTTCCTTAGGCCATGTCTCCGGCACGCGCAGATACGCCGTCACCGCGCATGTCACGCCGAAGAGCGTGAGCGCGACGAACACGACGCGCCAGCTGCCCAGCAGCAGCAATTGCCCGCCGATCAGCGGCGCGAGCAACGGTCCGATCGACGTGACGATGGACAGCATCGACAGGACGCGTGCCGCGTCGGTCGGCGCGTGGGCGTCGCGGGCGATCGCGCGCGCGAGCACCGACGCCGCGCCCGCGCCGAGCGCCTGCAGGAAGCGCACGAAGACGAGCGCGTCGATGGAAAACGCCGCCGCGCAGCCGATGCTCGCGAGCGCGTACAGCGCGATGCCGCCGAGCAGGACGGGGCGGCGGCCATAGGCGTCGGACATCGGACCGTAGAGCAGCATGCCGAACGAGAAGCCGAACATGAAGCTCGTCAGCGTGCTTTGCGCGGCGGCCGGGCTCGTGCCGAACGCGGCGGCGAGCGACGGCAGGCTCGGCAGATACATGTCGATCGACAGCGGGCCGCACGCGGCGAGCGCGCCGAGCAGAAGGATCAAACGGCCATCGGGCCGGCGCCGGGTGGTGTCGGACATGGAGTTCGGGAGACGGGGAAGCGTTGAGGCCGCGCGGCATCCTTACCGCGCAAGGAGCAAACATTGTACGCGAGCCCTTGCCGCGATCCGGCCCCGGTCGCGACGCTGCGTTAAGCTCATCGCTCTCTTCTCGTCCGACCGAACCCATGACCGCCTTTCTGCTGATCTGGAGCCCAAAGAAATGGCCGTGGCCCGACTTGCCCGAGTTCGCGCGGCGCGTCGCCGCAGGCGATGCCGTTGCCGACGTATGGGGCTGCGGCACCGCGCGCGGACTCTTGCCGGGCGATCGGGTCTTCGTGCATCGCGTGTCGCAGGAACCCAGGGGCGTGTTCGCGTCGGGCTGGGTGACGCGCGCGCCGTACGAAGTGCCGGATGCCGGAGCCAAGCGCGGCTATCGGCTGTGCATCGACTTCGTTTATGACTGGCTCGTCGATGCGCGCGAGCAGGTCGTCGTCACGCGCGACGAATTGCGCGCGCATCCGTTCTCCGTGCAGACGTGGGACGCGCAGATGTCCGGCACGCTCATCAAGCCGATCGCCGAGGGCGCGCTGGAAAAACTGTGGGCCGCACGCACCGGAGGGCCCTCGATGCGACCCTAGCCGGACACGGTTGCATTGCAACGACTCCGGTACAATTTCAGCATCGTTTTTCGCGCCGGACGGCGCGTTTCGCGCGCCGTGCAGACGTTGCAGCGGCAGCCGGGCGCGTGTCCTCGCGACTCCCGCATCCACTTTTCAGTGCAGGCTTCCATCCATGTCCAAGAATCAAGCTCTCTTCGAACGCGCGCAGCGAACCATTCCCGGCGGCGTGAACTCGCCGGTGCGGGCGTTCCGCTCGGTCGGCGGCACGCCGCGCTTCATCGAGCGCGCAGAAGGCGCGTATTTCTGGGATGCGGATGGCAAGCGCTATATCGACTACATCGGCTCGTGGGGCCCGATGATTCTCGGCCATGTCCATCCGGAAGTGCTCGGCGCCGTACAAAGCGTGCTCGCGAACGGCTTCTCGTTCGGCGCGCCGACCGAAGCCGAAATCGAAATCGCCGAGGAAATCTGCAAGCTCGTGCCGTCGATCGAACAGGTGCGGATGGTGTCATCCGGCACCGAAGCGACGATGAGCGCATTGCGCCTCGCGCGCGGCTTCACGAACCGCAGCCGCATCGTCAAGTTCGAAGGTTGCTATCACGGGCACGCGGACAGCCTGCTCGTCAAAGCCGGCTCCGGTCTGCTCACGTTCGGGAATCCCACTTCCGCCGGCGTGCCCGCCGACATCGCGAAGCACACGACCGTGCTCGAGTACAACAACGTCGAGCAATTGAACGAGGCGTTCAAGGCGTTCGGGCCGGAAATCGCGTCGGTGATCGTCGAGCCGGTCGCGGGCAACATGAATCTCGTGCGCGCGACGCCCGAGTTTCTCAGCGCGCTGCGCGAACGCTGCAACGAATACGGCTCCGTGCTGATCTTCGACGAAGTCATGTGCGGCTTTCGCGTGGCGCTCGGCGGCGCGCAGCAGGTCTACGGCATCAAGCCCGATCTCACCTGTCTCGGCAAGGTCATCGGCGGCGGCATGCCGGCGGCCGCGTTCGGTGGACGCCGCGACATCATGGCTCATCTCGCGCCGCTCGGCGGCGTCTATCAGGCGGGCACGCTGTCGGGCAATCCGATCGCGGTGGCCGCGGGCCTGAAGACGTTGCAACTGATCCAGCGTCCCGGTTTCTACGACGATCTCGCCAAGCAGACGCGCAAGCTCGTCGACGGCCTCACCGGCGCCGCCCGCGACGCGAAGGTGCCCTTCTCCGCCGATTCGATCGGCGGCATGTTCGGCCTGTATTTCATGGACAGCGTGCCGGGCAGCTTCGCGCAGATCCAGCAAGGCGACACGAGGCGCTTCAATGCGTTCTTTCACGCGATGCTCGATGCCGGCGTGTACTTCGCGCCGTCCGCGTTCGAAGCGGGCTTCGTGTCGAGCGCGCACGACGACGCGATCATCGACGCGACGATCGACGCGGCGCGCGGCGCGTTCGCGTCGCTCGCCGCCTGACGTTTCCGGGCCGCGCCGATGTTCTCGCAAACCGACTTCACGCACATGGAGCGCGCGCTCGCGCTCGCCTCGAAGGGCATGTACACGACGACGCCGAATCCGCGCGTCGGCTGCGTGCTCGTCAAGAACGGCGAAGTGATCGGCATGGGCTACACGCAGCCGGCCGGCCAGGATCACGCCGAAGTGCAGGCGCTGAAGGACGCCCGTTCGCGCGGCAAGGATCCGCGCGGCGCGACCGCGTATGTGTCGCTGGAACCGTGCAGTCACTTCGGCCGCACGCCGCCGTGCGCGCATGCGCTCATCGATGCGCGCGTCGAGAAAGTAATCGCCGCGATGGAAGATCCGAACCCGTCGGTGTCCGGCCGCGGCTTGACGATGCTGCGCGACGCCGGCATCGACGTGCGTTGCGGACTGCTCGCGAACGAGGCGCACGAGATGAACATCGGCTTCGTGTCGCGTATGACGCGCCGCCGTCCGTGGGTGCGAATGAAGGTCGCGGCCACGCTGGACGGCCGTACCGGTTTGCCGACGGGCGAGAGTCAGTGGATCACGGGCGAAGACGCGCGCGCCGACGGCCACGCGTGGCGCGCCCGCGCCTGCGCGATTCTCACGGGAATCGGCACGGTGCGCGAGGACGATCCGCAACTGACCGTGCGCGCGGTCGACACGCCGCGCCAGCCGCAACGCGTGCTGATCGACAGCCGGCTGGATGTGCCGATGCACGCGCGCATCCTCGACGGCGCGCCGCCCTGGATTTTCCATTCCGCCGACGCCGATCCGGCGCGCATCGACGCGTTGCGCGAGAAAGGCGCGGATCTGATCGAGCTGTCGAACGAGTACGGCAAGGTCGATCTGCCCGCGATGCTCACGGCGCTCGCCGATCGCGGCATCAACGAATTGCATGTCGAAGCGGGCCACAAGCTGAACGGCTCGCTGCTGCGCGAAGGCTGCGTCGACGAACTGCTGATCTATCTCGCGCCGAGCCTGCTCGGCAGCGCGCCCGGCATGTTCGACTTCGCGCCGCCCGACACGCTGGATGCGCGGCCGCATCTGAAATTTCATCGCATCGACCGGCTCGGCGACGATCTGCGCATACTTGCGCGTTTTGCCGAAGCCAACGTGGCGAGCTGACCCAGCACCGAATCGAGGAATCCGACCGATGTTCACAGGAATTGTCGCGGCCGTGGGCCGAATCGAAAAAGTCACGCCGCTCGGTGCCGAGCCGGAAGCGGGCGTGCGTCTGACGGTCGCCGCGGGCGATCTCGATCTCGCCGACGTCGAGCTCGGCGACAGCATCGCGATTCAGGGCGCGTGCATGACGGTTGTCGAGAAATCGGCCGGCACGTTCGACGTCGAAGTGTCGCGCGAGAGTCTCAACAAGACCGTCGGACTCGGCGATGCGGGCGCCGGCGTGAATCTGGAAAAGGCGTTGCGCGCGCACGACCGGCTTGGCGGGCACCTCGTATCCGGTCACGTCGATGGGCTGGGCGTCGTGTCGAAGTTCGAGCCGGTGGGCGAATCGCACGAATTGCGCATCGTGGCGCCGAAGGATATCGGCAAGTACCTGGCTTACAAGGGCTCGGTGACGGTGAACGGGGTGAGCCTCACGGTGAATTCCGTCAGCGACAGCGCCGACGGCTGCGAGTTTTCCATCAATCTGATTCCGCATACCGTCGAAGTGACGACGCTCAAGGCGCTTGCCAAAGGCGCGAAGGTCAATCTGGAGATCGATCTGATCGCGCGGTATGTGGAGAGGATGATGAGTGCGGGGTGAATGCTCGCGTTGTCCTGACCTAGCGCTCCGGACCCCACAGATCCCTGAATTCGGAGGAAGTCTCTTTCATGTGCCGGAGCGACAAGAAAGTGATCGTGTCACCGGACAACAGATAGAGCAGCACGTAGTCATCGAACAGATGTTCGTGTAGCTCGCCTTGATGAGGCGCGCCCGACTTCGTGACGTCCACGATCTCCTCGATCGTCAGCAAAGCATCGACCGTATCCGGCTTCGAATTGAGAAGGCGTCGTCCAAGAGCCGGAAAGCGCCGAAGCACCGGTACGACCTTCTTTTCGATCGCCTCGACTAGCCGAAGGAAGCTTTCAGGCCGGTCTACGCGGTTCCAGTAGCGCTCGATATCCGTGATTCGGGCATCGAATTCGCTCGAGATTCGGATGGTCGTGCGCTTGCGTTCATCATTCACGGTCCGACTCTCCGTCATCGGTTTGCGGCGCTCCCAGACGCGCTTTCAGACGGATGAAGTACTCGTCGGCATCTTCCGTTTCGTTCTTGTCGAGGCTCTTCAGAGCGGTCAACGCGTCGTTCAGCAGCACCAGATGAATGCGGGACCTCTCCATGCGGTAGAACGCTTCGAGCTTTTCCGCGCTGATCAACGCGGCATAGCTTTCTCCGTTCTTCGTGATGATCTTTTCATTGCCGCCGCGAACCTCGTCGACGAGTTCAGAGAGATTTGCACGCGCCTGAGAGAGCGGAATGATGTCCCTTGCCCTATAAGCCATGTTCGGTCCCATTAAGTTTAACGTACACAACATTGTACAAAACCCATCCGCTTTAAAGTTACAGTGAGGACAGTTTCCCAAACGCTTGCCCGTCGCGCCATTCGTCCGAATGGCTTAGGAAACCTCCACCTCTCGAAGAGAGTCGATTTCCCCGACGCTCCACCAGCCGTGGCGTAAAATACGCGCTTTCCCCAAATCAGAGCCCGCTCGGGACGTCATCATGTCGCTCGCCTCCACTCCTGAGATCATCGCTGAACTGAAAGCCGGCCGGATGGTGATCCTCGTCGACGAAGAAGACCGCGAGAATGAAGGCGATCTCGTCGTCGCCGCCGAATTCGTCACGCCCGAAGCGATCAACTTCATGGCGAAGCACGGCCGCGGCCTCATTTGCCTCACGCTCACGCAGGAACGCTGCAAGCAGTTGAACCTGCCGCTCATGACGCATCGCAACGGCACGCAGTACGGCACGGCGTTCACGGTGAGCATCGAAGCCGCCGAGGGCGTGACGACCGGCATCTCGGCCGCCGACCGCGCGAAAACCATCGCCGCGGCCGTCGCCCACGATGCGCGCGCCGAGCACATCGTTCAGCCGGGCCACGTCTTCCCGATCATGGCGCAGCCGGGCGGCGTGCTCGTGCGTGCGGGCCATACGGAAGCCGGCTGCGACCTGACCGCGCTCGCGGGTCTCACGCCCGCCGCGGTGATCTGCGAGATCATCAAGGACGACGGCGAAATGGCGCGTCTGCCCGACCTCATCGAGTTCGGCCAGCAGCACGGCATCATGATCGGCACCATCGCCGATCTGATCCACTACCGCAGCCGCACCGAATCGATCATCGAGAAAGTCTGCGAGCGGACGATGCAGACCGCGCACGGTCCGTTCCGCGCGCTGCTGTATCGCGACGAGCCCACCGGTTCGCCGCACATCGCGCTCGTGCGCGGCACGCCGCGTCCGGATCGCGACACGCCGGTGCGCGTGCACGAACCGCTCTCCGTGCTGGATCTGCTCGAAATCGACTCGTCGACGCACTCTTGGACCATCGACGCCGCGATGAAGGAAATCGCCGCGCGCGATCTCGGCGCGATCGTCATGCTCAATTGCGGCGACACGAAGGAACATCTCGTCGACGTGTTCCGCGCGTTCGACCAGAAGGACAAGGCGGCGGAACTCAAGCGCCGCCCGATCGACTTCAAAACCTACGGCATCGGCGCGCAAATTCTGCGCGATATCGGCGTCGGCAAGATGGAAGTGCTCGCGAATCCGCGCAAGCTCGGCAGCATGTCGGGCTACGGCCTGGAAGTGACAGGCTTCGTGCCGATGCCCGGCTGCCCCGCCACCGCCGCGCCCGCCGATACGAGCATCACGCAGTTGCGCTCGGCCTGAACGCCAAACCCAATCTGAACAAACGGAAATCATTCATGGAAATCGGACAATACCAGCCGAACCTCGACGGTGACGGCCTGCGCATCGGCATCGTGCAGTCGCGCTTCAACGAACCGGTGTGCAACGGCCTCGCCGACGCCTGCATCGAGGAGCTGGAACGCCTCGGCGTGATCGGCCAGGACGTGCTGCTCGTCACGGTGCCCGGCGCGCTCGAAATTCCGCTCGCGCTGCAAAAGCTCGCGGAATCCGGCCAGTTCGACGCGCTGATCGCGCTCGGCGCCGTCGTGCGCGGCGAGACGTATCACTTCGAGCTCGTGTCGAACGAAAGCGGCTCGGGCATCTCGCGCATCGCGCTCGACTTCGGCATTCCGGTTGCGAACGCCGTGCTGACGACCGAGAACGACGAGCAAGCCGTCGCCCGCATGACCGAAAAGGGTCGCGACGCCGCGCGCGTGGCGGTCGAAATGGCGAATCTGTCCGTCGCGCTCGAGCAGCTCGGCGGCGACGATGAAGACGAAGACGAAGAAGACGAGGACCGCGCATGAAGAGCGCACGACGCCGTTCGCGCGAACTCGCGACGCAAGGGCTTTACCAGTGGTTGCTGTCGGGCGCGCCCGCCGGCGAAATCGACGCGCAGTTGCGCAATTCTCAAGGTTTCGACAAGGCCGATAAGGATCATCTCGATGCGATCCTGCACGGCGTGATCAAGGAATCCGACGCGCTGTCGGCCGAGTTGCAGCCGTGCCTCGATCGTCCGATCGAGCAGCTGTCGCCGGTCGAGCGCGCGGTGCTGCTGGTTGCCGCCTTCGAGTTCAAGCATCACATCGACGTGCCGTATCGCGTCGTCATCAATGAAGCGGTCGAGTTGACGAAAACTTTCGGCGGCTCGGACGGCTACAAGTACGTCAATGGCGTGCTGGACAAGCTCGCCGTCGTGATGCGGCCCACCGAAGCGCAGGCGCGCGGCCGCGGAGCATAAATGAACCAGACAGCCGAACCGCTCGTGCGGCTGGCGTCGCGCGTCGACGCAATCGAGCCGTTCTACGTGATGGAGCTGATGAAAGAGGCGCAGGCGCTCGAGCGCGCGGGCCGCGACATCATCCACATGAGCATCGGCGAGCCGGATTTCACCGCGCCGGAGCCGGTCACGAAAGCCGCCGCCGATGCCCTGAAGCGCGGCGTGACGCAGTACACCAACGCGCTCGGCATCCACGCGCTGCGCGAGGCGATTTCGCAGCATTATCGCGATACCTTCGGCCTGGCCGTCGACCCCGAGCGGATCGTCGTGACGGCGGGCGCGTCGGCGGCGCTGCTGCTGGCGTGCATGGCGCTCGTCGATAACGGCGACGAAGTCCTGATGCCCGATCCCTGCTATCCGTGCAACCGGCATTTCGTGTCGGCGGCGGATGGCAAGCCGGTGCTCATCGCGAGCGGCCCGGCCGAGCGCTTCCAGTTGACGGCCGAGCATGTCGAGGAGAACTGGAGCGAGAAGACGCGCGGCGTGCTGCTCGCGTCGCCGTCGAATCCGACGGGCACGTCGATCGAGCCGAACGAACTGCGGCGCATCGTCGACACGGTGCGCGCGCGCGGCGGCTTCACGATCGTCGACGAGATTTACCAGGGCCTGAGTTACGACGCGAAACCCGTGTCCGCGCTCTCCTTCGGCGACGACGTCGTCACCGTGAACAGCTTCTCGAAGTACTTCAACATGACCGGCTGGCGGCTCGGCTGGCTCGTCGTGCCGCACGCGATGGTCAGCGCGGTCGAAAAGCTGTCGCAGAATCTGTTCATCTGCGCGTCGGCGCTCGCGCAGCATGCGGCGCTCGCGTGCTTCGAGCCGGGGACGATCGCGATCTACGAAGCACGGCGACTGGAGTTCAAGCGGCGTCGCGATTACATCGTGCCGGCGCTGCGCTCGCTCGGTTTCGGCGTGCCGGTCGTGCCGGACGGCGCGTTCTACGTCTACGCCGACACGACGACGGTCCGCCACCCCGCCGCCGGCGACAGCGATGCGCTCACGCATTCGATGCTCCACGACGCGGGCGTCGTGCTCGTGCCGGGCGCGGATTTCGGTTTTCACGCGCCGCAGCGCTACATCCGGCTGTCGTATGCGACGTCGCAGGCGAAGCTGGAAGAAGCGGTCCAGCGACTGGGCACGCTGTTCCGTCGATAATCGCGACGGCACGCGCAACAAAAAAGGGCACCCGCGGGTGCCCTTTCCTTTTTACGTCTGCCGAAAGCCTTACGCGCCCAGCTCCGCCGATGCGACGTGCTTCGTGTCCACGTCGCCATCGTCCTGCGATTTCTTCGGCGATTCGATCGTCGCGTGAACGCGTTTGTCCGCGGACGTCGAGGCGAGAACCTGCTTCGGCGCGGCCTGGACCGGCGCCTGCGGCGCGTTGATCGGCACATTGCGGCCACGCGCGACATCGCGCAGACGCGAGCGCTCGGCCAGCACCTTCGCGCCGTAACCGCCGTCGTCCTGCGTCGTCGAGCCGACGTAGTAGCGCAAGCCGCCCGCCACCGAGCCGCCGCGCGCGATGCAATCCTTCAGCACGAGCGCGCCGACCTTGATGTTCGCGAGCGGATCGAGCGCCGCGTGCGAGCCGCCGAAGTACTCGAATTTGTCGGAATGCACCTTCGACATGACCTGCATGAGGCCCTGCGCGCCGACGCCGCTTTCCGCATACGGATTGAAGCCCGATTCGATCGCCATCACCGAAAGCAGCAGCAGCGGATCGAGGCCGACTTCGCGACCCGTATCGAACGCGGCGCGCACGAGTTCCGTGACCGGCTCTTGCGCCACGCGATAGCGACGCGCGATGAAATTCGCGACGAGCTTCTGCTCACGCGCCGAGACGAGCACGCGGTCATCGCGCGCATCCGCGACGACGCGTTGCGCAGGAATCAGGTTCGCCAGCATGCCGACGGACGGCATCGTGCGCGGATCGAGCCCGTTGGGCGACACGGCCAGGCTGATGCCGCCGGTGAGCTGACGGGTGCTGGCGTCGTCGCTGGCCGCCGCGCCGAGCGACGGGGTCACGGCGGCCGGCGCCTTGGCAATTTCGGGCGCCGCCGTGTTAGCGGCCACGTTCACGGGCAGCGCGGCGTCGCCGGGCGCGCGATGCACCGCCGAGAACGGCGGCAGCGGCTGGCCGGCGAGCAAACGCGCCGGACCGGCCTGGACCGCGGCCGACACGAACGGCATGATCTTTGCGGCGAACGTCGTGCGCCAGGAAGGCGCCAGCCAGAGCGCGAGCGCACTGACAACGGCCGCGCAACCGACCACGGCGAAGAGATGGTGACTCAAACGGCGTCCGCGACGTAGCGCTACGCGCACAACCTGCGCGGCGCGGGAGTCGGAACCCCACCAAACCGAAGCATTCATCGATACTCCCAATGTTGCATGATTTGCGCAGATGAATACGAATGAAGCACGTACTCGAAAGACAAATCAGACACCGCTCACTCTCGGTAAGCGTCAGCGGCATCGGGGATACGGCAAGCGCCGTCTGAAAAGCCGATCCGGCAAAAATCCGCCGGGTTGCGCGGCACGAACTGCATGCCCTGAACGCGCACGTGGCTTTCCACGCGAAAAACCGGCGTGTGAAACGCCGGCAATGACAACCAACAGCCATGAATCGCCGGGCAGGAGCGGCGCAGGCGACGCATTGGCGTCTGACAGACCTGAGGCTAAGGTAAAAAGTTTCAAAACCTGCAATGGATGCCAAGCGATTCTAACAGGGTTTAATGATCCGTCAATGCTATAGACTTTGGTTTCAATTACTTACAGTTATATTGAACAGTGTTCAGCAGCCGAAAACCACGTCTCCCGGGCGATTCCAAGCGGTTTTCGCTGAATGTCGCCCAACGCACGGACGCCGACGCAGGTAAAATCGACAATCGCTCAGCGCGCAGCCGTCCCGCCCGGCGAGTTCTGCCTCCGGGCGCCTTCGAGTCCACTTCCGACCATCGATGAAATACAAAGATCTGCGCGACTTCACCGCCCGCCTTGAAGCGCTCGGTGAACTCCGCCGCATTCGACAGCCCGTCTCTCCCGTTCTCGAAATCACCGAAGTCTCCGATCGCGTGTTGCGCGCGGGCGGACCGGCGCTGCTGTTCGAAGCGCCCACCGGTCACACGATGCCCGTGCTCGCGAACCTGTTCGGCACGACGCGGCGCGTCGCGCTCGGCATGGGCATCGAGACGGACGCGCAAAGCGGTTCCGATGTGAGTCTCGGCAGCGACGTCGCCGCGCTGAGTTCGTTGCGCGATGTCGGCAGGCTGCTTTCCGCGCTCAAGGAGCCCGAGCCGCCGAAGGGCCTGAAGGATGCCGGCAAGCTGCTCTCGCTCGCGAAGGCCGTGTGGGACATGGCGCCGAAGTCGGTCAGCGCGCCGCCCTGTCAGGAAATCGTGTGGGAAGGCAACGACGTCGATCTCAATCGGCTGCCGATCCAGACATGCTGGCCCGGCGACGCCGGTCCGCTGCTCACCTGGGGCCTCACCGTCACGCGCGGGCCGAACAAGCCGCGTCAGAATCTCGGCATCTATCGGCAACAGCTGATCGGGCGCAACAAGCTCATCATGCGCTGGCTCGCGCATCGCGGCGGCGCGCTCGATTTCCGTGAGTTTGCGCTCGCGAATCCCGGCAAGCCGTATCCCGTGGCGGTCGTGCTCGGCGCCGATCCCGCGACGATTCTCGGCGCAGTGACGCCCGTGCCCGATTCGTTGTCCGAATATCAGTTCGCTGGTCTCCTGCGCGGATCGCGCACCGAACTCGCGAAATGCCTGACGCCGGGCGTCGATGCATTGCAGGTGCCGGCACGCGCGGAAATCGTGCTCGAAGGTTTCATCTATCCGCAGGACGGCGCGCCGCCGCCTGCGCCCGCAGGCGCGCCGCCGCGTCCGTCGGCGGGGGCGTCGGCGAAATACGAGCACGCGCTCGAAGGCCCGTACGGCGATCACACCGGCTATTACAACGAGCAGGAATGGTTTCCGGTCTTCACCGTCGAGAAGATCACGATGCGCCGCGACGCGCTGTTCCATTCCACCTACACAGGCAAACCGCCGGACGAGCCTGCCGTGCTCGGCGTCGCGCTGAACGAAGTCTTCGTGCCGCTGTTGCAGAAGCAGTTCACCGAGATCACCGATTTCTATCTGCCGCCCGAGGGCTGCAGCTATCGCATGGCGATCGTGCAGATGAAGAAGAGCTATCCCGGCCACGCGAAGCGCGTGATGTTCGGCGTCTGGAGCTTCCTGCGGCAATTCATGTATACGAAGTTCATCGTCGTCGTGGATGAAGACGTGAACGTGCGCGACTGGAAGGAAGTGATCTGGGCGATCACGACGCGGGTCGATCCGACGCGCGACACCGTGATGGTCGACAGCACGCCGATCGATTATCTCGATTTCGCGTCGCCGGTTGCGGGTCTCGGCTCGAAGATGGGACTCGACGCGACCAACAAGTGGCCCGGCGAAACGAATCGCGAATGGGGCCGCCCGATCGTCATGGACGAAGCCGTGAAGCGCCGCGTCGATACGCTCTGGACCGAACTGGGACTCGACAAATGACGATCGCGGCCACGCTCTATCGAGGCGATGTCATCGAGAACACGCACGCGGCGCATGTCGCGGTCGTCGATGCCGATGGCCGCCTCATCCATTCTTTCGGCGATCCGCGCCGCGTGACGCTGCCGCGCTCGGCCGCGAAGCCCGCGCAGGCGCTCGCCGTCATCGAAACGGGCGCGCTGGAACGCTTCGGCTTCACCGACGAGGACCTCGCGCTGATGTGCGGATCGCACAGCAGCGAGCCGCGTCATATCGAGCGCGCGCTCGCGATGCTCGCAAAGTCGAACGCGAGAGAAAGCGATCTGCGCTGCGGCGGCCATCCGCCGATTTCAGACGCCGTGTACAAGGACTGGATCCGGCGCGATTTCACGCCGACCGCCGTCTGCAGCAATTGCTCCGGCAAGCACGCCGGCATGCTCGCGGGCGCGCGCGCGATGAACGCGCCACTCGCCGATTACCACTTGCCCAGTCATCCGCTGCAGGCGCATGTGAAGCGCACGGTGGCGCGCGCCGTCGATCTCGCCGATGACGAAGTGCAATGGGCCATCGACGGCTGCAATCTGCCGACGCCCGCCTTCCCGCTCGAACGTCTCGCGCGGCTCTATATGAACATCGCCGCCGCGTCGGACGGCTCGCCGCTCGCACGCGTCCATCGCGCGATGACGTCGCATCCGGAACTCGTCGCGGGCGAAGGCCGCTTCTGCACGCTACTGATGCAGGCGTTCGGCGGCGCGCTCGTTGCCAAGACCGGCGCGGACGCGAGTTACGCGATCGGCGTGCGCCGCGAGACAGGTCCGATCGGCATCGCGGTGAAAGTCGAGGACGGCAATACGGCCGTGGTGAACGCGGTCGTCGTCCATCTGCTCGATGCGCTCGGCATCGGCACGCAAGCACAGCGCGATGCGCTCGCCGCCTTCCGTAATCCGCCCAAACGCAACACGATGAACGTGCCGACCGGCCGTCTCGATGTCAGCTTCACGCTTCACAACCATCAATAACAACATGCATTCGTGGTCGTTGCTGTCGGACGGGTTCTTTCTGTCGCTGTCGTTGTGTCTGGATATCGGGATCGCCAACGTCGCGATCATTTCGCTCGCGCTGTCGCACGGATTCAAGCCGGGGATGGTGCTCGGCCTCGGCACGTGCTTCGGCGATCTGTTCTACGCGGCGCTCGCGCTCGCGGGCATGTCCGCGCTCTTGCAGTTCTCCGCCGTGCGCTGGGTCGTGTGGATCGGCGGCGCCGTCGTGCTGCTCTTTCTCACCTGGAAGATGGCGCGTGAAGCGCTCAATCCGGCGTCGGCGCCGCCCGTCGAAGGCGAAGCGGATCTCACCGTGCCGCGCCCGAAGCATTGGCAAAGCTTCGTGCGCGGATGCCTGCTCGCGGTGTCGTCGCCGAGCGCGATATTGTGGTTTGCGGCGGTCGGCGGCGCGCTCATCGCCAAGGCCGGCGCGACGAGTCCCGTCAGCGCGTCGGTGTTTCTGATCGGCTTCTTCTGCGGCGGACTCGGCTGGACGATCTTCATCTGCACGCTAGCGAGCCACGGCCGAAAGCGCGCCGGCACGCAGCTCCTGCGCGCGTGCCACGTGATGTCCGCCGTGCTGTTCGCGTACTTCGCGTACAGCGTGATCGTGAACGGCTACCGCGATCTGATCGTCAACGCAGCGTCGTGACGATCCGCCATCACGCGAGATACTGCGACAGCTTCGGCAAATCGACGTTGCCGCCCGACACGATCACGCCAACGCGCTTGCCTTCGACCGGCACGACCTTCTGCAGCACGGCGGCCGCCGCGAGGCAGCCGGTCGGCTCGACCACCATCTTCATGCGCTGCGCGAAGAAGCGCAGCGTGTCGATCAATTGCGCATCGCTCACGGTGACGATCCGGTCCACGTGACGCTGGATGATCGGAAAGTTGTATTCGCCGACGTGCGTCGAAGCGGCGCCATCGGCGATCGTGCGCGGCACGTCGATATGCACGATTTCGCCGCGAGCGAGCGATTGCTGCGCGTCGTTGCCCGCCTCCGGCTCGACGCCGATCACCTTGCAGTCCGGCGACAACGCCGCCGCCGCGAGCGCGCATCCGCCGATGAGCCCGCCGCCGCCCAGACACACGAACAGATAATCGAGCGGACCGGTTTCCTCGATCAGTTCCTTCGCCGCCGTGCCCTGCCCCGCGATCACATGCGGATGGTCGTAGGGCGGAATCAGCGTCATGCCGCGTTCCTCGGCGAGCTTGCGGCCGATTTCCTCGCGATTTTGCGTGTAGCGGTCGTAGGTGATCACTTCGCCGCCGTAGCCGCGCGTCGCCTCCATCTTCGCGGCGGGCGCGTCTTCCGGCATGACGATCGTCGCGCGGATGCCGGCGAGCTTCGCGGACAGCGCGATCGCCTGCGCATGATTCCCCGACGAGTACGTGATGACGCCCGCTGCGCGCTGGCGGTCGTCGAAATGAGAGAGCGCGTTGTAGGCGCCGCGGAACTTGAACGCGCCCATGCGCTGGAAGTTCTCGCACTTGAAGAAGAGCGACGCGCCCGCGATGGCGTCGGCGGTGCGGGAAGTCAGGACGGGCGTGCGATGGGCGAATCCTTCGATGCGCCGGGCGGCGTCGGCGACGTCATCGAAAGTCGGGGCGGGAAGAGTGGACATCGGCGTGAGAGCGTGAGGTGAGGAGGATCATCATTGTCCCAGTTCCGTCGCAAAAATCCAGAAATCGGCCCGTAAACGCAGAAGGCGATGCATGCATGCATCGCCTTCGGAATAAGCCGTTCGGGCCGATCAGCGGCGCCAGTAGCCCGGTCCGTGACGGTAGTAACCGTGATGCCGGTAATACGGACGGCCGTAGTAGCCATAGCCGCCGTAGCCGCCATAAACCACCGCGGGCGGCGGCGCATACATGACAGGCGGCGGCGCCACATAAACGGGCTGCGGCGGCGCGACATAGACAGGAGCCGGCGGCGCGGCGTACACCGGGTAAGCCGGCACCCCGATACCCACGCCCACCGACACATGCGCCTGCGCTGCACCGACGAATCCCACGCCGAGCGCACCAGCGACCAACAAACCACCGAGCTTTTTCACTTTCGTTCTCCTCGCCGCTACGCATGATGGCCGGTCCAGGCGGCTCACGAGCGACGGTATGAGTCGAATTTATCGAAAAAGCAGATCGGTCGGCGGAGTCATTTGTTGCAAATTGCAAGATGCTTAACGCTGCCAGGAGACCGAAAGCCGGGCGATGGCCGCAAACAGGCTCCGATCGACCGTTCGGCGGACCTGCGCGCGGTGGCTCGACTCGATATACGCCATAAGTTAAAAAACGGCGTAACGTCTATTTACAAAAGAACGGAAAAGCCCCGACGGACAATGCGTCCGCCGGGGCTTCTCATGTAATGCGCGAGATTCTTAAAAGCTCGAAGCGTCGTTCAACCCACTTTGACGTAAGCGAATTCACGCGTGACGTTCGGCGGCACATAAGCCGCGCCGATAACGACGCGAGGCGTCAGGCGCTTTTTCTGATCCCACCAGCGGCGCCGTTGGGCTTGGCTCAAAAATCGCAGATGCTTTCTATAAGAGAAAATGCTCACGGCAACCTCCGAACGTAGCGAATGAAACCTTGATGGGAGAGCCGGCCGCATCCCGCCGCGCCTGCGCTCCCGCTGAAATCGTCTTCTCTTTAGTATCGAGCGCCCTGTTCGTTCCTCAATGTACGCAAAGAAACCAAGCCTTCACGTCGATATGCGATTGATGTGTGTTAAACCACATTCAGCGAAAAGCATGCTTTTTGGCCGGAAAATTCGTCCTGTCCGATTTCTCGCCCACTCATTCGAAGGGAAACAATCCCGCCCAATGAAGCGCTCGGCCCTTTCGCTTTCCGTCTTTATATCCTGCCAGTTTTGCGTGAAATACGCTTTTCGCGATCGTCTCAAAATGGCAACACTAGGGTTTTCCGACACTGGCGTTTCATGCGGATGAGTCTCCTGCGATTAACTTTCGCGTACCTTTCACGCAATCGCCCGACCAATCGCGCGCGGCGCGTGCGACAACGTCCCCAAGCGGCTGCAAAGCCATGTTAAGGTGACGTCCGGCGCCCCATCAGGCAAGCCTGTTGGGCGGGGAGTTCGAATCGCCGAGAACAGAAAAACGCGAAGCTTCGTCTAACGGCGTGCGTGCGACGGGCGCGCAAACGCGCATGATGCGCCGCGCGCCGCGCGCCGCGATGACTTCGACGAGATACTCAGTCCAGAGAACGAACAATGATCAAGGTCAGCATTCAAGATTCGCGCCGCGCGGACGGCCGCCATCCAGACATCACTCGCGGGCGGCTCTGCGCCCGCTAGCGCCTTTCGTCTCCCTTCACCTTTCGCTTAACCCGACCCGGCGCACGTCGCAACACTGCGCACGCATCCTAGAGGACCCGAGATGTTCGGCGATATCGCCCGTTTTCTGCTCAACACCCTTTTCACCCTGTTCGGCGCGGCGCTCCTGCTGCGCGCATGGATCCAGGTCGTGCGGATGCCGCCCTACAACCCCGTGTCGAACGCCGTGATGCAGGCGACCAACTGGCTCGTGCTGCCGCTGCGCAAGATTCTTCCCGGCGGGAAGATCGACTGGGCGAGCATCGTCGCGGCGTTCATCGCCTCGGCTGTCTACGTGACGCTGATGGTCGTGCTCGCGGGCGTCGATCCCACGCTCATGGCGCCGACCCTTCTGCTCGTCGCGTTGCTGACCGTCGTCAAATGGGCGCTGAACCTGATTATCTGGGTGACGATCCTGATGGCGCTCCTGTCGTGGCTCAATCCGCAGTCGCCGGCGATGCCGCTGCTGTATCAGATCACCGCGCCGTTTCTCGATCCGCTGCGGCGCATCCTGCCGCGACTCGGCGGCATCGATCTTTCGCCGATTCTGCTCTTCGTGATCGTGCAGGTGCTGCTGATGGTCGTGACGCGCGTCGCCGTCTCGATGACGCTCTTCGGCATCTGAAACCCGCGCGCAATTGCGCCTCGGGACGCGTTGCGCTTACAATAGCCGGCTCATGCGGGCGTCGTATAATGGCTATTACCGTAGCTTCCCAAGCTACAGACGTGGGTTCGATTCCCATCGCCCGCTCCAGAATCCCAGCGAAAGCCGCCCCAAGTCACGTTTGGGCGGCTTTTTAGTTTCGCGCATCCGTTCCAGCATCGCCTCATGAGCCACGATCCCCAAGACGAAGCCGACGACAACGGCACGCACCCGTCCGACGTCAACGAAAACGCCACGCTGCGGCATCGGCGCATCCGCAGCTTCGTCACGCGCGCGGGGCGCGTATCGCCGGGCCAGCAGCGCGCGATCGACGATCTCGGCCCGCGCTACGTCGTGCCCTACACGCCGCAGCTCGCCGACTGGGACGCGCACTTCGGCCGCCACGCGCCGCGCGTGCTCGAAATCGGTTTCGGCATGGGCGCAACGACGGCGGAAATCGCGGCCGCGCGTCCGGGCGATGACTTCATCGGCGTCGAAGTGCACGAGCCGGGCGTCGGCGCGCTGCTGAAGCTGATCGGCGAGCAAGGGCTCGGCAATATCCGCATCCTTCAGCACGACGCCGTGGAAGTGCTCGAACACATGATCGCGCCCGACAGTCTCGACGGCGTGCACATCTACTTTCCGGATCCGTGGCACAAGGCGCGCCATCACAAGCGCCGCCTGATTCAGCCGAAGTTCGTCGCGCTGCTCGTGTCGCGCATGAAGCCGGGCGGCTATATCCATCTGGCGACCGACTGGCAGAACTATGCCGAGCAGATGCTCGAAGTGCTGTCGGCGGAACCGGCGCTCGAAAACACCGCCGACGGCTACGCGCCGCGCCCCGATTTCCGCCCGGTCACGAAGTTCGAGCGGCGCGGCCTGCGGCTCGGCCACGGCGTCTGGGATCTGATGTTCCGCCGCCGCTGAACGGCATCGCCCAGAAAGGAAAACGCCACGGCAAGCCGTGGCGTTTTCCTTTGCGTGGCGAGAGCGGGATCAGTCGGCCCAGCTCAATCCGCCGCTGTATCCGACGATCAGGATCAGCAAGCCGAAGCCGATGCGATACCACGCGAACGCCGTGAAATCGTGCGACGCGACGTAGCGCAGCAGCCAGCGCACGCAGACGAACGCGCTGACGAAAGCCGCGACGAGCCCGATGACGAACAGCCCGATATCGTTCACGGTCAGCGTGCGCCAGTACTTGGCCATTTCGTAGAGCGTCGCGCCGAAGATGATCGGAATGGCGAGGAAGAACGAGAACTCCGTCGCCACGCGCCGTTCGAGCCCGAACAACATGCCGCCGATGATCGTCGCACCCGAACGCGAGGTGCCCGGAATCAGCGCGAAACATTGCGCGAGGCCGACCTTGAAGGCATCCCCATAGGAAAGATCGTCGACGGAATGCACGCGCGTGATGACGCCCCGCTCGCGCTGGCGCGACTCCGCCCAGAGAATGACGATGCCGCCGACGATCAGCGCGACCGACACCGGCACCGGCGAGAACAGCACCGCCTTGATGTGCTTTTCGAGCAGGAGACCGAGCGCGATGGCCGGAATCGTCGCGATGATGACGTTGAGCGTAAAGCGCCGCGCGTCGGAGCGTGCGGGCAGGCCGGTGACGACGGAGCCGATCTTCGCGCGGTATTCCCAGCAAATCGCGAGAATCGCGCCGAACTGGATGACGACGTCGAAGGTTTTCGATTGCGCGTCGGTGAAATTCAGCAAGCTGCCCGCCACGATCAGATGCCCCGTGCTCGAGACCGGCAGAAATTCGGTCAAGCCCTCCACGACGCCCAGGATGAGCGCCTTCACCATCAATATCCAGTCCATCCGTCAGCCCTTGTTCGCGGTGTAGCCGTAGGTTTTGATGCACATTGCGCAGCGATTTCGATTCACTTCTCGACAATCTGCACACGTATGCCGTTTGTAAGGACTGTGATTGTACCGGGTTCGTAAGACACCCCGGCGAACTGGAGCTCCTCGGGCTTGAAGGTGTGGATCGGATAGCGGTCGAGCAATTGCGCCGCGAGTTGCGCGCCGACCGACGCGATCTGCTGGTTATATTGCGCGGCATCGCCCGTGAACTGCGCATCGTCGACGGACGGCGACACGAGATTGACCGAACGGCTCGGCGCATCGTAGCCGAGCTGCGTCGAGAGCGTGAACGCGCCGATCACGGGATTCGGCATGAACGGCGTCGAAAGTCGCGCATCGACGCGCACGGTCACGCGATTGCGATCCGGCGCCATCCCGACGACGGGATTGCTCAGGACGACGTCGAAAATCTGCGAAGCCGTGCGTTGCAGCGGGAACTTGCGCGCGACGGCGGCTTGCACCTGCTGCGTCGAGAATGTGTAGTGATCCGGAATGAAGGGGAATATCGAGTTCGAGGCCGCGTGGGCCTTCGATGCGAGTGCGAGCGCGGGCAGCGCCATCAGCCCTGCCCGCACGAACCGGCGCCGCAGCGGCGCGACGGGTTCCGTCATGCTTGATCCTCCAGTGTTCTTCTTCGAATCTGCGCCGTCTTCGGCGCGGTCCGCGAATTGGACTGTCGATCGTCACGACAGTTGCGTCGGCTGCGTCGCTGTTTCGAGCCGCTCGATCCACGTCAGCGCATATTCGCGCGTCTCGCCGCACATCTCGTGCGAAGGCTGCAATCCGCCGCAGCACGCCGGCCTGCGCGGATCGCCGAAAATCCTGCAGCGCAGATCGTCGCCCAATTGAACGCAGCGTTCGCCCGCGCGCTTGCCATCCGGCATTCCCGGAATCGGACTCGAGATGGACGGCGCGATGCAACAGGCGCCGCAGCCCTGGCGGCAGGCATGGGGCGAAGAATCGATCGACATGGCGTGACTGAACAGCGCAAAGAGAACCGGCATTTTCTCATGCCTCTTCATTGCGGTTCGTCAAATGCTGCCGTTGGGCTGCGACCTTATCACGCAATGTTCGCGCGCATCGTCCGACTACACTCGGACGTTCCCCCCGAGGTCCGCCATGACTCCCGCCGCCCCGCTCTTTCGCCCCGACCTGCTCGCGCGCTACGACGCGCACGGTCCGCGCTACACGTCCTATCCGACCGCCGTCCAGTTCACCGATTCCTTCGACGCCGCGCACTATCGCGAAGCCGCGAGCCAGTCCAACGCGAACGCCGATCTCTCGCTCTACTTCCACATTCCGTTCTGCGACACCGTCTGCTTCTACTGCGGCTGCAACAAGGTCGCGACGAAGAATCGCGCGCACGCTCGCCCGTACCTCGATCGCATGAAGCGCGAGCTGGCGCTGCAAGCAGCGCTTTTCGATACGTCGCGCCCGGTGACGCAGCTTCACTGGGGCGGCGGCACGCCGACTTTCCTCTCGCACGACGAGATGGCCGAGCTGATGTCCGCAACGCGCGAGCACTTCAATCTCGTTTCCGACGAGCGCGCGGAATATTCGATCGAAGTCGATCCGCGCGAGGCGTCGGCGCAAACCGTCGCGTTGCTGCGCGAACTCGGCTTCAACCGCCTGAGCCTCGGCGTGCAGGACTTCGACGAACGCGTGCAGCGCGCCGTCAATCGCATTCAGCCGCGCGAAATGACCGAAACCGTGCTCGACGCCGCGCGCGCGAACGGTTTCAAGTCGGTGAGCGTCGATCTGATCTATGGCCTGCCGCATCAGAGCGTCGAAAGCTTTTCGCGCACGCTCGACGCGATCGTCGATCTGAAACCGGATCGCGTCTCCGTGTTCGGCTACGCGCACATGCCGGCACTCTTCAAGATGCAGCGGCAGATCGACGAAAGCGCGCTGCCTTCACCGGCCGTGCGTCTCGCGATTCTCGAGCGCGTGATCGGGCGCATGAGCGACGCGGGCTACGTGTACATCGGCATGGATCATTTCGCACTGCCCGGCGACGAGCTCGCGCGCGCCTTCGAAGCCGGCACGCTCCAGCGCAACTTCCAGGGCTACAGCACGCATGCGGATTGCGATCTGATCGGCATCGGCGCGTCGTCGATCGGCAAGATCGGCGATGTCTATGCGCAGAACGCCCGCGAACTCGCCGACTATGCCGCGGCAATCGACGCGGGGCGGCTCGCCATCGCGCGCGGCGTGCGCCTGTCCGCCGACGATGCACTGCGCCGCGACGTCATCATGCGTCTCATGTGCGGCGGCGAGCTGCGCTTCGACGATGTCGCGAACGCGCACGGCATCGAATTCCCCGCCGTTTTCGCCGACGAACTCGCGCGCCTCGCGCCGATGGCCGGCGATGGCCTCATCGATCTCTCGCGCGACGCGATCCGCGTGCTGCCCGCTGGCCGCATGCTGGTGCGCAACGTCGCATCGGTATTCGACCGCTATCTGGGTCAATCGAGTCTGCGGCGCTTCTCGCGCACGATCTGAGCGGTGTTCGATCGGCGTCGGTGGCTTAGAATGACAGCCACCTTGGACGCCCCGGCTTTCGGCTGCGGCGTCCATCCACTCACTGCCGATGCGAAGCGCCGGGCATTGCCGGCTTCTCGCAGACGGCGACGCCACTGCCCGACGCCATGCCGACCACTTCGCCGCAGTTCGCCCCTCTCGCCCAACTCGCCGCCGATCTGAAAAGCGGCCGCACGACGAGCCGCGCGCTCGTCGAGACGGCGCTCGAACGGATCGCCGACCCGGCGGGCCAGGGCTCGACCGTTTTCCTGCATGTCGATGCCGATCACGCACGCGCCGCCGCCGATGCGCACGACGCGCTGCGCCGCGCCGGGACCGTGCTCTCGCCGCTCGCGGGCATTCCTGTGTCGATCAAAGATCTCTTCGATGTCGAAGGCCAGGTGACGCGCGCCGGCTCGAAGGCGCTCGCCGACAACGCGCCCGCCAGCGCCGACGCCGTGACCGTCGCGCGCCTGCGCCGTGCGGGCGCGGTGATCGTCGGGCGCACCAACATGAGCGAGTTCGCGTTCTCGGGCCTCGGGCTCAATCCGCATTACGGCACGCCGCGCTCGCCGTGGCGCGCGAACGTGCCGGGCGACGCGCGCATCGCGGGCGGCTCGTCGTCGGGCGCGGCGGCATCGGTCGCCGATGGCATGGCAGCCGTCGCGCTCGGCACCGACACCGGCGGCTCGATCCGCATTCCGGCCGCGCTGTGCGGCCTCACCGGCTTCAAGCCGACCGCGAGCCGCATCCCGAAGCAAGGCGGCGTGCCGCTGTCGAAAACGCTCGATTCGTTCGGTCCGATCGGCGTGTCGGTCGCATGCTGCGCGCTCGTCGACCGGATTCTCGCGGGGCGCGATCCCGGTGTGCCCGCGACGCGCCCGCTCGAAGGCGTGCGCCTCGGCGTGCTGACGAACTACGTCACCGATGGCGTCGAGGCGAGCGTCGCCAGCGCCGTCGCCGCAGCCGTCAATCATCTCGCGGCGGCCGGCGCGCTCGTGGAAGACGTGCGCTTTGCGCCGCTCGATCGTCTGCCGGAGATCAATCGCTATCCGCTCGTCGCGATCGAAGCGTATGCGTGGCATCGCAAGCTGATGGCCGAGCGCGGCGCCGATTACGATCCGCGCGTGCTGGCGCGCCTGCAACGCGCCGAAGCGGCGAGCGCGGCGGATTACATCGACTTGTGCGAGGCGCGCGCCGCGATGATCGAAGCCGCGCGCACGACGCTCTGGCAACGTTTCGACGCGATTCTCTGCCCGACGGTGCCGGTGCTGCCGCCGCGCATCGCCGATCTCGAATCGGATGACGACGCCTTCACGCGCACCAACGCGCTGATCCTGCGCAATCCGACCGCGTTCAATTTTCTCGATGCCTGCGCGCTCTCGCTCCCCTGCCATCCGCGCGGCGAGGCGCCCGTCGGCCTGATGCTCGCGGGCGCGCCGAACTCCGACGACACGTTGCTGTCGATCGGACGGGCGGTCGAAGCGGTGCTGGAAACGACGCGCTGAACGGGCCGGGAAACTCGGCCAATCGTCGCGGCTGATTTTGCGCACCGGGCGTTCGCGCTAGAATTCCCCGCGATCCCCGCGCAACTCAGGTGCTTCCTTCTCGAATCGTCGCGAAATAATGAACAACTCTTTACATCACTTCACGATGCATCAGGACGACCGGGTGATGCGCCGCGAGCGCCGCCTGCTCGTGCTGCTCGGTTTGGTCAGTCTCGGTCTCGTCGGCGGTGCGCTGTATCTGCAGTTCTTCCATAACGAAGATCCCTGCCCGCTTTGCATCATCCAGCGCTATTTCTTCGTGCTGATCGCGATCTTCGCGTTTCTCGGCGCGGCATTCCGCAACTGGCGCGGCATTGCGCTTTTAGAGACGCTGGTCGCGATTTCGGCGCTCGGCGGTCTCATCACCGCGATTCGCCACGTCTATGTGCAGTCGCATCCCGGCTTCAGTTGCGGCTTCGACGCGCTGCAACCGATCGTCGACGGCCTGCCGCCCGCAAGCTGGCTGCCGCAAGTGTTCAAGGTCGCCGGTCTGTGCGAAACGCCGTATCCGCCGATCCTCGGACTCTCGCTGCCGCAGTGGTCGCTGATCGCGTTCGCGCTGATCTTCGTGCTCGTCGCGGCCAGCCTGCGATTCAAGCGCAAACTGCGCTCGACCGTCCGGTAATGTGTTCCGGGCGGCCGTCCGCGCCGCCCGTCCTTCCCCGCTTCATCGCGCTTTGCGCGCTTTCTCTTTCCCGCATCAGCGCATCCGCATAATCTTGATACGTCTGCCGCAATGTTTTTGGGATATTGCGGTGTTAAGGTCGTGTCTGGATGGCGATCTACGTGCGCGCAGTCCGCTTCGCTCAAAGGCAACCGGTTTTTTTCACGGTAACGCATGAAACGAACGGAAACCGCGTAACGCGCGCCCGGTCCGCAATGTCTTCCTGAATCATGACAACGCAAACCATCCGCTTCCCTTCGGCTCTGCGCCCTATTCCTATGCGCTCGCACGCGTTTGCGTGTGCGCGCTTTTCCCGCTTTTCTCTCGCTGGCCGATGGGATGTCCATCGCCCGGTAAACTAGCGTCTGCGACGACGCAAATCCGCGCAAACCCCGCACAAACCCGATCACTTCCGGAGCTCACTCGATGCAAGTTTGGCTGAACGACCTGCAACACCTGCTCGCGCACGGCGACGCCGTCGTGCTCGTGACGGTCGCGCGTGTCGAAGGCTCCGCGCCGCGCGAGCCGGGCACGAAGATGATCGTCACCCGCGAGGACGCGCGCTACACGATCGGCGGCGGCCATCTGGAATGGAAGGCCATCGAAACCGCACGGCAAGTGCTGAAGGACGGCATGCGCAGCCCGCGCATGCGCAGACTCGAGCGTTTCGCGCTCGGCCCGAGCCTCGGCCAGTGCTGCGGCGGCGCCGTCGTGCTCGCATTCGAGCGGCTCGACGTCGCGGATCTGAACTGGGTGACGACGCTCGGCAAGCGCACCGCGCAAGGTTTATCGACCGTGCGCAGCGTTTCCTTCGCGCCGGATCCCGAGCTTCGCGATGCGGTGATGCTCTCCGATCCCGAACCGGGCGCGACCGACGCCGACTGCCTGCTGTGGGACGGCGCCGGTTTCGACGAGCGCGGCGCGCTTTTGACCGAGACCATCGCACCGAACGACTTTCAGGTCGTGCTGTTCGGCGCGGGCCATGTCGGGGCGGCGCTCGTGCGCGTGCTCGCGACGCTGCCGTGTCACGTGACCTGGGTGGACGAGCGCGATGCGGCATTTCCCGCACCGCAGTTCGTGCCCGATAACGTGACGATCGAGCCGACCGACGCGCCCGACGAAGCTGTCGATAATGCGCCGCCCAACGCGTACTTCATCGTGATGACGCACAACCACACGGTGGATCTCGCGCTGGCCGAATGCATCCTGCGGCGCGGCGACTTTGCGTTCTTCGGCATGATCGGCTCGTTCACGAAGAAGAAGCAGTTCGAGCATCGGCTCGCGGCGCGCGGCATCGACCCGGCGCGCATCGCGCGGATGGTGTGTCCGATCGGCATCGACGGCATCGTCGACAAAGCGCCCGAAGTGATCGCCGTTGCAGCGGCAGCCCAACTGCTGCAGGCGGTCGAAGCCAACGCTTCGAGCCATGCGTCGTCGCAACAGACCGCCTGACCCACAGGCGAACTTGTAGCCCCAAAACTCAAAAGCCCAAATGAATCCCACACTCGCCGACAAGATTGCGCACGCGCCGAAAGCCGAGTTGCATATCCATATCGAAGGGTCGCTAGAGCCGGAACTGATCTTCGCGCTCGCGAAGCGCAATAACGTGAAGCTCGCGTACGACTCGATCGATGCGCTTCGCGCGGCTTACGCGTTCACCGACTTGCAGTCGTTTCTCGACATCTACTATGCGGGCGCGAGCGTGCTGCTCACGGAGCACGATTTCTACGACATGACGATGGCCTACGTCGAACGCGCACTCGCGGATCACGTCGTGCATGCGGAAATCTTCTTCGATCCGCAAACGCACACGGAACGCGGCGTGCCGATCGAAACGGTCGTCGCGGGCATCGACGCCGCGCTCGCGGAAGGCGAGAAGCGCGGCTTGTCGAGCAAGCTGATTCTCTGCTTCCTGCGCCATCTGTCCGAAGACGACGCGCTCGCCACCTTCGACAGCGCGTTGCCGCTGTTCGACAAGTACGCACATCGGCTGATCGGCGTCGGGCTGGATTCGTCGGAACGCGGCCATCCGCCGTCGAAATTCGAGCGTGTGTTCGCGAAAGCGCGCGAACGCGGTCTGAAGCTCGTCGCGCATGCGGGGGAAGAAGGACCGCCGTCGTATGTCTACGAAGCGCTCGATCTGCTGAAAGTGGATCGCGTCGATCACGGCGTGCGCAGCATCGAGGACGCGGCGCTCGTCGCGCGTCTCGCCGATGCGCGCATCGCATTGACGGTGTGCCCGCTCTCGAACATCAAGCTCTGCGTATTCGACGACATGACGAAGCACACGCTGAAGGATCTGCTCGATCAGGGCGTCGCGGTGATGATCAATTCCGACGATCCGGCGTACTTCGGCGGCTACGTCAACGCGAATTACTTCGCGATCGTCGATGCGTTGAAGCTCACCGATCACGAGGTCTACACGCTGCTGAAAAACAGCCTCGAAGCCTCGTTCGTCACCGAAGAAGAACGCGACGCGATGGTCGCGCGCCTGGATCAGCACTGGAAGCAGTAAGCAAGCACGATGGAAACAACCGCAACAACACAACAAGACAGCACCGCGCTCGAACGATTCTTCGGCATTCGCGCGGCCGGCTCGCGCACGAAGACGGAAATCGTCGCGGGCATCACGACGTTCCTCACGGCGATGTACATCATCGTCGTCAATCCGGGCATTTTGTCGGCGGCGGGCGTGCCGTTTCCGGCGGCGCTCACCGCCACGGTCATCGTCAGCTTTCTCGGCAGCTGCGCGATGGGCCTGTATGCGCGCAATCCGGTGCTCGTCGCGCCCGGCATGGGCATGAACGCGCTTTTTGCGTTCGTCATGGTTCACGGCGGCAAGATGCCGTGGCAGACCGCGCTCGGCTGCGTGTTCTGGTCCGGCGTGATCTTCGCGATTCTCGCGGCGTTCAACGCGCGCAAGCTCGTCGTCGATGCGATTCCCGCGAATCTGCGGCACGCGGTCTCGTGCGGCATCGGACTCTTCATCAGCCTGATCGGGCTCGTCAACGCGAAGTTCGTCGTCGGCGATCCGGTGACGATCGTGCATTCGGCGTCGCTCAATCCGGTGGTCGTCACGTTTCTGATCGGCCTCGCCGTCACGACGATTCTCGTCGCGCGCAAGGTCACGGGCGCGCTGATGCTCGGCATCGTGTTCACGACGATCATCGCGATTCCGATCGGCCGCTTCTACGGCGACGGCACCGCGTACTGGCCCGCCGCCATCGCCACGAAAACGCTCGTCAACTGGAACGGCCTCTTCGCCGCGCCGGACTTTTCGGCGCTCGGGCAGCTCGATCTGATGGGCTCGCTGAAGGTCATCTACTGGCCGTTCATCTTCGTGATGCTGTTCACGTCGTTCTTCGACGCGCTGTCCACGTTCATGGCGATTTCGGAAGCCGGCAAGCTCTACGACAAGGACGGCAATCCGCGCAACATCCGCCAGTCGATGATGGTCGACTCCTTCTCCGCGCTCATTTCCGCGCCGCTCGGCACGAGCCCGGCGAACGCGTACATCGAATCGGCGGCGGGCATTTCGGCGGGCGGACGCACGGGTCTCGTCGCGGTCGTCGCCGGATTGTGCTTCCTGCCGTTCCTGTTCCTTTCGCCGCTCCTGTCGCTCGTGCCGGCGATCGCGACCGCGCCCGCGCTCGTGCTCGTCGGCGTGTTCATGATGGAAGCGATCACGAAGATCGAATGGCATCGCTTCGACGAAGCCATTCCCGCGTTCCTCGCGATGATCCTGATCCCGCTGACGTACTCGATCACCGATGGCGTCGCGTACGGCTTTCTCGCGTTCGTCGTGCTGAAGTCGGCGACCGGGCGCGCGCGTGAGATCAAGCCGGCGATGTGGATCATCGCGGCTTTCTCGTTAGTCCTGCTTTCGCAGCTTTGAACATCAGATACGGAGACGTTGCACCATGACTCAGACCGCCTACCGCGCCCAATTGCTGACCTTTCGCGAGGACCCCGCGCATGCCGCCGACGGCGCGGTGTACGAGGCCGATGGCCTCCTCGTCGTCGATGACGGCAAAGTGGTCGCGGCAGGCGCGTATGCGTCGCTGCGCGACACGCTCGCCGCCGACGCGACCGTCCACACGATGCGCGACAAGCTGATCGTGCCGGGTTTCATCGACTCGCACATCCACTATCCGCAGACGGACATGATCGCGTCGCCCGCGCCGGGCCTTTTGCCGTGGCTCAACACGTACACGTTTCCGACCGAGCGCGGCTTCGAGAATCCCGCCGTGGCGCGCGAGACGGCGAGCTTTTTCATCGACGAGCTGCTCGCGTGCGGCACGACGACCGCGCTCGTCTACTGCACGGTTCACAAGCAATCCGCCGATGCGTTCTTCACTGAAAGCGAAGCGCGCGGCACGCGCATGATCGCGGGCAAGGTGCTGATGGACCGCAACTGCCCCGAGTTTCTGCGCGACACGGCGCAATCCGGCTACGACGACAGCGCCGAACTCATCGCGCGCTGGCACGGGCGCGGCCGTCAGCAGTACGCGCTGACGCCGCGTTTCGCGCCGACATCGACGGAAGCCCAACTCGAAGCATGCGGCGTGCTCGCGCAAAAGCACAACGACGTGTTCATCCAGACGCACGTCGCGGAAAACACCGACGAGATCAAATGGGTCGAGAGCCTGTTTCCGGGACATCGCAGCTATCTCGACATTTACGATCACTACGGCTTGCTGCGTCGCCGCGCGGTGTACGGCCACTGCATCCATCTCGACGACAAGGACCGCGCGCGCATGGCGGAAACGGGCTCGGTTGCATCGCACTGCCCGACTTCGAACCTCTTCCTCGGCAGCGGCTTGTTCGATTTCGAGAAAGCTGGCGAGTCAAACATGCCGGTCGCGCTCGCGACGGATGTCGGCGGCGGCACGTCCTTCTCCATGCTTCAGACGATGGGCGCCGCGCACAAGATCGCGCGTCTCACCGGCCATCATCTGACCGCGACGCGCATGTTCTGGCTCGCGACGACAGGCGCCGCGCAAGTGCTCGAACTCGACGACAGGATCGGCACGCTCGCGCCCGGCAGCGAGGCGGATTTCGTCGTGCTCGATCCGAACTCGACGCCGCTGCTCGCGCGCCGGACGTCGCGCACCGAATCACTGGAAGAACTGCTGTTCGCGTTCGCGCTGCTCGGCGACGATCGCGCGGTCTTCGAGACCTACGCGGCCGGCAAGCGCGTGCACGCGCGCGACACGCGCAACACGGCGAAGCTGGAACTGGCGGCCTGACGCGTTCAGGAATCCGCGCAACCGACGCCCTTCCTTCGAAGGGCGTTTTTGTATGTAGCGTCACGCAAGCCGCGACGATCCACTCGACGGAATGAGCACTTTTGTTGCAATCTCGTTAAAGTGCTGGCTGTTACGTTCGCTGCTTCGCCATGATCGCTGCCCGACTCGTTCGCTTTGTTCTGCCGATGACGCTCGCGTCGCTGGCCGCGCTCGCCCACGCGGAAGCGCTCGATGCGCAACTCGATTGCAAGTCGACGCCGCACGCTTTCATCGCGCCGCTGCAAGAAAACAATCTGCTGGAAAAGAAGCCGATGCGCGTCGAGCCGAACTCGATCAACGCGTTCCGCGCGGCGAAAGGCGCGACGCTGACGGCATATGGATTCAAGGTCTACGCGCTGGTGGCGTATCAGAAGGACGATCCGCTCTTCAGGCAGGGCAAGGGCGAGCCGATCGGGGATGCGGCATACGGCGCGGTCGTCTGGGGCGGCGACGCCGAGGTCGAGCAGAAAGTGCGCGCGGCGGGCAGCGACGCGGTCGTGCGCCACGTCGCGCCCTTCATCACGGCGATTTTCTGCAAGCTGTAATCAGCGCAGCAGCGTCACGAACGACGAAATCAGGCGATCCATGTCGTTCGCGTCGAGCGCGCCCATCGTCGAGATGCGGAACAGTTCCTTCGACAGGCCGCCCTGCCCCGCATAAATCACGAAGCCCTTCGCCTTGAGCGCGTCGTGCAGCGTTTCATACGTGACGCCCTTCGGCAGCCGATACGCACGCAACACCACCGACGACTCTTCCGGCGGCAACGCGCTCTCGATGCCGAGCGCAGCCAGCCCCGCGCGCACCTGTTCGGCGAGCTTCGCGTAACGCTGATGCCGCGCGCGCCAGCCGCCTTCTTCCTCGAACTCGCGCAGCGCCTCGACGAGCGCGTAATACGCATGCACCGACGGCGTGAACGGCGTGTTGCGCTCGTCCTGCAGCTTCGCGAGGCGCGCGATGCCGAGGTAATAGTTGCGGCTCGCGGCCTGCGCCAGCGCATCGCGACGCGCGATGACGAACGCCGCGCCCGGCACGCCGTGCAGGCACTTGTTCGCGGTCGCGGCAATCGCGGCGATGCCGCCGCCCGCGAAATCGATCGCTTCGGCGCCGAAGCTGCTCACCGCGTCGAGCAACAGACCGACGCCGCGTTCCTTGCACGCGCGCGAAAGCTCATCGATCGCGTTCAGGCGGCCGGTCGTCGTTTCGTGATGAATGATCGCGACATTGCTGAACTTCTTCGTGTCGAGCAGGCCGACGATCGCGTCGATGTCCGGCGCCTGCATCCACTCGTATTTGACGACCTCGTGATCGATCCCGTACTGCTTCGCGATCTGCGCGATGCGATCGCCATACACGCCGTTTTCCACGACGAGCAGCCGCCCGCCTTCCGGCACGAGCCCGGCGATCATGCTTTCGACCGCTGCCGTGCCCGAACCGGTCATCAGCACGGCGCTCCACACGGCCGGATCGAACGCGTAAGCGGCGACGAGACGCTCGCGCGCTTCGTCCTGCAGATCGAAGAACTCCGGCTCGCGATGGCACAAGTCGGTTTGCAGCAGGCTCTTGCGCACGCGTTCGCTCAGCGTGACAGGGCCCGGATTGAGCAGCAGCATCAACGGCCTCCTATGTGTTGTTGCAGGCGCGCGCGTACATCCTCGGGCGTGATTTTCGGACGAGGCAAGTCGGCGGGCGTGCCGGTTCTGATCGACAGCCGCGCGAAACGCACGCCGCCGACATCCTTCGCTTCGAAGAGACGATCGATCACGCCGATTTCGTCGCCGTCGAGCGCGAGCGCATAGCCGCACGCCGATGCGATCGACGCGAAATCGACTTCGCGCGACACCGTCGCCTGGCCGCCCGTCGATTCGTGCGCGCCGTTGTCGAGCAGCAGGTGAACGAGATTCGACGGGCCGTATGCGCCGAGCGTCGCGAACGCGCCCATCCGCATGAGCGCGGCGCCGTCGCCATCGAGGGCGACGACGGTCAGATCCGGACGCGAAAGCGCGAGGCCGAGCGCCATCGGCGTGACGCAGCCCATCGAGCCGACGAGATAGAGCTGATTCTCGCGGTCGTCGATCGCGTACAGCTCACGTCCGCAAAAACCGGTCGATGCGACCACGACCGTCGCATCCTTCGGCGTCTTCGCGATGACCTTTTGCAGCGCGTCGTGGCGCGTCACGCGCTCGCCTTCGAAGCGCTGCACGCTCGCCGGATTCGCATTGACGCGCACGCCGGACAAGCCGGTTTTCTTCAGCTCGTAAGGCGCGACGCTGCCCTTTTGCATCACGAGCGCGTACGGCCGGCCCGTGCGGTCCATGTAGTCGGTCGCGCGATCGAGCGCCGGGCCGATCTCGCCGGCTTCCGTGGGGAACAGCTCCCACGGGATTTCCATCGTCTCGAGCATCTGCGGCGTGATGGGGCCCATCAGCGCGTGCTGCGGCTCGTCGTGGACGCCCGGCTGGCCGCGCCACGTGACGATCAGCAATTGCGGCAGACGGAAGGTCCACGTGAGCGACGTCAGGGGGCTTACGGCATTGCCGAGACCGGAGTTCTGCATCATCGCGATGCCGCGACGCTTCTTCCCGCCGCCCAACGCGACGCCGGCGATCAGCGCGACCGCGTCGCCTTCGTTCGCCGCCGACACGTAATGCAGCGATTCGTCCTGCAACACGTAGTTGATGAACGGAGTCAGAAACGAGCACGGCACGCCCGCATACCAGTCGAAGCCTCGTTCGCGCGCCGCCTCGACAAACTGGGCGGCCTCAATCACGCGCGTTCTCCGTGCTTTCCGAGCCGATCGGCGTCTGACCGTGCGCGAAATCGCCCGCGCGACGGAAATCGTCGAGATCGTTCACGCCGCGCCAGTGGCCGTGCACGTATTGCACTTCGATTTTCTGGCCATCGGCGATCAGCGCGTTGAGAAGCGCGGCCGTGTCGAGCGTGTCGAAATCGGCGCGTTGCTGCAGCGTGCCGAGCGTTGCGAGCAGGCGTTCGCGCGCAGCGGCGCGCACCTTGACGAGGCCCATCCAGCGGCCTTGCGGCGCGCGTCCATCGGCGATCGTCTGGCCCGCGCCGACCACGCTTTCGAGCCACACTTTCTGGCCGAAGAGCGCGCGGTCGTCAGCGGTCGAGCAGTACGCGAAATCGGTTGCCGCCGCGCCCGCCTGTAGCGTCTGCGACGAATCGACGACCACGCAGAAGTCGCTGTCCGACTCGACCAGATCGCGCAGGATGTAGCTGCGGAACAGCAGGTCGCCGTAGGAAATCACAGTGTCGCCGTTCATGTGCTGGACGGCGCACGCGAGCGACGCAAGTTCGCCCGTGCTTTCGTGCTTCTCGTTGACGACGAGGCGGATGCCGCCCTTCTCGATCGCATCGGCGCGATATCCGCCGACCACGGTGATGTCGTTGATGCTTTCCTTCTTGAACGCCTCGACGAGATGGCGCAGCAGCGGCTTGCCGGCGACCGGCAGCATCACCTTCGGACGCGCTTCGGTCAGCGCTTCGAGGCCCGCGCCGCGGCTCGCGGCGAGCACGATCGCGCTGCGCTTCTCGTTGGCCGCGCTCAGGTAGATGTTCTCGGCGGCGGAATATTCGTCCGCGTCCTGCAGACGGAAAATCTCGTTCACCGACGCGATGCGGTCCTCGACGTTGACGAGCGTCTCGCTGTCGTGGATTTCCTTCGCGATCGCCTGCATCGCCGAAACCGCGCCGCGAATCAGATGATTCGCCCAGATCACGCAGCTGATGCCCGCCTGACGGAACGCATCGGTGGGCGTGCTGTAGTACTTCGTCGGCACGATGACGAGCGGACCGCGCCCCGCCCATTCGCGCGCGAACGTGAGGATTTCGTCGGGCTTCGAGAGCTTGCTGTGGATGAGAATCGCATCCGCGCCCGCCTGGCGATACGCTTCGGCGCGCTTCAACGCCTCTTCCATGCCCCAGCCGGCGATCAGCGCTTCCACGCGCGCGACGATCGAAAAATTCGGATCGCTTTGCGAATCCTTGCCCGCCTTGATCTTGCCGCAGAACTCGTCGATATCCGCGAGCGGCTGCGCTTCGCCGTTGATGAAGCTGTTGGTCTTCGGAAACTGCTTGTCCTCGATGCACACGCCCGCGATGCCGCGTTGCTCGAGCTTGCGCACGAGACGCCGCACGTTGTTGAAGTTGCCGTAGCCGGTATCGCCGTCGAGCAGGATCGGCAGATCGCTTGCGTCGGCCATGAATTCGAGGTTGTCGACGACCTGCGTCCAGCTCGCTTCGTTGTTGTCGCGCACGCCGAATTGCGCGGAGATCGACAGGCCCGAGCCCCAGATCGCCTTGAAGCCGGCTTCCTTCGCGATGCGCGCCGAAATGCCGTTGTGCGCTTCCATCAGGAATTCGAGGCGGTTGCTTTGCAGCATTTCGCGCAGGCGCAGCGTGCGCGAGTAGCCAACCGGGATTTGCGTGGGTGCGTTCATTGTTGCGAGGCTCCTGCAAACTGACGCAGCGCGTTGAGCGACGGCAACACTTCGTCCGCGGCGCGCTTCACGTCGTTCTGAAAATCGATTTCGATCCACGGCGCGCCGGTCACATCGGCGATATCGAACGCGTGGGACTTTTCCAGCAACAGGTCGCGCACCGCTTCTTCGTGCGGCATCTTCGCGCGGCCCGTCGCGACATAATCGGCGCAGATTTCGGCGAGGCGCGTGGCCGTCGCGTGATCGAAGCGGAAGAAGCCGACAGATTCGCCGATCGTGTCGTACTTCAGCCCCGCCGCGACCTGCTTGCGCAGTTCGACCGGCACGCCGTTCTCGACGCACAGCTTCACCGGCTCGTCGCCGGCTTCGAAATCGCGATCGATCAGCAGACGATTCAACGAGCCGCCCGCGACGAGCGGCTCGAAGATGCGTTCGTCGTAGAGCACGTCGGCGTCCATCAGGAGGACGTCGCCGCCGCGCGTCATCGCGTCGCGCGCGGTGTGCACGGACAGCACGCTGCCGAGCGTGAATTCGTCGTTGACGACGATTTCCGTCTTCGGCTTCCAGTCGATCGCCGCAAGCTCCGCCTCGATCTGCTCGCTCTTGAAGCCGGTCACGAAGACGACTTCATCGACGTTCGCGGCTTTCAGAAAGTGCAGATGACGTTCGAGCAACGATGCATCACCAAAGCGCAGCAGACACTTCGGCTTTTGCTGGCCTTCGGGCTGAACGAGGCGCAAGCCCATCCCGGCCGCAAGAATAATTGCGCGCATGCTTGTGTTCCCTTCGTGGGTGGGTCAGTCGATATCCGGCACGCGCGCGAGACGGCGGCGCTGCCAGCCTTTTTCAACGAAATGCAGATAGACGATGCCCGGCACGCCGAGCAGCAGTTCGCGCGCGCGCTTAGCAAGCGACAGCGCGAGCGCCGCTTCCGGCGGCAAGCCGACCAGACGCGCAAGCAGCAGATAGCCGCCTTCCTGCACGCCGAGCGAGCCGGGAATGGCGAAGGCCGCGCCGCGAATCGCCTGGCCGAGACTTTCGAGCAGCAACGCTTCCGCCCAGCCGACCGGATGGCCGAGCAGATGCAGCGCAAGCCACACTTCGCCCGTGCCGACGATCCAGCCGACGAGACTCAGCCCGAAGCTCGCCGCGACCTTGCCGCGCTCGCGATACATCTCGTGGACGGCGGCGTCGACGGCTTCGGCGCGCGTGACGAGCGACGACCAGTCGCGCTTCGCCGAGAACTTCGCGGCGATGCCGGACGCAAAGCGCATCGCGCGGCCGAAGAGACCGCGCCGCTGCGCGAGATAGAAACCGAAGATCATCAGACCGATCACGCCGATCACCGCGAGCACGGCGATCGTGACCGTCGATGACGAGCCGCCCGCCGCATAGCCTGTCAGCAGCACGACGCCGATCAGCGCGAAGATCAGTTGCGCGACGGTCTGCATCGTCGTGCTGACGGTGATGACGGCGGCCGCGTCGCGCGCGCGCATGCCGCGCTGCGCGAGATAGCGGACCATCAGCATCGGCCCGCCGATCTGGCCCGCGGGCATCAGGCTATTGACCGATTCGCCGGCCCAGCGCGCGAGCAAGGCGTCGCGCAGGGACACGTCGCGTTCCTTGCTGGAGAAGAGCACGCTGATCGCGCCGGCATCGACGACGAGCGGCACGAAGTGAAACGCCGCGACCGCGATCAATCCCCAGCCCGCCGCGGCCAGCGTCGATGCAACCGAACCGAAGCCTTGCCAGCCGAGCAGCGCGATGAACAGCACCACGCCGACCGACAGCAGGAATGTGCCCGCGCGGCTCATGCCTGTCCGTTCTTGCCGCCCTTGCGGCGAAAGACCTGCCTGAATCCGAAATACGCGATCGAGTCTTTCATGTTCGAGATGAAGCGCTGAAACGGACGCATGTTCGGGTTCGTCACGTACTCGAACGTGAGCGACACGCGCATCTCGTTTTCGCCGAGCGGCGTGACGCGATGGCGCAGCTTGTCGCCGTCGAAAAACACGAACGCGCCGGGCGGATATTGCACGGAGCCCGGCTGATCGGGAACCGCCGGATTCTTCGTGTGCAGTTCGTAATCGAGCTTGCAGGACGAATCGTCGATCACGCCGAGCAGGAGCGTGTAGCGGCGGCCATCGTAATACGACGTGTCGTAATGCCAGCCGATGTGGTCGCCGGGCTTCGTGTAAAAGTAAAGCGCGTAGGCGTGAGGATCGTCCTCCGGCGAGAGTTGCAGCTTGTCGCCGGTGATCGATTCCAGCCACTTGATGAGCGCTTCCGATCGATACAGGTCGGCGATGAACGGCGCGAGCTTGTCGAGCGTGTGACGGCTCACGCTGCCGCCCGCCTTGTGCCCCGGCAGATAGTTGCGGTTCACGGACGGCATCACGTCGTGCACGGCGGCGATCAGCCGCTCGGTGTAGTCGCGCGGCAGGAAGTCTTCGATATAGAGAAACGAGCCTTGCTGGCCGTACTCGTCGCGCAGCTTCGGCGTCTGCAGCGCGGCGAGGCGCGCGTTCATCGTCGAATCGATATCGCGCTTCGACGGGCGCGCGGTCGTCGCCGTCTGCGCCGGTTGTGTCAGCGTGCTCTCCGGAGTTGCCGTATCGCTCATCTCACCGCCTGGAAATCTTTGTCGTCTTTTGCATGCGTGGCCTGCGCGCGGCGTTTCGTCTGCGCGACGACGCGCTGATAGTCCACCGCCACATAAATGGCGAAGAGCGGCGCGCCGATCGCCGCGGCGATCAGAAACGGCGTCATGCCGTTCAGAATGGTCACGAGCGGAAGCAGATACAGCACGTCTTCCGTTTCGAATCCGGCCAACGACGCCTGTTTCGTGCCCGACTTGCCGATCATCGATTCGATACGCATGCGCAGGAAAAAGATCAGCGCAACCGCCACGCCCGCCATGCCGCCGAGCCATTGCGCGGGCACGATCATCGACGGATGATGAACGGCCACGTAAAACCCGATGCCGAGGAACAGCAGCACGGTCACGAGCGCATCGCACGCGAGATCGTAGAAATGGCCGATCTTGCTCGACTGGCCGCTGATGCGCGCGAGTTCGCCGTCGGTGTGATCGACGAAATTCGACAGCGCGATGAGAAGCGCGCCGAGCGTGCACATCCAGAACTGGCCGAGCGACAGATACCACGCTCCGGCCAAGCCGATGGCGAGGCGCAGCGTGGTCAGATGGTTGGGCGTTACCGGCGTGCCGACGAGCGGCGTGACGAGACGGCGTGCGAGCCGCGCATCCCATGTGGTGGGCTCGGGAACGGCTTCAGGATTGGGCGGACACGATTTTGTCATCCCGGGAATATATCGCTAATTGACCGAAGCTGCATATATTGCGGCCCGGCGCCGCCGCGATATTTCCCTGTTTAGTCAAGGGCGGCGGGCGTGTTTGAAACATTTCCCGAAGCCGTAAAAGGCAATGCTCACTGCGCATGACGGCAAAAAATTCCGATGCCGTTTTCGCGTCGATGCGACGGCCCGATCAATCGACGGTTTTCGCTGCGGGCGCGGGTGCGACGCTGCGCTCGTTCGGTCCGGCCGACGCGGCCGTCTCGTTCGACATGCCGCCGCTCTTGTCCACCGGCAGCGTCACCGTTCTGACCGTGCCGTTACCGAGCGGAAAGTCCGCCAGCGCGCTGCGCACGAGATACGGCATCGCCTGATACAGCGACGGATCGCCCGTCGCGTTCACCGCCGTCACCTTGTACGTCTCGCGGCCGGTCTTGCGGTCGTTCATGCGGATCTGCAGCGCGTGCGTATAGACCGGATAGCTCTGATCGACGTAACCCGTCGCGCCCCACGAACCGTACGGCCCCCACCCGCCCCACGGTCCGCCCCAGTATGGGCCGGCGCCCCACGGACCGTACATCGGCCACGGATCGTAGTAGACCGGTTGACGCACGGTCACCATGTCGCCGCGAACCGAATAGGCGATCGCGATCTGATAGTTCGCGCTCGCCTCGGGCGCCTGACGGAAGTTGTACTTCGCGAGTTCGTTGGCGACGAGCGTCTCGTAGGTCGTCTGCTCGATGCTGTTCTGCTGCTCGCTCTTGCGCGTGAACGCGTAGGTGCGGGTCGCGTCGCTGCCGCTCCAGTCGGAGAATGCAGTGACCTGCGTCTGCACGTAGGTCGTGCAGCCGGCGAGCCACATCGCCGCCAGCATCAGCGGCCATGTGACGAGCGTCCTGATCGGGAATTTCATGGTCGTCCTCACTTCGTTCAGCACCCTTCTCCGTTATAGACAGCACCGCCTTGCGTCGCATGGCGGCGTCCTTGTTTTGTGGGGTCCACGACGCGTGGCGCCGCCCGATTCACGATCGCCGGGCGGCTTGTACAATGATTCGACCAGGCGCGCACGCGTTGGTGCGCTAAAAGCGCACGCGCGAGACGCCGGCGCCGTTCAATCCAAACATGAAGATCTTGCCATGTCTACCACGACCGCATCCGCTGTGATTCGCCGCCAGGACTACACGCCGCCCGCGTTCCTGATCGATTCCGTCGCGCTCGAATTCGACCTCGTGCCATCGCGCACGGTCGTGAAGAACACGATGAAGCTGCGGCGCAACCCCGACGCCCAAGGCGACGCATCGCGCCTCGAACTGATGGGCGAGCAGCTCGAATTCGTGAGCGCGGCGATCGACGGCGTCGCGCACGCGGATGTCCGCGTCAATGAAAACGGACTGTCCATCGGCAGTATTCCCGCGGATGCTTTCGAGCTTAGCATCGAGAGCATCTGCAATCCGGCCGAGAACACGACGCTCTCCGGACTTTACGTCTCCAGTGGCAACTTCTTCACGCAGTGCGAAGCCGAGGGCTTTCGGCGCATCACCTACTTCCTCGATCGCCCGGATGTGATGGCTACCTACACCGTCACGCTGCGCGCCGACAAGACCGCGTGTCCGGTGCTGCTGTCGAACGGCAATCTGATCGAGGAAGGCGATCTGCCCGATGGCCGCCACTTCGCCAAATGGGAAGATCCGTTCAAGAAGCCGAGTTATCTGTTCGCGCTCGTCGCGGGCAAGCTCGTGTGCATCGAGGAACGCATCGAATCGGGCTCGGGCAAGGAAAAGCTGCTGCAAGTCTGGGTCGAGCCGCACGATCTCGACAAGACCCGTCACGCGATGGATTCGCTCATCAACTCGATCCGCTGGGACGAGAAGCGCTTCGGCCTCGAGCTCGATCTGGACCGCTTCATGATCGTCGCGGTGAGCGACTTCAACATGGGCGCGATGGAGAACAAGGGCCTCAACATCTTCAATACGAAGTATGTGCTCGCAAACCCGGAAACCGCGACGGACACCGACTTCTCCAACATCGAGGCCGTGGTCGGCCACGAGTACTTCCATAACTGGACCGGCAATCGCGTGACCTGCCGCGACTGGTTCCAGTTGAGCCTGAAGGAAGGCCTGACCGTGTTTCGCGATCAGGAATTTTCCGCCGATATGGCCGCCGGCGACGTCGAGGGCGCGGCGAGCGCCGCCGCACGCGCGACCAAGCGCATCGAGGACGTGCGCGTGCTGCGTCAAATGCAGTTCGCCGAGGACGCCGGCCCGATGGCGCATCCGGTGCGCCCGGAAAGCTACGTCGAGATCAACAACTTCTACACGATGACCGTCTACGAAAAAGGCTCGGAAGTCGTGCGGATGTATCAGACGCTTTTCGGTCGCGACGGCTTCCGCCGCGGCATGGACCTGTATTTCAAGCGGTTCGACGGCCAGGCCGTGACCTGCGACGACTTCCGCCAGGCGCTCGCCGACGCGAATCATCGCGATCTCGCGCAATTCGAGCGCTGGTACAGCCAGGCGGGCACGCCGCGCGTGTCGGTGCGCGCAAATTACGACGCCGGGACGAAGCGCTACACGCTGACGCTCACGCAGGGTTACGGCGACGGGTCGGAAGCTGCGCGCGAAACGCAGAAGGGGCCGCTGCTGATTCCGTTCTCGGTCGGCCTGATCGGCCAGAACGGCGCGGACTTGCCGCTGCGCCTCGAAGGCGAGAAGGAACCGAACGGCACGACGCGCGTGCTCGAATTCACGGAGCGCGAGCAGTCGTTCACTTTCGTCGACGTGAACGAGGCGCCGCTGCCGTCGCTGCTGCGCAATTTCTCCGCGCCGGTGATCGTCGAATACGACTATACGAACGATGAACTCGCGTTCCTGCTCGCGCACGACAGCGATCCGTTCAACCGCTGGGAAGCCGGCCAGCGGCTCGCCACGCGCGAGTTGCTGGCGCTCGCCGAGCGCGCGGCCAAGGGCGAGGCGCTCGCCATCGACGATCAGGTGATCGCCGCGTTCGCCCGCGTGCTCGACGACACCACGCTCACGCCCGCCTTCCGCGAGCTCGCGCTGATGCTGCCGTCGGAGAGCTATCTGGCCGAGCAGATGACCGTGTCCGATCCCGCCGCCGTCCACGCTGCGCGCGTGTTCATGAGCCGCCGTCTCGCGTCGCAAATGCGCGACAAATGGCTCGCGACGTACGAAGCGAACCGCACGCCGGGCGAATATCGTCCGACGCCGGAAGACGCGGGCAAGCGCGGCCTGAAGAACCTCGCGCTCGCCTATCTCAGCCAGCTCGACGATCCGCGCGACGCCGTCAAGCTCGCGCAGGCGCAGTACGACGCCGCCAACAACATGACCGACCGCTCGGCGGCGCTTTCCGCGCTGCTGCTTGCGAGCGCGACCAAGGGCGCGGATGCGACCGTCGCGGACGCGGCGCTCGCGGACTTCTATCGCCGCTTCGAGAACGAGGCGCTCGTCATCGACAAGTGGTTCGCGCTTCAGGCGACGCAGCGCGGCGGCCCGGATCGCAAGGTGATCGAGATCGTGCGCAAGCTGATGCAGCATCCGGCGTTCAACATCAAGAATCCGAATCGCGCGCGCTCGCTGATCTTCAGCTTCTGCAGCGGCAATCCCGCGCAATTCCACGCCGCCGACGGCTCCGGCTACGCGTTCTGGGCCGAACAGGTGATCGCGCTCGACGCGCTCAATCCGCAGGTCGCGGCGCGGCTCGCACGCGGGCTCGAACTGTGGCGCCGCTTCACGCCGCAGTTGCGCGAGAAGATGCACGCGGCGTTGAGCGACGTCGCCGCGAAGGCGAAATCGCGCGACGTTCGCGAGGTCGTCGAAAAGGCGCTCGCTGCTTAAGCGCTGTTTCGTCGGGAGTTTTTGGTGTTTAGCGGCCGCCGCGCGAGAACCTCGCGCGGCGGCCGTTCTCGCTTATGGCGGATGCAGGCGGTCGCTGTCACATGGAGCGGCCGGGTCGAGCGGTTAGAATCGTGAATATTCGTCTAACGCTCACGGAGCCTAAGCATGTCCTCCATTTCCAGCCGCACCACGCTCTCGAAGTATCTGATCGAGCAGCAGCGTGAACATCAGAACCTGCCTGCCGACTTGCGTCTGTTGATCGAAGTCGTCGCGCGTGCCTGCAAGCAGATCAGCTATCACGTCAGCAAGGGCGCCCTAGGCGAGGCGCTCGGCTCGGCAGGCAGCGAGAACGTCCAGGGCGAAGTGCAGAAGAAGCTCGACGTGCTTTCGAACGAAATCCTGCTCGAAGCCAACGAATGGGGCGGCAATCTGGCCGCGATGGCATCGGAAGAAATGGAAAAGATCTTCCCGATTCCGAATCGCTACCCGAAGGGCAACTATCTGCTGACGTTCGATCCGCTCGACGGCTCGTCGAACATCGACGTGAACGTGTCGATCGGCACGATCTTTTCGGTGCTGCGTTGCCCGGACGGCGCCGATCCGAGCGAAGCGGCGTTCATGCAGCCGGGTTCGCAGCAGGTCGCGGCGGGCTATGCGGTGTACGGTCCGCAAACCGTCCTCGTGTTGACGACCGGCCACGGCGTGAACTGCTTCACGCTCGATCGCGAGCTCGGCTCTTGGGTGCTCACGCAGCGCGACATGAAAATCCCCGTCGAGACCCGCGAATACGCGATCAACGCGTCGAACAGCCGTCACTGGTATGAGCCGGTGCAGCGCTACATCGGCGAGCTGAACGACGGCAAGGACGGCCCGCGCAAGGAAGACTTCAACATGCGCTGGATCGCATCGATGGTCGCGGACGTGCATCGCATTCTGAATCGCGGCGGCATCTTCATGTATCCGGCCGACAAGCGCGATCCGTCGAAGCCCGGCAAGCTGCGTCTGATGTACGAGGCTAACCCGATGTCGTTCATCGTCGAGCAGGCGGGCGGCGCCGCGACCAACGGCGAACAGCGCATCCTCGATATCGTTCCGACGAGCCTGCATCAGCGCGTCGCCGTGTTCCTCGGCTCGAAGAGCGAGGTGGATCGCGTGACGCGCTACCACGTCGAAAAGAAAAATTGATCTAAGGTATTGCCAAAGCCAGAAAGGCTCTGCATAATCTCACTTCTTCGTTGCTGACGAACTAAACGAACGCAAAAAACGAAGAAAAAATTCGGAGCCGGAATAGCTCAGACGGTAGAGCAGCGCATTCGTAATGCGAAGGTCGGGGGTTCGATTCCTCTTTCCGGCACCACAAGAATTCAGGCAGTTCTAAAAACCCGCGATCACGCATGTGTCGCGGGTTTTGCTTTTTGCGCTGCGTTTCTCGAAACCCCCGCAATCTTTCGCACTTTCGCAACGATCGCCATCGCGACACACAGGTTTGCGATTCGAACCGAAAATGGGCTTCAGCGATTTCACATTCGGCAGCACCCGCGCGCCTGATTCGTCTTATATGTGCGCTTTCGTACAACAACGAGCCATTTTCCGCTGCGCACCATGAAGCGTCAACGCTGGTTTCCCGGTATCGTTATATCCATAGAGGAAAAGCTACAGTTTAAGTACGCGCTGATGCCTTTCGGGGTAGAGCCCAAGCTGGATGCGGCTCGCGGGGCGGCAGTCGCGACGCGATAAAACGTAGTTTTGCAGCAACGAATACAGCGGCCGGCAATCAATTACCGAAGCGATTCCGGTCCCGACACGAACGATCATGCGTTCTTGATGAAACGCGCCGATTCGGCTCAAGCAGAAGCGGTGGCGATCCGATAACGCATCTATGGAAGGAACCGTAATCGGCAATTCGGCTGCATGCGGCGGCGCAATAGCCGCATCGACCGTGTTAGCGCAATTGTTGTAGTCATTCAGGAGAGAAATCATGGACGCAAAACCGACGAAAATCCCGACGCCCGACAAGGTGCTTTGTCCGGATCCGGAACCGGTTGGCGTCGAGTTTCTCGCGACGGAGCTGCCCGAGCATGTGCGCGCGTTCTTCGACGAACAGCGCGACTCGGCGCAGTCGAAGTAGGCGGACCCGCTGGATCACGCCGTCGTCGTGAGAACGACGCCCGCCGCGCGCGGCGCACTCGGATCATCCGGTCCGCACATGGCTCACGCCAGGACGCGTCGCGCCTCTCGTTCATGACCGCATCGGGGCGGGTCGTGCGCTACGGCTCGCCTCGTGAAATCCCCTCCGCCAGTTGGCTGCCGTCGTTCCCGTTTGACCGCGGTGCGCTATTCTGGCGCTTTTGCCCGGATACCGATGCGCCGCCGATCGCCCCCTTCTCTCCTCGCCTCCGCCGCGTTCGCCTGTGCGCTTGCGTTCGCCGCGCCCTCTTCCGTGCATGCAGACGGCGACGACACTCCGTTCACCAACCTCATCGCCCTCGTCTCCCAACGGCTCGCACTCGCGGAGCCGGTCGCGCGCTGGAAGTGGGCGCATCACGAGCCGATCACCGATGCGCCGCGCGAAGAAGCGTTGCTCAAGCACGTCGAGGAAAAGGCCGGCGCCGCGCAGGTCGATCCCGAATTCGCGCGTCAGTTCTTTCGCGATCAGATCGAAGCCAGCAAGGATGTGCAGAACGCGCTCTTCGCGAACTGGCGCGCGCTGAAAGCTGCGCCGGAAGAAGCGCCGCCCGATCTCGCCAAGGACACGCGTCCGAAGCTCGATCGGCTGACGCAGTCGCTCGTCTCGGCGCTCGCGCATGTCGAGCCGATCCGCCATGCCGAAGACTGCCCCGTGCGGCTCGCGGAAAGCGTCGCGCGATGGAAGCATCTGACGCGCTACAACTCGTCGATGAACGCGCCGCTCATGCGCGCGCTGTCGCACGTCTGCGCGTCGGGCGGCGTGGGCGCGGTCGGGTGACGGCGCGTCAGATGGCGGACGCGAGCGTTGCGGCGACAAGCGGTGTCGCGACGAGACCGCGCGCGAGACGCTCGCTTAGAATTCGATAAGTGGACAGCTCGAACGCGGGAGAATCCGCGCTTGCGCGCAGCGCGCCGGCTTCCTCGAGCGTGCCGGCCGTGCCGAGATAGCGCCAGTTGTCGATGACATGCCACGCGCGTTGCCCCGATGCCGCATCGCACTCTTCGATCGCGATAGCACCCGCATACGGCCAAGGCGCGCCGCGAACGTCGCCGGAACGCGACTTCGGCGCGCGGTTGTGCGCTGGACGCGCGCTCGCGATCCATTGCGCCTCGGCCAGCAATGCCCCGATTTCGCCGCCCGTCGCCTTCCATTCGAGACGACGCACCAGCGCGGCGAGACGCAGATCCTTCGCCGAGCGCCGCGGGCCGACGAGATGCGAACGCACACGCTGACGCAAGCGCACGCTGCGGCCAGCGTAGAGCGGCGCGTCGTCGTCGCCATAAAACATGTAGACGCCGCAGCCCGAAACGATCTGCTCGATCGTGTCCTCGTCGATGTGCGCGGCGAGCTGGAACCGGCGCGTCACGCGTTCGAGATGCGTGCGCATCACATCCGGCGCATGCGCGCGATGCAGGTGCTGCCAGAATTGCCACAGCAAATCGGCATCGGCGAGCGCACGATGCCGCGCCGCCGGCACGAGCGCGTGGCGCGCGACGAGCGCATCGAGACCGTGACGGCTTTCCGCCGGATAAACGGCGCGGGAAAGCTGTACCGTGCACAGCACGTCGGGCGCGAAGCGAAGGTCCACGCGCCGGAATTCGTCCTTCAGAAAGCTGTGGTCGAAGTGTGCGTTGTGCGCGATGAAAAGGCGGCCCTTCATGCGGTCGAGCAAGCCGGACGCCAGCTGCTCGAACGTCGGAGCCTCGCGCACCATTGCATCGGTGATGCCCGTCAACTGTTGCACGAACGAAGGAATCGGCCGCTGCGGATTGACGAGCGATGTCCACTGCGACACGCCCGCCGGCCCGACTTCGACAACGCCGATTTCGGTGATTCGGTCCACGCCGAATGTGCCGCCGGTCGTTTCGAGATCGACGAAGACGATGGGTTCGGAGGGATAAGCGTAGCTTGCGGACGGATCGGGATGCATCGTGAACGGCGAGAGACGGCGGGATGCGCCTTGGATGGAGCGAATGCTGGATTGCCCATTCTAACGCAGCCGGAAGCGGCGGACTTTTACCGGAACAGTCGGTGGGCGGGACGAGTCGGCTTTTTTGGCTAGTTTTTGCTTCAGTTAAAACCAAACCATTTTGATAGTTTCCCATTAAGCCGATGCTAAATTTAACGCATCGCAATGGCGGATAACCCTTAAAAGCATTCCCGGATTATCAAGGATACGAGTTTGCGGCCGTCGCGGCTCGCTGAGCCGCAGGAAGGCGAACCTTGCGAGGCTTGGGCGAGGGCCGTTGCGCCGCGCTCGCCCGTGGCTGCCGCCCGCCAGCGTCCATTTAGGGCGCTGACCGTTTTCTCGCTTAGTTAATCGGTCCGCATTAAATGAAAATAGCGCAAGCACGGTTTATCGGCGAAAAAGAACAGCGACGCAACGCGGCTTCTCCTATACCGAACGATATTAAGACTTTAGTGCCTCCGGGCTGCACAGAGCATTATATTAATCGTCAGCGCCTTTCGTCTTGCCCGATTCTCCGACATTAACCGGCCTGCAAACTAAGTCGCAACTTAAATGTAATGAAACAAATCGGCGATGATTCCGCTCGACCGATTCGAGCAATGATGCCAAACGCTCGTCGCGTCTTCCTTATTGCGCGCAGCCGCCGCTCAAAAGCTTTCGCGACGCGGACGCGAACCCAAGTCCCACAAGGCTCCGGGCAAAAAAAAGCGCGACCGGGAAGTCGCGCTGACAAAGTTTGGAGATCTTTTTCCGTCAACGAAAAAGTCTGCTTCGGAAAGCAGAGACGACAGTATAACGATGCGGCCCGCATTCATTACCCGCAAAAGCAGCAAACTTCTGTTTCAAATATCTCAACAATCGAATTTCCAGAAGTTTCCCGTTGTTTTCTTGCGGCAATCGTGTCGCGCATGCGCAACGTCATTTGGTTGACACCGCATCTCTTACGACTTTATTCGCGGATAAACCCTTGTATATAAAGAAAAATACGCGTTCGGTCGATCATTGCCGCATCCACAATGATTTATTGTGGAAATTGGAACGCCTTGCGCTGTAACACCGTCTTTACACTTCGTCTGGTCCGGAAACAAATGTGTCGGTGACGCCGATCCATTGCTCCTCCGCCCGCGCCTCTCGCAGCGCGCCGGAGCGAGGTTTCCTCAAAGCCTGGGTCCCCGGCCCTATCTGCTCTCGGAGTTACAAAGATGAAAAAGACTCTCATGGTCGCCGCCCTGTCGGGCGTTTTTGCTACCGCCGCCCATGCGCAAAGCAGCGTCACGCTGTACGGCCTGATCGATGCGGGCATCACCTACACGAACAACCAGCAAGGCCACAGCAACTGGAAGGCGACGAGCGGTTCGGTCAACGGCAGCCGTTGGGGCCTGCGTGGTTCGGAAGACCTCGGTGGCGGCTTGAAGGCGATCTTCACGTTGGAAAACGGCTTCAACATCATGAACGGCACGAACGGCCAGGGCGGTCGTGAGTTCGGCCGTCAGGCGTTCGTCGGTCTGTCGAGCAACCAGTTCGGCTCGATCACGCTCGGCCGTCAATACGACTCCGTGGTCGACTTCCTCGGGCCTCTGGCTCTGACGGGCACGCAATACGGCGGCACGCAGTTCGCTCACCCGTTCGACAACGACAACCTCGACAACACGTTCCGCGTCAACAACTCGGTCAAGTACACGAGCGCGAACTACGCTGGCTTCAAGATGGGCGCGATGTACGGCTTCTCGAACGAAGCCGGCGGTTTCGCGGATAACCGTGCGTACAGCGTCGGCGCGTCGTACAACTACGGCCCGTTGAACGTTGCTGCAGCGTACATGCAACTGAACAACGTCGGCTCGCCGACGAACAACACGGCCGGTGCGGTCACGACCGACAACACGCCTTTCGTCGCTTCGCGTCAGCGCATCTTCGGCGGCGGCATCAACTACGCGTTCGGCCCGGCAACCGTCGGCTTCGTGTTCACGCAGACGATGCTCGACAACGCGACGCAGCTGACGAACGTCGGCTCGCAAGGCGCTGGCAACATCGCGCTGAACGGCGACAGCATGCGCTTCACGAACTACGAAGTGAACGGCCGCTACAACCTGACGCCGGCTCTGTCGATCGCAGGTGCGTACACGTACACGGATAGCCGTATCGAAGGCGAAAAGCCGAAGTTCCACCAGTTCAGCCTGCAAACGGCGTATGCGCTGTCGAAGCGCACCGACGTCTACCTGCAAGGCGAATACCAGCACATGACCGACCAGGACGGCCTGCCGGTCGGCGCGGTGATCAACGGCGTTGGTATGTCGTCGAACGGCAACCAGGTTTCGGCGACGGTCGGCATGCGTCACCGCTTCTAAGCTTCACAAGCAGTCCCGCTGTAGAAAAGCCGCTCTTCGGAGCGGCTTTTTTTTCGTCGTTGCGCGTCGCTTCAGCGTGGATATCGGACGTCCAGGATGTCGATCTGCTGAATGCCTGCAGGCGTGTGCAACGGCACCGTATCGCCGATCTTCGCCTTTAGCAGCGCGCGCGCGACCGGCGAGATCCAGCTCACGTAGCCGCGATCCAGATCGACTTCGTCGACGCCGACGATCGTCACCGTCTTCACGTCGCCGTCGTCGCCCGCGTAGTCCACCGTCGCGCCGAAGAACACCTGATCGACATTCTCCTGCTTGCTGCTGTCCACCACTTCCGCGAGATCCAGGCGCTTGCCCAGGAAGCGGATGCGCCAGTCGATCTCGCGCAGCCGCCGCTTGCCGTAGATGTAGTCGCCGTTCTCCGAGCGATCGCCGTTCGAAGCGGCCCACGAAACGAGCCTGACGACTTCCGGGCGCTCCGTATCGAGAAGCTGCAGCAACTCGTCACGCAGCCGCTGATGGCCTTGAGGCGTGATGTAGTTCTTCGTGCCCGCCGGGACGTCGGGCTGGCCGAGTTCGAGGTCGTCGTCGGTGTCGTCCGACTCTTTGACAAATGCCTTGTTCATGATGCCGCTCGTTGCCGATTGATGTCGAATTCCGCGATGTACTTGCTTTCGAAACATCAACTTACCACGTCGAGGCCATCTTTCGTCGGAGGCGCATCGACCGAAAATTCGAAATTCTGGGCAAAACCCCTTCCTTTTCAGAATAGGCTTGGCTATAATTCCGCTTCTGCGTGCGGCTGTAGCTCAGTTGGATAGAGTACTTGGCTACGAACCAAGGGGTCGTGGGTTCGAATCCTGCCAGCCGCGCCACCTTTTCGGATGTTCTCGCTCTAACGAGGTCATCAAGCGCTTAACCATTAGCGCGTTGAAGTAACATAGTGTTGTACCGTTTTGCGTGCGGCTGTAGCTCAGTTGGATAGAGTACTTGGCTACGAACCAAGGGGTCGTGGGTTCGAATCCTGCCAGCCGCGCCATCTTTCGAAGGGCCTTCCATACGGAAGGCCCTTTTTGTTTGTCCCGACCGTAGCGCGCAAACTACTGTCGCGGCACCGAGCCGATATCGCCGATACCCAGGTCCGGCCTCGGCACATCCTCCACCGAAGCCACCGCGCTCGACTCCCCGATCGCCTCAGCCCGCGCGCCGAGCAGCGTCTGAGAACGGCGCGGGAATTCGTCGTCGACGGCATCGCCGAAAGCATGCCGCACGAACGCCCGCAGCAAGGCGATGCGTAGCGACGCGCCGCGCCCTTCCACGGGTTTGCCGTCCTTGCCGAACGTGACGGTGCAGACCACTTCCCCGCGCCCGTGATCGTGCATCTCGAGCTTGCAGGCGCGCTCCAGAACCACGGCCGCTGCATCCCATGACGTCGATGGCAGGAAACGCCCGTCCCAGGGCTTGCCGCGATCGTTGCCGCGAATGGACAGCGTCTCGCCGCTATCGGTGAAGTGGATTTCCCGGATGAATTCGTGCAGCCCGCGCGCGACCCAATAGTCGAGCGTGGCGCCTTCGAGATCGGATGTGTTCATTACGGCGCTCTCTCCTGTTCGTCGAACGACGACAGGCATGCACGCCGCATACCCGCGCCGCGTCAGTAGTCGGCGCGCTCGCGGTCGATGCGCATGCCGCCGTCCTGATTGCGGTGATGCGGTTCGTCGCTCGGACGCTCGCGCGCGATGCGCATCACGTCCGGATTGGTGCGCACGCGGCGCATGACGTTCGCCAGATGCACGCGGTCGCTCACCTGGATCACGAAGCGCAGCAGCTTCGCTTCCTGCGACACGTCTTCGTCCATCGCGATATGCACGATGTTCGCGTCCGCCGACGTGATGTCCGCCGCGACGCGCGCGAACACGCCCTTCGTGTTCTTCACGAGCACCTTGACGGCGACGTCGAACAGACGGCCCGGCTGCGGCGCCCACGCGACGTCGATCCAGCGGCCCGGATCGCGCCGATGGATGCGCTGCGCCACGCGGCATTCGGTCGTATGGATGGCCATGCCGAGTCCGATGCCGATATAGCCCATGATGTCGTCGCCCGGAATCGGTCGGCAGCACGGTGACAGTTGCACCGACATGCCTTCCGTACCCGTGATGACGACCGGCGGCGCGGTATTCGTGTTGTGATGCTCGCGATGCGGGTGATCTTCGTCATCGGCGATGCCGTTCATCAGCACCTCGATGCGCTTGGCCATGACCGCCGCCACGCGCCGGCCGAGACCGATATCGGCGAAGATTTCCTGACGCGTCTTGTTGCCGGTCCAAAGCACGAGCTTTTCCCATACTTCCGGCGTGACGTCGGATAGCGCGAGACCGTAACCCTTGAGACTCTGATCGACGAGCCGCTCGCCCAACTGGACCGACTCGTTCAGTCGCATCGTCTTCAGATAGTGACGGATGGCCGAGCGCGCCTTGCCGGTGCGCACGAAGCCGAGCCACGCGGGATTCGGCTTCGAGTACGGTGCGGTGATCACCTCGACGATGTCACCGCTCTTCAACTCCGTGCGAAGCGGCAGAAGTTCGTTGTTGATCTTCACCGCGACGCACTGGTTGCCCAGGTCGCTGTGAATCGAATACGCGAAGTCGAGCGCCGTCGCGCCGCGCGGCAGCGGCATGATCTTCGACTTCGGCGTGAACACGTAGACGGCGTCCGGGAACAGGTCGATCTTGACGTGTTCGAGGAACTCGCTCGAGTCGCCCGCCTCGCTCTGAATGTCCAGCAGCGACTTGAGCCATTGATGCGCGCGCTTCTGCACGTCGTTCAGATCGGCGCCGCCGTTCTTGTAGAGCCAATGCGCCGCGACGCCCGCCTCGGCGATCTCGTGCATCTTGCGCGTGCGGATCTGGAACTCGATCGGCGCGCCGAACGGGCCGACCAGCGTCGTGTGCAAGGATTGATAGCCGTTCACCTTCGGAATGGCGATGTAGTCCTTGAATTTGCCCGGCACGGGCTTGTAGAGCGCATGCAGCGCGCCGATGCACGTATAGCATTCGAGCGCGCCCTCGACGACGACCCGAAAGCCGTACACATCGAGCACCTGCGAGAACGACAACTGCTTGTCGCGCATCTTCTTGTAGATGCTGTAGATCGTTTTTTCGCGGCCGGTGACTTCCGCGTTGATCTTCGCATCCGCGATGGTGCGCTGCACCGCTTCGAGAATCTTGCCGACCACTTCGCGCCGGTTGCCGCGCGCTGCTTTCACCGCTTTTTCGAGCGTCGCGTAACGATTCGGATTGAAGTTCGCGAACGACAAATCCTGCAACTCGCGATACGTATTGTTCAGACCGAGCCGATGCGCGATCGGCGCATAGATATCCAGCGTCTCGCGCGCGACGCGCCTGCGCTTTTCCGGCGGCACCGCGCCGAGCGTGCGCATGTTGTGCAGCCGGTCCGCGAGCTTGACCAGAATGACGCGCACGTCGCGCGCCATCGCGAGCAGCATCTTGCGGAAGTTTTCCGCCTGCGCTTCCTCGCGATTGCGGAATTCCATCTTGTCCAGCTTGGACAAGCCGTCGACCAGTTCCGCGACCTTGGCCCCGAAGCGCTCCGCGATTTCGGTCTTGGTCACGCCCTGGTCTTCGATCACGTCATGCAGCAGCGCCGCCATGATCGATTGCGCATCGAGCTTCCAGCCCGCGCAAATTTCCGCGACCGCGACCGGATGCGTGATGTACGGCTCGCCGCTCTGCCGATACTGGCCGAGGTGCGCTTCGTCGCTGAAGTGGAAAGCCGCCTTGACTTCCTTGATCTCTTCCGGAGTGATGTAGCTCGCGAGCGCGTTCGTGAGTTTCGCGATTGAAACGACGTCGTGCTTGCGCGGCTGCTCCGGCGTGGCGGTCGGCCCGAACAGATGGCGGAAGGATTGTTCGAGAACCGCGTCGATGTACTTGCGCGCCGCGTGCGGCTTTTCGGCATCGAGCATCGAGTCGGCGTCGACTTCGATATCGGGATCCACGGCGGTGGAGATGGGCAACGGTGTCTGACTCATCTTCCCCTCCGTGGTGACGTGACGCGCTGGGTTGTCGGTTGCAAAAAATGAAACCGTGTGGAACTGCGGCCCTTAGACGGGCACCTTCTTCAACATTTCGATGCCAACCTGGCCCGCGGCGATCTCGCGCAGCGCGACGACGGTCGGCTTGTCGCGGCTTTCGATCTTCGGCGTGTGGCCTTGTGCGAGCTGGCGCGCGCGATACGTTGCCGCAAGCGCGAGCTCGAAGCGATTCGGGATTTGTTTCAGGCAGTCTTCGACAGTGATGCGGGCCATGTTTGTTTCCTTCGGAATATGGGTTTTATTCTACCTTATGTGACCGATCGACCCGGCCACTGCAATGCGTCACGCTTGCGGCGTGGAGTGGATGCCGAGGTCCACGAAAAGCTGCGTGTTGCGTGCGTATTGCGACGTGAAGCGCAGGCGCGTCGCGGCGACAAGACAGCGCAGTTCGTTAAGCGCGCGATCGAAGTTCTCGTTGATGACGACATACTCCGCTTCCGATGCATGCGCCATCTCGCTGCCGGCCGCGAGCAGACGCCGCACGATCACTTTTTCGGAATCCTGGCCACGTTTCTTGAGGCGGTCTTCGAGCGCATCGAGCGACGGCGGCAGAATGAAAATCTCCACCGCATTGCGGAACTGCTTCTTCACCTGCTGCGCGCCCTGCCAGTCGATTTCCAGCAGCACGTCATGGCCCTGCTTCATCTGCTCCGCGATCCACAGCTTCGATGTCGCGTAGTAGTTGCCGTGCACTTCGGCGCTTTCGAGAAACTCGCCCTTGTCGCGCCGCTCCATGAATTCATCGACGGACACGAAGTGATACTGCACGCCATTGGTTTCCTTCGAGCGCGCCTCGCGCGTCGTGTACGAAACCGACAGCAGAATGTCCTTGTCCTCGGCGAGCAGCGCGTTCACGAGCGTGGACTTGCCCGCGCCCGAGGGCGCTACGACCATGAACAGGTTGCCCGGATAGATGCCCGTGTAATGGCTGTGCGAGCGATGCGTGGTATTCGGCATGATGTTGCGTTACTCCAGATTCTGTACTTGCTCGCGCATCTGCTCGATGAGCAGTTTCAGCGTCATCGATGCGTCGGCGAGTTCTTTCGCGGCGGCCTTCGAGCCGAGCGTGTTCGCTTCGCGGTTGAGCTCCTGCATCATGAAGTCGAGACGCTTGCCGACCTTGCCGCCCTTTTGCAGCACATGGCGCGTTTCGTTCAGATGCGCGGTGAGACGCTGCAATTCTTCCGCGATGTCGATGCGAATGCCGTACATCGTCACTTCCTGGCGGATACGCTCGGCGATTTCCTCGCGCGGCACGCTCGTCGTGACCGCGCCGCCGCCTTCGGTCGTCGCGATGCCGAGCGCGTCCTGCAGCCGCTCGACAATTTTCTGCTGATGCTTCGCGATGAGTTCCGGCACGAGCGGCGTGATGCGCGCGACGATCGTTTCCATCTCCGTCACGTTGTCGATCAGCACTTTGCCGAGCGCCGCGCCTTCGCGCGCCCGGACTTCGATGAGATCGGCGATCGCCTGCTTGCCGCACGCGAGCACGGCCTCACGCAACGTTTCCTGCGACACCGAGCTTTCCGCGAGCACGCCGGGCCAGCGCAGGATTTCGCCGGTACGCATGCGCTCGGCGTCGGGGAAGATATCGAGCACGGCGCGTTCGAGCGCGGCGAGCTGCGTGAGCGCGTCGCGATTGAGCGCGCCCGCGTTTGCCGTCTGCTCGACGCGATTCAGGTTGATGCGGATATCGACCTTGCCGCGCGAGAGCTTGGTCATCAGCATTTCGCGCAATTGCGGCTCGGTCGCGCGCACGTCTTCGGGCATGCGGAAGTTCAGGTCGAGAAAGCGCGAATTCACCGTGCGCAATTCCACCGATACACCGACGCCCGAACCGCCCGCGCCATTGGGTCCCGCGCCATCCGCGACGACTTCGCGCGTCGCGCTGGCATAGCCTGTCATGCTGTAGATCATGGTACGTCTCGCGATAGAGAGCCTTCGTTGCGAAGACCCATTCGATACGAAACGCCCGGCGCTGTCGAAAGTGCCTGTGAGTGGCCTGCGTTGGGCCGCCGGGCGAGGAACCCGCATTATCCCATTTTTACCGCGAAAGCCGCCCGGACGGCGGACCGGCGCGCATGGCGCACGCGCAACGCCTGAAAGTGAATGACGATAAAATCGCTGGGTTTGCTGGTTCCACACTCTTCTTCCGACATCCATGACCGACTCTCCCCTGCTCAAGCCTTCTCCCCCGCGTCCGAGCGGCCGCCGTGCGAATCAGCTGCGCGACGTACGCATCACGCGGCATTACACGAAGCACGCGGAAGGCTCGGTGCTCGTCGAATTCGGCGATACCAAGGTGATCTGCACGGCGAGCATCGCCGAGCGCGTGCCCGAGTTTCTGCGCGGCCGGGAGCAAGGCTGGCTCACCGCGGAATACGGCATGCTGCCGCGCGCGACGCACACGCGCAGCGACCGCGAAGCCGCGCGCGGCAAGCAGACGGGCCGCACGCAGGAGATTCAGCGGCTGATCGGCCGCGCATTGCGCTCGGTGTTCGATCTGGACGCGCTCGGCGCGCGCACGCTGCATATCGATTGCGACGTCATTCAGGCCGATGGCGGCACGCGCACGGCGAGCATCACGGGCGCGTTCGTCGCCGCGCACGATGCGGTCGGCAAACTGCTCGCGTCGGGCAGGATCGCGAAGTCGCCGGTGAAGGATTTCGTCGCGGCGATTTCGGTCGGCATCTTCGCAGGCTCGCCCGTGCTCGATCTCGACTACGACGAAGACTCGCAATGCGATACCGACATGAACGTCGTGATGACGGGCGCGGGCGGCTTCGTCGAAGTGCAGGGCACGGCGGAAGGCGCGCCCTTCACGCGCGACGAGATGAACGAGCTGATCGCGCTCGCCGACAGCGGCATCAAGGCGCTGATCCTGAAGCAGAAGGAAGCACTGGGGATTCGCGGTGTCTGACGTCAATGGTCTTGGGCGCGTCGTGCTCGCATCGAACAATGTGGGCAAGCTGCGCGAATTCGCATCGCTGCTGGATGCGGCGGGCATCGAACTGATCGCGCAGGGCGAACTCGGCGTGCCCGAAGCGCCCGAACCGCACCCGACCTTCGTCGAGAACGCGCTGGCGAAGGCGCGGCACGCCGCGACGTTCACCGGCCTGCCCGCGCTCGCCGACGATTCCGGCCTTTGCGTGCGCGCGCTCAACGGCGCGCCGGGCGTGTATTCGGCGCGCTATGCGTCGATGAGCGGCGGCGCCAAAAGCGATGCCGCGAACAACGCGAAGCTCGTCGCCGACCTCGCTCAGCACACGGATCGCCGCGCTTACTACTTCTGCGTGCTCGTGCTCGTGCGTCACGCGGACGATCCCGAGCCGCTCATCGCGGAAGGCCGCTGGCATGGCGAAGTGATCGATGCGCCGCGCGGCGCAAATGGCTTCGGCTACGATCCGCATTTCTTCCTGCCGACGCTCGATGCGACCGCCGCCGAACTCGATCCCGCGCGCAAAAACGCGCTCAGCCATCGCGCGCTCGCGTTGCGCGAGTTGCTGCAACGACTGAAGGAACTTGCGTGAGCGCCGGACCGAAGACGATCAACATCGTGCAGGCGTTCACGTCGCCGGGAAGCATCCGGCTGACGTCGCTGCCGCCGCTTTCGCTGTACGTGCATTTCCCGTGGTGCGTGCGCAAGTGTCCGTACTGCGACTTCAACTCGCACGAGTGGAAGGACGACACGTTTCCCGAAGAACGTTATCTCGATGCCCTGCGCGCCGATCTCGAAAGCGCGCTGCCGCTCGTGTGGGGACGGCAGGTGCATACGATTTTCATCGGCGGCGGCACGCCATCGCTGTTATCGGCGAAAGGGCTGGACCGCCTTCTCTCCGATGCGCGCGCGCTGCTGCCCATCGATGCCGACGCCGAAATCACGCTCGAAGCCAATCCCGGCACGTTCGAGGCGGCCAAGTTCGCGTCGTTTCGCGCGAGCGGCGTGAATCGTTTGTCGATCGGCATTCAGAGTTTCAACGAGGCGCATTTGAAGGCGCTCGGCCGCATTCACGATGCGATGCAGGCGAAAAATGCCGTCGAGATCGCCGCGAAGCACTTCGACAACTTCAATCTCGATCTGATGTTCGCGCTGCCGCAGCAATCGCTCGACGAGTGCAAGCACGATATCGAGACGGCCATCTCGTTCGCGCCGCCGCATCTGTCGCTGTATCACCTGACGATGGAGCCGAACACGGTCTTCGCCAAATACCCGCCCGCGCTCCCCGACGACGACGCTTCCGCCGACATGCAGGACTGGATCCACGAGCGCACGCGCGAGGCCGGTTACGCGCGCTACGAAGTGTCGGCGTATGCGAAGCCGCATCGTCAGAGCAGGCATAACCTGAACTACTGGCGCTTCGGCGATTACCTCGGCATCGGCGCGGGCGCGCATACGAAGCTGTCGTTTCCGTCCAAAATTCTGCGTCAGGCGCGCTTCAAGCATCCTTCGAGCTATATGGATCACGCGCTTTCGCCGGCCGAAACCGCGATCCAGGAAGAACGCGAAGTCGGTCCGCGCGATCTGCCGTTCGAGTTCATGCTGAACACGCTTAGGCTCGTCGAAGGCTTTCCGGTGCATTCGTTCGTCGAGCGCACGGGACTGGCGCTGTCCGCGATCGAGCCGGCGCTCGCCGAAGCGGAAAAACGCGGGCTCATCACGCGCGACATCGAACGCATTGCGCCGACCGAACTCGGCCAACGCTTTCTCAACGATCTCCAGGAACTGTTCTTGAAGGATCCGCACAATTGAGCGCGCCGACGATGGCGCCGAACTCGGTGATGCGGCATCGCCCGTTCGCGCTTTTCTGGAGCGCTCGGGTGATGTCGTCGGTGGCGTTTCAGATGATGTCGGTCGCGATCGGATGGCAGGTTTATTCGATCACGCATAGCGCCTACGCGCTCGGTCTCGTCGGCCTCGCGCAATTCCTGCCGATGTTCGTGCTGACGCTCGTCGTCGGGCACGTTGCGGACCGTTACGACAGACGCGTGATCGCGTACGTGTGCCAGTCGATCGAGGGCATCGCCGCGCTCGTGCTGTGTCTCGGCGCGTGGCACGGCTGGCACGATGTCGCGCCGATCTACGCGATCGCCGCCGTGACGGGTGCGGCGCGCGCGTTCGAATCGCCGTCGATGGCCGCGCTCTTGCCCAATCTCGTCGCCCGCAATCAGTTGCAGCATGCGAGCGCGTGGTCGACGTCGGCGAATCAGACGGCGCAGATCCTGGGTCCCGCGATGGGCGGCGTGCTCTACGGCTTCGGCGCGCTGACCGTGTACGGCGCGGTGAGCGTCGCGTTTCTCGTCGCGGCGTGCGCCGTGGCCGCGATCAGAATCGACGAAGCCGTGCGTATGCGCGCGCCGCTCTCGTTCGAAGCGCTCTTTTCGGGTATCGGTTTCATTCGCAGCAAGCCGGTGATTCTGGGCGCGCTGTCGCTCGATCTTTTCGCCGTGTTGCTCGGCGGCGCGACCGCGCTCCTGCCGGTCTACGCGCGCGACATCCTGCATACCGGACCGTGGGGACTCGGCGTTCTGCGCGCGGCGCCCGCGGCCGGCGCGCTGGCCGGATCGATCTGGCTCGCGCATTTTCCGCTGCGGCAGCGCGCGGGCAATGCGCTGTTCGGCGGGGTGATCGCGTTCGGAATCGCGACGATCGTCTTCGGACTGTCGCGCAATATCTACGTGTCGCTGATTGCGCTGGCGGCGCTGGGCGCGTCGGATGTGATCAGCGTCGTCGTGCGGATGTCGCTCGTGCAATTGCAGACGCCCGACGAAATGCGCGGACGCGTCGGCGCGATCAATTCGCTGTTCATCGGCACGTCGAATCAGCTCGGCGAGTTCGAATCGGGGATGACGGCGGGACTGCTCGGCGCGGTGCCGGCGGTGCTGATCGGCGGAATCGGCACGATTGTCGTCGCGCTGTTGTGGATGCGCCTTTTTCCCGCGCTCAAGGCGACGAAATCGCTCGAAGGATGAGCGTTCCTGCGCGGCTGCGAGTTGCGCTACAATACGCGCCTTGCTGGAGGTGTGGCCGAGCGGTTTAAGGCACCGGTCTTGAAAACCGGCGAAGGAGCGATCCTTCCGTGAGTTCGAATCTCACCGCCTCCGCCAGATCAAATCAAGCCTCGTAAGTTCAAACGCTTACGGGGCTTTGTCTTTTGCCGCTGCGTTTTCGCGACGCGCTCGAACGCGCCAAGGCTGGCGCGTTGCTTCGCTATCCTGAACCATCAATTTCAGACAAAACGCCTATCCGACGTCTCCGGAGCCACGTATCTTCCCTTCTGCCTCCTTCCGAGTTCCCCCCATGCTCGATTCGAAGGAGGTCTTCAATGGGAAAGGTTGGACTTGGGCCTCGCACTCGCGAGGCTTTTTTTCGTCCGATGCCACGCCCCGAGAAACAATCGACGTGAACACTACGGCCATAACGCCATCTAACCGCCTCATCGATCACAACGCGGAGAGTCGCCCATGAAGTCAGGCCGCATCATGCCCATCCTCGTCGGCTGCATCGCCGCCGTGAGCCTGTCGGCGCATGCCCAGCCTCAGCCAAACGCGCAATGGCGCGCGACCGAAACAACGCTCTTCGACCTGATTCAAAACGGATATGGGATCGTCGCGGTGACGAGCGTGGCCGCGCGCAACTCCGGCCTTCCCGAAGACACCTACGTGCTTCAGAAAAACAATAGCCTCTACCGCTGCGTGGAAACGCGCGCGGCCGAAACCGGCGCGGTCAGATCTGCCGCGCCGATGCGCTGCGCCGAACTCGTCAAGCCCTACACCGAATAATCGAAACCGAACGCTCAATTGTCATCGGATCTGACGGGCGGCCGGACGTGCGGAACCGGCTCCGCCTTCGCAGCGTCCTGTTTGGGCGCGGCGCGTTGCGATTCGCTCTTCGAATGCGCCGCGGAAGCCGGTTGCTGCTTCCTTGCGGGCGCGCCCGACGGTGCAGGATCGTTCTTGCGTGTCATGGCATTCTCCCGAAATCCGGGGACATCCCCTTTCCACATTAGCACCGCGCCGCCGATACCGCACACGCCATGCACGACTCAGCCGACCGGCGCCTCGCCCTCACCCGACTGCTTGCCCGGCCTGTCGTTCGGACCTTGCTTGCGGTTGTCGTCATCGCGCTCGGGCAGCTTGCTTTTCTCGTTGTCGCTGTGCTCGGCCGTCTTTCCGTCTTCCGGACGGTTGGTCTCGCTGTTCATGGCGCCCTCCTTAAAGTGCTTTCGAATGAAAGCATCGGCAGCAAACTGCGCGCCTGAATGCGTCCGGGCGCACGAATTCGGTTCGCTGACGGCCCTTGCAGCGACTACCATTTAAGTAACGCCATCCCGCCATTGTTGCGATGTCCGCGTCACGTTTTCGCCGTACCGCCGCCGCGCTCGTCCTTGCGTCGGCGATGAGCGCCTGCACGATCACCCCGCCCCCCAGCGTCGTGGCTGCGCGCGCGCCCGCGCCGGCCGTCTCCGGTCAAACGCTCGACGAGTACAAGGCGCGCATCGCGCAGCGCATCTTCGAGCGCAATCCGTCGCTCGTGCTGAAGGGCACGCCGCAAGCGATGCTGCGCTCGTTCGTGCTCGTGTCGTTTACGGTGGATCGCGGCGGGCGGCTCGTCGAATCGTCGGTGTATCGCACCAACGGCGATGATGAAGCCGAAGCCACCGCGCTCGCCTCGCTGCGCCGCGCATCGCCGCTGCCCGCGCCGCCCCCGCGCCTTTTGAACGGCAACGGCCAACTGGAGCTTTTCGAAGGCTGGATGTTCAACGACAACGGCCAGTTCCAGCTACAGACGTCCCATTCGCCGCAAGCCACGACCATCGATTGATTGGCGCTCCGCCGGCACGCTCGTTATAATTTTCTGCACCCCGGCCGGACCCGCTTCCGGCGTGGCCTGCGCCTCGCGCTCACCCCGCGCGTCCGGCGCAGCGCCCGAGCGCAGCCGAACTGCGCCGCGACACCGCGCGCCACTCACGCGCCGTCCAACCCTGGCTTCCCGCCATTGCATCGCAATCCCTACAAAAAGCTGACGCGCGCCGGACGACGACATCGTTCGTCATTCCGATCGCTCTTGCCCGGCGATGCGCGCGACAATGCTTCGCACCAAGGCAACACGACAACGGAGACAACATGGCCTCACCCTCGCTTTCCGCGGCAAAGCCCGGCGACGGATCCCAAAGCGCTTCCCGCGTGATTTTCGCGAGCTTCATCGGCACCGCGATCGAGTTCTACGACTTCTATGTCTACGCGACCGCCGCCGCGCTCGTCATCGGACCGGTGTTCTTTCCGCACGACTCGCCCGCCGCGCAGGCGCTCTCGGCGTTCGTCACCTTCGGCATCGCGTTCTTCGCGCGGCCTATCGGCTCGTTCATCTTCGGACACTTCGGCGATCGCATCGGCCGCAAATCGACGCTCGTCGCCTCGCTGCTCGTGATGGGCCTCTCGACGACGCTCATCGGCTTCGTGCCCGGCTACGATTCGATCGGCAGCGCGGCCCCGATCCTCCTGTGCATCCTGCGGTTCGGCCAAGGCATTGGGCTGGGCGGCGAATGGGGCGGCGCGGCGCTGCTCGCGACCGAATACGCACCGAAGGGCAAACGCGGTCTCTTCGGCATGTTTCCGCAGCTCGGGCCGTCGATCGGCTTTCTCGCGTCGAACGGTCTGTTCTTCGGTCTCGCGCTCTCGCTCTCCGATGAGCAATTCCGCAGCTGGGGCTGGCGCGTGCCGTTCATCGTGAGCGCGGTGCTGGTCGCGCTCGGCCTGTATGTGCGCCTGAAGATCGCGGAAACGCCGGCGTTCCGCGCGGCCGTCGAGCGCGAAGAACGCGTCAAGGTGCCGGTCGCGACGCTGCTCGGGCGCCATCTCGTGCCGACGCTGCTCGGCGCGTTCGCGATGGTCGTCTGTTACACGCTCTTCTATATCTCGACGGTGTTTTCGCTGTCGTACGGCGTGGCCAAACTGCATTTCGCGCGCGAGACCTTCCTCGGCCTTCTGTGCCTCGCCGTGGTGTTCATGGCGCTCGCCACGCCGATCTCCGCGATCGCGAGCGACCGTTTCGGACGCAAGCCGGTGCTGATCGTCGGCTGTCTGCTGGCGATCCTCTCCGGCTTCGCGATGGCTCCGCTCCTCGGCAGCGGCGACACAATCCAGGTCGCGCTCTTCCTGACGATCGAGCTCTTTCTGATGGGCGTCACGTTCGCACCGATGGGCGCGCTCCTGCCCGAGCTCTTCCCGACCAACGTGCGTTACACGGGCGCGGGCGTCGCGTACAACCTCGGCGGGATTCTGGGCGCATCGGTGGCGCCGTACATCGCGCAATTGCTCGCCAATCGCGGCGGGCTCGCGTGGGTCGGCGGATATGTGTCGGCGGCTGCGGCGGTGAGTTTGATCGCCGTGCTGTGTATGCGCGAGACGCGCCACATCACGCTGGAGTAAGCACGAGAGAAACCGGCGCGCTCAGCGATCGCGCCGGTTCGTGGCGTGCGCCGGGACCGGCCTGCCCTCGATGACGGGCATACGCGGCGCCGGCCGCTCGACGCTCTTCGCACGCGCCGCTTTCGCCGCCTTCCGATCCGCCCAGAAGCGCGCGAGCGCAAGCAGGCCGACGATGGCGATGCCATCGGCGATCAGCCCCAGAATCCAGTGCGACGGATACCGCCCGAGCCCGAGCACGCCCATCGCGCGCAGCGTCGAATCGAGCACGAGCGACACGCATGTGCCCGCGATGAAGCACACGAGCCCCTGCTGGCCGATCGTGACGACGCCCGGCAGCCTGCGTGCGAGCTTGCCGACCCAGCCCGCATACACGCCGCGCGCGACGATCCACGCGATGGCGGCGAAGCTCACGATGCGCAGCGTCGCGAGATTCTGCTTCATGTATCCCGGCGGCGCCTGCGTTTCGAGGAAGAGCTTGGCGAACGCGAAGGTCAGCGCCAGCGCGATCGCCCCGGCGGTCAGCCAGCGCGCGAATCGGCCGGCGTGGAATTCGTCGCTGATCGGCTGCACGCGCGCGAGCACGCCGGTCATGAACATCAACTGCCACGCGAACGGATTGAACGACCACGCTTCGCCGTATGTGCCCGGCAGGAAGCGCAGCAGCGGCATGGCCGCGAGCCACACAAGCAGGCTGCCGAAAATGGCGATGACGGGTTTCTTCTGCGCGAGCGGCACGATCGCCGGGACTGCGAGCGCGAACACCGAATACATCGGCAAAACCGCCGACAGATACGGCTGCTGACGCAACAGCACGATATCGACCGCAAGGCCGAACGGCCGCATGAGAAAGTTCGGCCACTCGGTGTACTGGACCATCGGCGTGTCGACTTGAAGCGCCATCAGGATCGCGCCGCCGACCAGCATCAGAAACGCCGTGAACAGATACGCGCGATAAATTTCCCAACTGCGTTTGAAAAAGCGTCGGCGGGCGGCTGAATCGCTACGGCGAGTCGCAAGCGCCGTATAAGCCGCCGCCGACGCATAACCTCCGAGAAACACGAAAACTTCGGCGGAATCGCAAAACGCATACTGGTGCAGCGTAAAGCGCGATAGCACGCTTCCCGTTATATGGTCGACCGCGATAATGAGCAGCACGATTCCTCGAAAGAAATCGACTTCGAGAGAACGTGTCGTCGGGGAAGTCATCTGGCGAATGCTCCACGGACCTGCGGTTTCGGCGCGCCGCCGGACGGGCTGGCGCGCATACGCGGTTTGTACCTGCTCCGAAAGGAAAATTCCCTTAATCAACGAGTATTTAAATTAACACTCGGTGCCAGTCGGCAAGCTGGCGGCAAAATGACTTTTTTGTCCGCTTTCCAGTAAATATGCCGCTGCCTATACTCGAAAGAAGTTCGACAAAAACGATGCGCGGAAAACTTGCGCCGCGAACCAGAAGGAGGCCGGGCATGCGTATTCATGTTGAGAGCGCTCATCTCGTCGCGATGATCGCCATCGCGCTTTCGACCGCGTTGCTGCTCGCGATCAGGTTCCGACCGGCGACATGGCGAGGCGTGCTCGTCGAAGCCGTCATCGCGAATGTCGGCGCGATCCTGGCCGTGCTCGCCTTCGAAGTGCTGACCGCCTGAGCCGCGCGCGCCGGCATCAGACGCCGGACCTACAGAAAAATTTCAAATCGGTTGAACTTTCCCCCGCGCGGGCACTCTGAGCAGGTAATGCCGTTCGTCGGATCGCTCGTCGAACCTAACGCACGGCTCTCATCTCCTCTCCGCTCCTGCTTATGGCGGGAGCGTTTCTTGGGCGCCCGGCGAAAGCCTCGCGCCTGTTCTTTTTTCTGGCCCCGGAAAACGCTGATCGACCGCGCATCGGCGGCGTCGAAATGACACGCGCAAACGATAACGCGCCAAGCAAAAGAGCCAGAATCCCGAGACTCTGGCTCTTTCGATAAACGCGGCGCGCAAGCACGCGCCGCACGCGGCATCACGCCTGCGGAATTTCGATCTTCACTTCCAGCACTTCGAGATCGTCCTGACGTTCGAGGCTGACTCGAATATCGTCATCGGAAATCTTCACGTACTTCGAAATCACGGCAACCAGTTCCCGTTGCAACGCCGGCAGATAATCGGCGGCGGCTTTGCCACCCGCGCGCTCGTGCGCAATGATCAACTGCAAGCGTTCCTTCGCGACCGTAGCGGACTTCTTCTTCTCGCCCAGCAAAAACGAAAGAATCGACATTGCGTCCCCTTACTTGGTGCCGAAGATGCGTTGCAGCAAACCGGGCTTCTGATAATCGGTGAAGCGCAGCGCCTTTTCCTCGCCGAGGAATCGCGACACCACGTCCTTGTACGATTCCGCGACATCCGTGCCATCGAGATGCACGGCCGGCAAACCCTGGTTCGATGCGTGCAGCACCGCTTCCGATTCCGGAATCACGCCGATCAGATCGATGCGCAGGATTTCCTGGATGTCGGAGAGCGACAGCATTTCGCCCTCGCTTACGCGCTTCGGGTTGTAGCGCGTGATGAGCAGATGTTCCTTGACCGGTTCCTTGCCTTCGATCGCGCGCTTGGTCTTCGACGACAGAATGCCCAGAATGCGGTCCGAATCGCGCACGGACGACACTTCCGGATTCGTCACGATGAGCGCTTCGTCGGCGAAGTGCATTGCCATCAGCGCGCCGGATTCGATGCCCGCCGGCGAATCGCAGACGATGTACTCGAAGTCCATCTTGATCAGCTCGTTGATGACCTTCTCGACGCCTTCGAGAGTCAGCGCGTCTTTATCGCGCGTTTGCGATGCCGGCAGGATGTAGAGGTTCTCGCACTTCTTGTCCTTGATGAGCGCCTGATGCAGATTCGCTTCGCCCTGGATGACGTTGATCAGGTCGTACACGACGCGGCGTTCGCAACCCATGATGAGGTCGAGATTGCGCAGACCGACGTCGAAGTCGATCACGGCCGTCTTGTGGCCGCGCAATGCGAGCGCCGATGCGAAGCTCGCGCTGGTGGTCGTCTTGCCGACGCCGCCCTTTCCCGAGGTCACCACAATGATTTTTGCCATACAAGTACCTTGTGTTCGTCAATAAGTCCGCTTGCGTTGCCTGCGAGCGCGCGCCAAGGGCATCGGGCGCGCGGATCGATGCAACCCGTCAGGTCAGACGCAGCGGTTCGATCATCAGTTTTTCTTCGTTCAGCCAGATCTGCACCGGCTTGCTGAGCACGTCGGCCGGCAGCGGGTTCTCGGTCGTTCGATAGATGCCCGCGATGGAGATGAGTTCCGGCTCGAGACAGGTGCAGAAGATGCGCGCGTCGAGATTGCCGTGCACGCCCGCGAGCGCGCGGCCTCGCAACGGCGCATAGATATGGATATTGCCTTCGGCGATCACTTCGGCCCCGTACGACACGAGCCCGAGGACGATGAGATCGCCCTTCGCATAGACCTGCTGCCCCGAGCGCAGCGGACGATCGATGATGGTCGCCGGCGCCGGCAGCGCGGGCGGCGGCGGCGTGTTCGCGACCGCGGCTTCGATCACCGCGGCAGCTTCGGTGTTGGGCTTCGCTTCGTCGACGGAGGGCTTGGGCGCGCCGCGCCGGTCACGTGCTTCGAGAACAGGCAGGCCGCCCGCGTTCGCCCATTGAATCGCCCACGTCTGCTCGGGCAGCGCGACGATGCCGATCGGACGCATGCGGACGTCTCTCAGCACCTTTTCCAGATCGGCAAGCGCGACACGTTCGCCTTCGGCGAGACGGCGCACGTCGATGGCGACGACATCGCCTGCGAAAAATTCGGGAGTCGCTTCGAAGCGCCGCGTGAGTTCAGTGCGCAGGGCATCGAGGTCGGGAGTCTTGACGACGAAGAGAAGCGTGTCGACGGAGCCGCTGCGCAGTTCGAAGAAGGGCGTTTTGTTGAGCGACATAAGAACGGCCAAAAATTTTGCGTATTTTACAGGCGTTGTCGCACACGGCCATAATTTTTAGGACCGATTTCAGCTATCGGAAACGAGAAGTGCGTGCGACGAACGCGCACGACGAACATGCGTGAAGCGAAGACGAAGCCGAAGCGGAGGCGCCTCAGTCGTCCTCTTCGGGATGCATGTGGCGCACGAAGAGCGACTCGGCTTCTTGCTCGTGAGACGGCATCGCGCGACGATCGCCGGTGGGACCGAAGCCGAGGCGCTCGTAGAAGCGCACCGCGGTGCGGTTCTCCTCGGATATCCACGCATGCACCTCTGCGACGCCTTGCTGCGCGAGCCATCGCGACGCGACGTTCACGAGCAGTTCGCCGCCACGCAGATGCCGCACGGCCGGCGCGACCCACAGCGCGCTCACGAATGCGCGCTCGTTCGGCGCCTCTTCGATGTACGCGTGCACGAGACCGCAAGGATGGCCTTCGGTGTAGAGCAGAAACGTCGCGAGCCGGGGCGAACTCGCATGCAGCGACGCGGTGTCGTCGAACGACGACGGATCGACGAGCAGCGCATCTTCCAGCGTTTCGCCGAATGCGTATGGCGCTTCGCGCAGCGATGCCGTGCGAAGCTCGCGCAAGACCGAACCTTGTTGCGCGGCGATGCGGCTGACGGTCAGTGAGGGACTCATGCGGGCGCTCATGCGGACAATTTCTCTCTGGCTTTCAGGCGGGATACGCGTGCGGCTCTGTCGGCCGGTCCGGCGCTCGGGCCATCGGCATAGCTTCAACCGAACGGGCGAACCCGTCAATTCCTAAATCCGGGAAAGTGCTTTACAACGCACACGGCATGGCGAACGCGCGCTCATGGCGCTGCATAGCTGCCCGTGCCATCCGGCCACGGCGTGAGCACTTCGAAGCCGTCGTCGGTCACGGCGACCATGTGCTCCCACTGCGCGGACAACGAGCGGTCCTTCGTCGTCACGGTCCAGCCGTCGCGCGACTGCTGCGTGCCGGCGCGGCCCGCATTGATCATCGGCTCGATCGTGAAGACGAGGCCCGGCTTCAGACGCAGGCCCGCGCCACGCTGACCGTAATGCAACACTTGCGGATCTTCGTGATACACGCGGCCGATGCCGTGTCCGCAATACTCGCGCACCACCGAGAAGCCTTCCCGATGCGCGACGCTTTGAATCGCCGCGCCGACGTCGCCGAGCGTCGCGCCGGGACGCACTTCGCGCATGCCGGCGACCATCGCTTCGTAGGTGGTTTCGGTGAGGCGGCGCGCCTGCTCGCTCGGTGTGCCGGCGTAGTACATGCGACTCGTGTCGCCGTAGTAGCCGTCCTTGATGATCGCGACATCGATGTTGATGATGTCGCCTTCCTTCAGTTCCTTCGCCCCCGGAATGCCGTGGCATACGACGTGATTCACCGACGTGCAGATCGTTTTCGGAAAGCCCATGTAGCCGACGTTAGCGGGCACGGCCTTCAGTTCGTTGACGATGAAGCGATTGCAGATGGCGTCGAGTTCGTCGGTGGTGACGCCCGGGCGGACGTATTCGCCGATCATCGCGAGGACTTCGGCGGCCATGCGGCCGGAGATGCGCAACTTTTCGATGTCGGCGGGTGTCTTGAGGGTGATGGCCATTGAGCAATGCGAATGGGTTCGTGCCGCCTCGCGCGCGCCTTTTCGCCGATGTTCGACGCAGGCGGCGCGCGAGGACAATGGGCCCGATGATAGCACTCCCGCGCAGCCTCTCCGCTCGCGGAGGCGCATCGGCGCTGCATTTCGAGCCTTCGGGCGCGTTGTTTGTACGTGCGTCGCCGTCGTCGTTCGATCTTGTGATGAGCGACCGTTTGTGTTTTAGTGGCGCGACTTCTGACCTGCCGGAGTGTTATGAACCTGCATCGATTTGCTTCTCTTTGCGCCGTGCTGTCGGGCGTCGCCACCCTCGCCGCCTGCAGTTCGACGAGCGATCCCGAACTGCGTGCGTCGAAACCCGTGATTCATGTTTCGTCGGCGCGGCCTGCGTCGGATATATCGAGTTGTCTGCAACGCATGATTCCGTCCGCGCAGACGCGACGCGATCAGGGCTCGACGGAGTTGCTGGTCGGCTCGAATGCGTGGCTCGTGACGCTCACGCCTTCGGCTTATGGATCGATCGTGAAGGTGCAGCAGTCATCGAGCGACGATGGCGGCGTGCCCGAACCCGAATTGCGCTTCGATATCGCGAGGTGCACGACCTGAAGACGCGCTCCGCCTCGACGAAGCGGAGCCGCAAAAGCAAAACCCCGCAAGCCTTTCGACTTGCGGGGTTTTTGTGTCTTGGCGGAGAGGGTGGGATTCGAACCCACGGTACGGGAAAACCGTACGCCTGATTTCGAGTCAGGTACATTCGACCACTCTGCCACCTCTCCGTCTACCCTTGCGGGTCTTCGTGAACTGGTCGTTGCTCAACGAAGAACGAAAGTATATCGAACCCTTTCGCGCTTTCCAAGCCCCTTTTTGAAAATAAACATCAGGCCGACGCGGAAACTTCGATTCTTTCCGCGCCGCGCATGTACGGACGCAGCACTGTGGGAATCGTCACCGAGCCGTCCGCATTCTGGAAGTTCTCCAGCACCGCGACGAGCGTGCGGCCGACCGCCAGGCCCGAGCCGTTCAACGTATGCACGAACTCCGGCTTGCCCTGCGCATTGCGGAAGCGCGCCTGCATGCGACGCGCCTGGAACGCCTCGGTATTCGAGCAGCTCGAAATCTCGCGATACGTGTTTTGCGCCGGCAGCCACACTTCCAGATCGAACGTCTTCGCCGCCGAAAAGCCCATGTCGCCGGTGCACAGCGTAATCACGCGATACGGCAGTTCGAGCTTCTGCAAGATCGTCTCCGCCTGGCCGACCATCTCGTCGAGCGCGGCGTACGAATGCTCGGGCGCCACGATCTGCACCATCTCGACCTTGTCGAACTGATGCTGGCGGATCAGGCCGCGCGTATCGCGCCCGTACGAGCCCGCTTCGGAGCGGAAGCACGGCGAATGCGCGGTCAGCTTCACCGGCAGCGCGTCGGCTTCGAGGATGCTGTCGCGCACCGTGTTGGTGAGCGAGATCTCCGACGTCGAGATGAGGTACTGCGTGACCGTGTTCTCGTCGCCGCCTTTCTCGACGCGGAACATGTCGTCGGCGAACTTGGGCAGCTGGCCCGTGCCGTAGAGAATCTCCGGATTCACGATGTACGGCGTGTACGCCTCGGTGTAGCCGTGCTGCTCCGTATGCGTGTCGATCATGAATTGCGCGAGCGCGCGATGCAGCCGGGCGATCGGCCCGCGCAACAGCGTGAAGCGCGCGCCGGAGAGCTTCGCGCCCGTTTCGAAATCGAGACCGAGCGGCGCGCCGACATCGACGTGATCCTTGACTTCGAAGTCGAACGAACGCGGCGCGCCCCAGCGCCGCACTTCGACGTTCTGCGTCTCGTCGTTGCCGACCGGCACGCTTTCGTGCGGCAGGTTCGGCACGGTCAGCATCAGGTCCGACAGACGCTTCTGGATCTCATCCAGCTTCGCCGCCGATTCCTTCATCGTGTCGCCGATGCCGCTCACTTCCGCCATCACCGCCGACGTGTCCTCGCCGCGGCCTTTCATCGCGCCGATCTGCTTCGACAGGCTGTTGCGGCGTGCCTGGAGTTCTTCGGTGCGGGTCTGGATCTCGCGACGCTCGGCTTCGAGCGCGGCGAACGCGGCGACGTCGAGCGTGTAGCCTCGAGTGGCGAGACGCTTCGCGACGCCGTCCAGGTCTTTGCGGAGGGTTTGGATGTCGAGCATGGCGGGGCTGCTTTGTTAAGTAATCGGAAACGCCGATTTTAGCGCACGGTCATCGCGCGCCGGGCGGGATCGGCGAAACGCGGCGAGCGCGCGCGCGAAACGAACCGCGCCGGTTTCAGCGCTTCTTCTCGTCGCGATGCTCGCGCCGCCACGCATCGTCGAGTTCGGCGAGACGCGAGAGCTTTTCGCCGATCTTCCCTTCGAGTCCGCGCGGCGTCGGCTTGTACCAGTACGGATCGCGCATGCCGTCGGGCAGATAAGTCTCGCCGGCCGCGTAGGCGTCGGGCTCGTCGTGCGCGTAGCGATATTCGTGGCCGTAGCCGAGTTCCTTCATCAGCTTGGTCGGCGCGTTGCGCAGATGCACCGGCACGCCGCGCGACTGATCCTTGCCGACGAAGCGCCGCGCTTCGTTGTACGCGTTGTAGCCGGCGTTCGATTTCGGCGCGACGGCGAGATAGATGAGCGCCTGCGCGAGCGCCAGTTCGCCTTCGGGCGAGCCGAGCCGCTCGTAGGTTTCGGCGGCGTCGAGCGCGATGCGCGCGCCGCGTGGATCGGCGAGGCCGATGTCCTCCCACGCCATCCGGACAATGCGCCGCGCCATGTAGCGCGGGTCCGCGCCGCCGTCGAGCATGCGGCAGAACCAGTAGAGCGCCGCGTCCGGATTGCTGCCGCGAACCGATTTGTGCAGCGCGCTGATCTGGTCATAGAACGCGTCGCCGCCCTTGTCGAAGCGGCGCAGGTTTTCGGCGAGCGCGCTGCCGAGCAGTGCGCCGTCGACCTCCGTCTGCTTTTGCTGCGCCGCCGCGCGCGCGACGATTTCCAGATTGTTCAGGAGCTTGCGGCCGTCGCCATCGGCGGAACCGATCAGCGCGTCGCGGGCTTCGTCGGTGAACGTGAGGCCGCCGAGTTCCTTCGTTGCGCGTTCCAGCAGTTCCTTGAGTTCATCGGCGTCCAGACTCTTCAGCACGTACACCGCCGCGCGCGACAACAATGCGCTGTTCACCTCGAACGACGGATTCTCCGTCGTCGCGCCGACGAACACGAACAATCCCGATTCGACGTGCGGCAAGAACGCATCCTGCTGGCTCTTGTTGAAGCGATGCACCTCGTCGACGAACACGAGCGTCTGATGCCCGTTCGCGCGATGAATCTGCGCCGTTTCCACCGCCTCGCGAATGTCCTTGACACCGGACAGCACCGCCGACAGCGAGATGAACTGCGCGTGAAACGCATCGGCCATGAGACGCGCGAGCGTGGTCTTGCCGACGCCGGGCGGGCCCCAGAGAATCATCGAATGCGCCTCGCCCGATTCGAAGGCGACGCGCAGCGGTTTGCTCGGCCCGAGCAGATGCTTCTGGCCGATCACGTCGTCGATGGTGCGGGGGCGCAGGCGCTCCGCGAGCGGAACGGTGCCACGGTTTTCTTCGAACATGTGCTGTGCGATGCAGATTGACGCAGTTGGGTGGATCGCGGCGATAATCTCGCGCTTCGGCAAAGGCGCGGCGCGGCCGCAGAATCGGGTCATTATGACAGCCTGAGGGCCGCGACCAACGCGGGCCACGCCTGAACAATCCATATAAGGACGCAATCCGATGGGGCAAGAGCACACCACGAACGCCGCAGCGCACGGCGAAACTTCGACTTACGCGCCGCTCACGCCGGTGCCGCCGGAGCGGCGCGCATTCGGCACGAGCGACGCCTTCGCGCTCTGGTTCTCGCTCGGCATCGGCCTGCTGGTCGCGCAGGCGGGCGCGCTGCTGGTGCCGGGATTGTCGCTGCCGCACGCCCTCGCGGCGATCGTCATCGGCACGGTGATCGGCGTCGTGCTGCTCGCGCTCGCGGGCGTCGTCGGCACGGATACGGGGCTTGCGGCGATGTCCTCGCTGCGCCCGACGCTCGGCGTGCGCGGCGCATCGGTGCCGGCGGTGCTCAACGCAATCCAGCTCGTCGGCTGGGGTTCGTTCGAGATCATCGTGATGCGCGATTCCGCCGACGCGCTCGCGAAGCAATCCTTCAATCTCTCGATGCCGCTCGTCTGGACGCTCGTCTTCGGCGCGCTCGCTACCTTGCTCGCGGTGAGCGGCCCGCTCTCCTTCGTGCGCCGCTTTCTGCGAACGTGGGGAATCTGGCTCCTGCTCGGCGGCGCGGGCTGGCTCACCTGGAATCTGCTCGCGAAGCACGATCTCGCCGCGCTGATGGCGCGTCCCGGCACCGGCGAAATGGCGTTCGGCGCGGGCATCGATCTGGTCGTCGCGATGCCGCTGTCGTGGCTGCCGCTGATCGCCGATTACACGCGTTTCGGCAAGAGCGCGGGCGGCGCGTTCCGCGGCACGCTTCTCGGCTACGGCATCGCGAATCTGTGGTTCTATGCGCTCGGCGCGATCTACGGGCTCGCGGCGGGCGGCGGCGATGCGCTTCTTACGACCGCGTTCGCGCAGGCGGGCGGCGGGCTCGCGCTCTTCCTGATCCTGATCGACGAAACCGACAACGCCTTCGCCGATATCCACTCCGCCGCCGTATCGACGGGCACGTTCTGGGCGCGCGCGAGCGTGCCGCTGCTCTCGTGCGCGTTCGGCGCGCTGTGCACGCTCGTCGCGCTCGTCGTCGAGATGGGCAAGTATCAGAACTTCCTGCTGCTGATCGGCTCGGTGTTCGCGCCGCTCTTCGGCGTCGTGCTGGCGGATCACTTCATCGTGCGCAAGCGCCGCATCGAAGCGGCCGTGCTCGCCGATGTCAACGGCCGCTATGGCTTCTCCGGCGGATGGCACATCAGCGCGTTCATCGCATGGGGCATCGGGATCGCGGCGTATCACGCGATCAACCAATGGCTGCCGAATCTCGGCGCGACGCTGCCCGCGCTCGCACTCGGCGCGGTGTGCTATCTGCTGCTCGTGTCGGGCAGACGTCGCGCCTACGCGTAAGCGTTATTTCGCCGCGCGATACTCCACGCCCGGCAGCACGCACAGCAACTCGAACGCGAGGTTCGCGCCGAGCAGCGCGGTCGTGCCGAACGGATCGTAAGGCGGCGCGACTTCGACGAGATCCGCGCCGACGATGTTCAGCCCGCGCGCGCCGCGCACGATCTCCAGCGCTTGCGGCACCGTCAGCCCGGCGATTTCCGGCGTGCCGGTGCCGGGCGCGAACGCGGGATCGATGCCGTCGATATCGAAGGTGATGTACACCGGCCCATCGCCCATCTGCGCGCGCACTTCGTCCATCAACGGAACGAGCGACTTGTTCCAGCATTCCTCCGTCTGCACGACGCGAAAGCCCTGCTCGCGGCACCAGTCGAAATCGCCCGCTTCGTAGCCCGTGCCGCGCAGCCCGATCTGCACGACGCGCGAGCAATCGAGCAAGCCCTCTTCTACCGCGCGGCGAAACGGCGTGCCGTGCGCGATCTTCTCGCCGAACATGGTGTCGTTGACGTCCGCGTGCGCGTCGATATGAATCAGCCCGACCTTGCCGTGCTTCGCGTGAATCGCGCGCAGGATCGGCAGCGCGATGGTGTGATCGCCGCCGAGCGTCAGCGGCTTGCAGCCGTGCTTCAGGATTTCGCGATACGCGCGCTCGATGCGGTCGATCGAATCGAGCAGGTTGTACGGATTGATCGCGACATCGCCGATATCAGCCACGCGCAGCGAATCGAACGGCGCGGCGCGCGTCGCCATGTTGTACGGACGCAGCAGCACCGACTCGCTGCGCACCTGACGCGGGCCAAAGCGCGCGCCCGTGCGATTCGACGTGCCGAGATCGAACGGCACGCCGACGAAACAGGCATCCAGCCCTTCCGCCGATTGAACGTGCGGCAGACGCATCATCGTCGTGATGCCGCCGCAGCGCGGCATCTGATTGCCGGAAAGCGGCTGCGGACGCTCGGCGCGCTGTTCGAGGAAATGCGAATCGAAGTGTTCGGCTGGAGCGAAAAGCGACGAAGGCGAGGAAGGATTCATGGCGTCGAATGGCGGCGGGTGGTCGATCCGACAATTAATAGCCGCTTTCCCGCGGAGATAAAATGGCGAAGAAATCAACTTAACATCGATATTTATCGATGTATCGACGGCGGCCATGTTCACTCACCTTTCCGATCTGGATCTGCGCCTGATCCGCGTGTTTCTCGCCATCGTCGATGCGGGCGGCGTCTCGTCCGCGCAAGCGACGCTCAACGTCGGGCAGTCGACCATCAGCACGCAGCTCGCGACGCTGGAAACGCGGCTCGGCTACCGGCTTTGCGAGCGCGGACGCGGCGGCTTCGCGCTGACCTCGCGCGGCGAGCCGTTCGTCGAGGCGTGCCGGACGCTGCTCGCGGCCATCGACACCTTCGATTCGACCGCGCGCAATGTCGGCAAGAAGCTCGTCGGCACGCTGACGCTCGGGATGATCGGCAACACGCCTGTCAGCGCGAACGCGCGCGTCAGCGAGGCGATCGCGCGTTTCCGGCAGCGCGACGAATCCGTGCGCTTCGCGGTGCTCGTGCGCTCGCCCGGTGAACTCGAAGAGATGCTGCTCGCCGAACGCATCCAGATGGCGATCGGATACTTCCGGCATCGCGTGCCGTCGCTCGAATACACCGAAATTTTCGCGGAGGATCAACTCGCGTATTGCGGACGCGAGCATCCGCTGTTCGCGCGCGCGGGACGCGTCGCCGTACCAGAAGCGTTCGAGCACGACTGGGCGTGGCGCAGCTATCCGCTGCCGGAAGCGGGCGAGCTGACGCCGCGCAATATCGGGGCGGTCGCGGACAACATGGAGGCCGTCGCGATGCTCGTGCTGTCGGGCCGGCATCTCGGCTATCTGCCCGAGCATTTCGCCGCGCCCTACGTGAAGGAAGGGTTGCTCGCGCCATTGAACCCGAAAGCGATGCGCTATCGCGTCGCGTTTCAGATGGTCACGCGCGCTGAACGCTCGGGCAGCGCGAAACGGGAAATCGTGGAAGCGTTCGTCGAGGACATGCAAGCCGCGCACGCCTGACGCGCGCGGCCGGACCTGAAACCTCAGCCGTTGATGACATCCGCGCCCTTCGGCACGGTGAATTTGAACGTATCGCTCTTGATGGGCGGGTTCTTCTGGATGTTCGAGAACGTCAGCAGCGTCACGTTGCCGAAAACGTCGTGCAGTTCCATCGCCTGCAGGTTGCCGTCCTTGAAGCCGATGCCGACCGTCTCGAATTGCGTGTCCTTCGCCTTGGGCGTGAGTTCGAGCCAGTCGATGCCGCCCTTCTCCCCCGCGTCGCGCAGGTTGAAGTTCTTTTCCAGATCGTTACTGCCGAAGAGAATCGCCGCCGGGCTCGCACCGAGCGCGCCGCCGAGCGTGCGTACCGTGACCTGGTTCAGATCCTTGTCGTAGACGTAGAGCTTGTCGCCGTCGGCCTGGAGAATTTGCGAATACGGCTTCTGATACGACCAGATGAACTTGCCCGGCCGCGCGAACATGAACGTGCCGCTGGAGGCTGCGCCCTTGGTCGGCACTTGCGTGGACGTCGCGCCGTTGTTGGTCTTGCCGGGCGCCTTGATTTCCTGCTGCGTGAAGTCGCCGCGCGCCGCGTGGACTTGCGACACGAACGCCTTCAATTGCTCCGTGCCGCTCGCGAATGCGTGCGATGCGACCAGCATCGACGCCGAAACCAGCGCCGTGCCGAATGCCTTGACGAAACTGCGCCCCGTAAACTGCTTCATGCTTATGTTCTCCATATAACGCGCGGTCATTCCGCGTCGCGCGCCGGCGTGAGGATTTCGCGGTTGCCGTTCGACGACATCGCCGACACGAGCCCCGAGTTCTCCATCTGTTCGAGCAAACGCGCCGCCCGGTTGTATCCGATGCGCAAATGCCGCTGCACGAGCGATATCGACGCGCGACGGTTCTTGATGACGACCTCGACCGCCTGATCGTACAAAGGGTCCGACTCGCCATCGGCGCCGCCGGTTCCGCTTGCGCCCGCCGAGCCTTCGTCGCCATCGCCCGCGAGGCCGCCTTCCAGAATGCCCTCGATATAGTTCGGCTCGCCCTGCTCCTTCAGCTTGTCGACGACGCGATGCACTTCTTCATCCGACACGAACGCGCCGTGCACGCGTACAGGCAGGCCCGAACCGGGCGGCAGATAGAGCATGTCGCCCATGCCGAGCAGCGACTCCGCGCCCTGCTGATCGAGAATCGTGCGCGAATCGATCTTCGACGACACCTGGAACGCCATGCGCGTCGGCACGTTCGCCTTGATGAGGCCGGTGATCACATCGACCGAAGGACGCTGCGTCGCGAGAATCAGATGGATGCCCGCCGCGCGCGCCTTCTGCGCAATGCGCGCGATCAGCTCTTCGACCTTCTTGCCGACGACCATCATCAGATCGGCGAGTTCGTCGATCACGACGACGATGTTCGGCAGACGCGTGAGCGGCTCCGGCTCGTCGGGCGTGAGGCTGAACGGATTCGGAATGTTTTCGCCGCGCTTCTTCGCTTCGTCGATCTTCGTGTTGAAGCTCGCGAGATTGCGCACGCCCATCTTGCTCATCAGCTTGTAGCGGCGTTCCATTTCGGCGACCGCCCAGTTGAGCGCGTGGCCGGCCTGCCGCATGTCGGTGACGACCGGACACAGCAAATGCGGAATGCCTTCGTAGACGCTCATTTCGAGCATCTTCGGATCGATGAGGATGAGCCGGACCTGATCCGCGCTCGCCTTGTACAAGAGCGAGAGAATCATCGCGTTGATGCCGACGGACTTGCCCGAGCCCGTCGTGCCCGCGACGAGCAAGTGCGGCATCTTCGCGAGATCGGCGCAGACCGGATTGCCGCCGATGTCCTTGCCGAGGCCCATCGTCAGCGGCGATGCGCCGTTCGCATAGACTTCGGAGCCGAGAATTTCGGAGAGCTTGACCGTCTGACGGCGCTGATTCGGCAATTCGAGCGCCATGAAGTTCTTGCCCGGAATCGTCTCGACGACGCGAATCGACACGAGCGACAGCGCGCGCGCGAGATCCTTCGCAAGACCGACGATCTGGCTGCCCTTCACGCCCGTCGCCGGCTCGATTTCATAGCGCGTGACGACCGGCCCAGGATACGCCGCGACCACGCTCACTTCGACGCCGAAGTCCTTCAGCTTCTTCTCGATGAGACGCGACGTGTATTCGAGCGTATCGGCGGCGATGGTTTCCTGCGTCTTCGGCGGCGGATCGAGCAGCGCGAGCGGCGGCAAGGTGGAATCGCCCGGCAGGTCCTTGAAGAGCGGCACCTGCTTTTCCTTCTCGGCGCGTTCGGAACGCGCGGGCGCGGGCGCGGCGGGCACGATCATCACCGGCTCGTGATCCTCGCTCTTCTCGCGCGAACGCACGACCTTGCCTTCGCGCTTGACCGCGGCCGCTTCGCCCAGCTTGCGATCGCGTCCGGCTTCGCGGCGCAGTTGCGCGCCGGTGATCGCATCGAGAATGCCGTCGCCGACCTTCTCGCACACGGACAGCCACGAGAAGCGGAAATACAGCGAGAGGCCGATCGCGAGCGCGATCAGCAGAAACAGCGTCGCGCCCGTGAAGCCGAGCGCGTGCGATACATGGCGCGCGACCACATCGCCGACGACGCCGCCCGGCGCGCGCGGCAACTGCACCTTGAGCGACCACATGCGCAGTGCCTCGATGCCGTCGGAGGCAAGCAGCACGAGCACGAACGCGAACGCTTCGGCGAGCCAGGTGCGGTCTTTCGGCGCGTCTTCGTCGACGACCGGCGGATGCGTGATCTTTCGATAATTCGCGATGATGCGCCGCGCGAGCAGCACGATCAGCCAGTAGGACGAAAGCCCGAAGACGAGCAGGAGGATGTCCGACGTGTACGCGCCGACGCGCCCCGCCCAGTTCGCGATGTGATCGACGCTCACCGCGTGGGTCCAGCTCGGATCCTTGCGGCTGTACGAGAGGAGCGCCATGACGAGAAACAGTCCGAGTGCGACCTGGAGAATCCAGCGAATCTCGGTGAAGAGCCGCGACATGCGGTGCGGCAATGCCTGCGGGCTCGCGGAATAGGTAGCTTTGGCCATTGATTCGGTGTCGCTTTGTATCGCTTTTTTGCGGCTCGCGCCTGTTGCGCAAGAGCGGCATGGAACGGTGAACTATTGTAAACGCTGCATTGCGGTGAAAGGCGCAAAAACCGGCGCGTTCTTGCAACCTGTAACACTCGTCACGCGCGCGTCATGTCGCGGTTTCGGCCCGGCGCGGCTATCAATCCGATTGAAAGGTTCATTCGGAAGGCTTTTTCCGACGCCTTTATAATCGTCGTTTTGCACTCAAATACGGTTCATCGGATGTACCGGGCGTCGAGATTGCTGCGTCGCAGGCAATCGCTCGCGCGCCTCGAGGCGCGCATCCGAAACCATCAATAACGGACCATCATCATGTCTTCGCCCAAACACGCCAAAGTGCTGATTCTCGGTTCCGGCCCCGCCGGCTACTCCGCCGCCGTCTACGCCGCGCGCGCGAACCTGTCGCCGCTGCTCATCACCGGCCTCGCGCAAGGCGGCCAGCTGATGACCACCACGGACGTCGAGAACTGGCCGGCGGATCCGTCGGGCGTGCAAGGCCCCGAACTGATGCAGCGTTTCGAGGAACACGCGCGCCGCTTCAACACCGAGATCGTCTTCGATCACATCCACACCGCGAAGCTCAACGAGCGCCCTTTCCGTCTGATCGGCGATTCCGGCGAGTACACCTGCGATTCGCTCATCATCGCGACGGGCGCATCGGCGCAATATCTCGGCGTGCCGTCGGAAGAAGCGTTCATGGGCAAGGGCGTGTCGGCCTGCGCAACGTGCGACGGCTTCTTCTATCGCAACGGTGAAGTCGCGGTGATCGGCGGCGGCAATACGGCCGTCGAGGAAGCGATCTATCTCGCGGGCATCGCGAAGAAGGTCACGGTCGTGCATCGCCGCGACAAGTTCCGCGCCGAGCCGATTCTCATCGACCGCCTGCTCGCGAAGGAGAAGGAAGGCATCGTCGACATCAAGTGGAATCACGTGCTCGACGAAGTCACCGGCGATCAGTCCGGCGTCACCGGCCTGCGCATCAAGGACACGCAATCGGGCAAGACGACCGACATCGCGCTGCAAGGCGTGTTCGTCGCGATCGGCCACAAGCCGAACACCGATCTCTTCGTCAACCAGCTCGAGATGAAGAACGGCTACATCATCACGAAGGGCGGCACGAGCGGCGACGCGACCGCGACGAGCATCCCCGGCGTGTTCGCGGCGGGCGACGTGCAGGATCACGTCTATCGCCAGGCGATCACGAGCGCGGGCACGGGCTGCATGGCCGCGCTCGATGCGCAGCGTTATCTCGAAACCATCGACGAAACGCCGACGCCGCATTCGATGAGCCACGAAGCCGACCGCTGATCGGGCGGCGCGAGCCGCTAGAATGCAGCAACGACGGGCCACGGTTCACTCCGCCGGCCCGTTTTCGTTTCGGCGCGCGCGTGCCGTCGTTTCAGCGGCGACGCCGGCGCGCGGCGCGCCGAGTCCGATCCCCGACCCATTCCGCTGGCCGAACGATGCCGAAGAATCTCCCTCATCCGAACGAACCGAAAGTCCGTCGCAAGGAAGCGCCGCGCCCGGCCGCGCCCGCGCAAAAACCGGTGGATGCGCGCGATGTCGCCGCCGCCGTGAAACGCGAAGGCCTGTCGGGTCTGTCGTCGCTGAAGGGCGCGCTGAAGGCCGACGCCGAAAAGCGCGAAGTCCAGCGGGTCGCGGCGGCGCGCGCCGAGCGGGAAGCCGTCGCGGATGCCGACGAGTTCCGTCGCGCGATCGGCGAAATCGAGCCGCTCAAGACGCCGCCGCGCACGACCGTCACGCGCGTACCGCCGCCGCCCGTGCCGCTGCAGAGCCGCCGCGACGAAGAAGCGGTGCTGCAGGAAGCGCTCTCCGACGAATACGATCCCGAAAGCCTGCTCGACATCGACGAAACGCTGTCGTTCTATCGTCCGGGCGTCAGCCAGGAAGTCGTCAGAAAGCTGCGGCGCGGGGCGTGGATCGTGCAGGCGCAGCTCGATCTGCACGGCATGCGCCGCGAGGAAGCGCGCGAGGCGCTCGCGGAGTTCATCCGCGAATCGGTGAAGCGCGGGCTGCGCTGCCTGCGCGTCATTCACGGGAAAGGGCTCGGGTCCATCGGCAAGGAGCCGGTGCTGAAGGGCAAGGTGCGCGCGTGGCTCGTGCAGAAGTCGGAGGTGATTGCGTTCTGTCAGGCGCGGCCGCACGACGGCGGCGCGGGCGCGGTGCTCGTGCTGCTGCAGCCGGGCGGCACGCCGCGTCATCACAATCATCCGCAGGACAAGTCGCAGGACCGGAGCCTCGGCAAGAACAGCAATCCGGGGCCGGACAGTGCATCCTAGACTCACCCTCGCCATCACCATCATGGAGGCGCTCGCGATTTTCGCGTACGCCTTCTCCGGACTCATCGAGGCGCGCAAGCGCCGGCTCGACGCGGTAGGCGCGTTTCTCGTCGCGCTCGTGACCGCGTTCGGCGGCGGCACGGTGCGCGACGTGCTGCTCTCGCGCCGGCCCTTCTACTGGGTCGAGCATCAGGACTACGTGCTGTTCATCTTCGCGATGGCGATCTTCGCGCCGCTTTTTTTGCGCGTCACGTCACGCCTCTTCGACCAGCGCGCGCTGCTCGTCACCGATGCGATCGGGCTCGGACTCTTCAGCGTGTCGGGCACGTCGATCGCACTCGACGCCCAGATGCCGGCCTTCACCGCGACGATGATGGGCGTCATCACCGGCGTGTTCGGCGGCGTGCTGCGCGACGTGCTCTGCAACGAGATTCCGCTGATCCTGCGCGACTCGCGCCCGTACGCGGTCTGCGCGTTCGCCGGATGCTGGATGTATCTCGGGCTCGAACGGCTCGACGTCGACACGATCTACAACGTGCTATTTTCGACGGCGTTCATCCTGATCGCGCGGCTCATCACCTTCAAGTTCGATATCCGCCTGCCGCATTAGCCGCACGGGAGGCCAGCGCGTCGGGCGCAGGTCGGGCGCAAAGCAGGCGGGAAAACCCTTCGATTTGCTACAATCGCGTAGTTTTCTAGCCCCGCATCCGGCCGCGATGCAAGCCGCTCCGGTCGCCATCACGCACACAGAACATGAACATCGAGCAAGCGCGTTTCAACATGATCGAGCAACAGATTCGTCCGTGGGAAGTGCTGGACCAGGACGTCCTGAACCTGCTCGCGATCGTCAAGCGCGAGAACTTCGTTCCCGCCGCGTACCGCAACATCGCTTTCGCCGATCTCGAAATTCCGCTGCCTGGCGGCGAGCGCATGTTGTCGCCCAAGGTCGAAGCGCGCGTCCTGCAGGAACTCGCGATCCACAAGGGCGAAACCGTGCTGGAAATCGGCACCGGCTCGGGCTACATGGCGGCGCTGCTCGCGCACCGCGGCCGCAGCGTGACGACGGTCGAAATCTCGCCGGAGCTCGCCGCTTTCGCGCAGCAGAACCTCGCGGCGAACGGCGTGACGAACGTCGACGTGATCACCGGCGACGGCGCGCTCGGCTGGAATCAGGGCGCGCCTTACGACGTGATCTGCGTGTCGGGCGGGCTGCCGGTCATGCCGCAGGAATTTCTGGAACAGCTGAAGATCGGCGGGCGCATCGCGGCGTTCGTCGGCTCGGCGCCGGTCATGAAGGCGCAGATCATCACGCGCGTGGACGAAAAGCAGTTCCGCGTGTCGGATGTCTTCGAAACGCTCGTCGCGCCGCTGAAGAACGCGGTGCATCCGTCGCAGTTCAAGTTCTAAGCCGAAAGCGCGCTGCCGGCCTTATCCGGTAGCGCGCATCTTGCCGGAATCTCCATGCAAAACCTGACCGCACCCGAACTCGCCGCGTGGCTCGCCGATTCGTCGCGCCCCGCTCCCGTTCTGCTCGACGTGCGCGAGCCCTGGGAAATCCAGACGGCGAAGATGGACAACATCGTGTCGATTCCGATGCGCGACATCCCCGCACGCAGCGAAGAACTCGACGACGAAGCGCAGATCGTCTGCATCTGCCATCACGGCGCGCGCAGCGCACAGGTCGCGATGTTCCTCGAATCGCGCGGCTTCACGAAGACGTTCAATCTCTACGGCGGCATCGACGCATGGTCGCGTCAGGTCGATCCGTCGGTTCCGACGTACTGAAAGCGCTCGGCGCGGCGCTTCATCCCTCGCTCGACCAGAGTGCGGTGCCGCGCGCCGAAAAGATGACGAGATAGCCGTTCGGCAAGATAGTCGCGTAGGCGCCCGGATGGCCCGACGTGTGCGTCTGCCAGACCGTCGCGCCATTGTTGTCGTACATCGCCAGATTGCCGTCCTCCTGCATGCGCAGTTCGACGCCCGGCGTGCCGCTCACCTGCGATGACCAGATCGTCGCGCCATCCTTCACCGCGACGAGATAGCCGTCGCCGCGCAAGTTCACCTGCACGTTTCCACTGCACGCCGCGATCGATTGCCCTTCCGCAAGGCCTTCGCCCATCGCGATGCGCCCGCACGCCGTCGGCGCGTTGATCGGCGGCAGCGCGGCTAACCAGCCCAGATCGACCGCATTGGCGATCGCCAGCATGCCGGCATCGTCCGGATGAAGGTCGTCGCCGCTGTTGTAGGCGCGCGCGAACGCCGTCGAGTCGTGCGCGCCGGCCGGGTGGCCCAGCGCCGCGGCCTGATCCAGCACGGCATCGCAACCGCTGCTCTTGCTGCGCAGATAAGCGTTCACCGTCTGGCGCGTGTTCTCGATATCGGGTGTCCATTCGTCGAGGCCTTCGAAGGGCGTAAGCGTCGAGCAGATCAGGCCCACTTTCGCCGCGGCCGCCTGGTGAACGAGTTGCTGATACGCGCCGATGAGCTGCTGCGCGCTCGGCGGATTGCCGCTGATGAGATTGTTCACCGCGTCGTCGGAGACGATCACCCATTTGACGTTGGACTGCGCGAGCACGTCGCGGGCGAAGCGCGTCAGCCCGGCTTGGCCCGAACCGTTCGTGAAGAAATCGTTGCCGCTGATGCCCTGATTCAGCACGCCGACCGTCATGCCTGAGCGGATCAGCCGCTCCGCGAGGCGGTTCGGCCAGCGCCGGTTCGTGTTGGGCGTCGACGCGATTCCGTCCGTGATCGACGCGCCGAAGGTGACCACCGCGCCCGTCGCCGCGGCGTTCATCACATCGACATTGGTGAGGAAATAGTACGACTGCTCGCCCGCCGCGTTCACGACGCCGCCCGTGAACGCCGGGTCCGCGCTGACGTCGCCCGGTGCGATCCAGTTGTCCTGCAAGCCCTCGACGTGCCCGGTCGATCCCGGCGGCGTCTGCGACGGAATATGGAAGCTCACGGAGATGTCCGCGAGCGCCGGCACCTGAAACGGAACGGGGTCGGTCTGGACGGTGCCGCCGACGGGAATCGTCACATAAGTCTGCCCGTTGAAGGTCGCGGCCTTGTCGCTGCCGGCGATCGTCCGCGCGCCGCTCGCGCGACGGGCGACATGCACGTCGCCGAGCGTAACGGGCTGCGTGCCGAACAGATTGGAGAACGTCATGCGCGCCGCCGTCCCGCCGATGCTCGTCCGCACGACGTGGCGAATCGTCTGATTGTTGAAGCCCCGGTCGGCGGTGACATCGGGCGCGGCGGCCCAGGTTCCGGTCCACGGCGCGGACGTGATAACGCCCTGCGCGAAGTAATGCGACGTATCGGGCCAGGACAGAAAAACGACGAGCGCAAGCCCGATCAACGTGTGTAGCGCCCGTCTCACGCCGCCTCCTTTTCTTTCGATCCTCGTATCGGTGGAAGGAAACTAGACCATCTTGCCCGCGCATCGGCCGTGCGGTGGCGTACAGACAACGCAAAAACGCCGGTCCGGAAAGCGCGTGCAAAAAAATGGGCTGCATGAGCATCGCGCCCGTGCAGCCCGTTCCTGAACGCGTCAGGCGAGCGCAATCAGACGACGTTCATCGCCAGCGCGCTTGCGCGGTAATGTTCCGCGGCCTTGTCCGCGTCGCCGAGCTGTTCGTGCAGACGGGCGAGCGCGCGATGCGTGCGAATCTTCAGCGGTTCGTTGTCGGCGAGCTTCAGCGCCGATTCGAGGAACGCCTGCGCCTTGCCCCACAACTGCTGATGCAGGCAGAGACGTCCGAGCGTGAAAAGCAGGTCGGCGTCTTCGGTGCGTTCCTTCTGCCACGCTTCGGCGCGCTGGATCAGCGGGAAAGCGTCGCCGCCGACGATGCAGTCCGGATAACGCCGCAACAGCCGCGCGTCCCAGTTGTGCGCGAGCGCGTCTTCGACGATCTTCTTCGCCTCCGCGCGACGATCGAGCGCGATCAGCAGTTCCGCGGCGAGATCGGCGAGACGCGGCGACTGGCGCTCGGTCGCCGACAGCGATTGCCACAGTTCGAGCAGCGCGTCCGGGTTATGCCGGCGATCGCGCAGCAGATTTTCCGCCGCGACCTGGCGCAGCCGCACCGCGACCGCCGGATGCAGCGCCTCGCGCTTCTCCAGCATCCGCACGAGCTTCAGCACTTCGCCCCAGTTCTTCAATTGCTGCTGCGCGCGCAGCGCGATTTGCTGCGCGTGGATGCGCCGGCCGCCCTGCGCCTGCATTTCGGTGAGCGCGACGAGCGCGCCGTCGGCGTCGCGGCCATCGGCGCGCATGTCGGCGGTGGCCATCAGGCGCGCGTCCTGCCAGTCGGCGCCGGAAACCTGCGCGAGCCACTCGTCGCGGCGCGCATATTCGTGCAGACGATGCGCCGCGTTCGCGCCGATCAGCCCGGCCGCACCCTTGTTGTCTTCGACGGACAACGCATCGCGCGCGGCCTTCTCGGCTTTCGAGAAACGTCCGGCGTACAGATGCCCGACCGCATCGCGCAGCGACGCATTCGCCTTCGCGATCTTGCTGCGCGTGCGATACGCGGCGACGCGCGACGGCATCTTCCAGACGCCACGCACCGCGCGGATGATCGCGTACAGCACGATGAACAGCACGACGAGCGCGACCGCGAACAGATTGAGCGACATGTCCACGCGATACGGCGGGATCACGAGCAGGATTTGTCCGTTGTTGAAGCCGCCGACGGTCGCGACGATCACCGCGACGGCGAACAGCAGCGCGAGCCAGATGAGTCCACGAATCGTCATCATCCGCCTCGCTTGAACTGATGGACGGCGGCGAGGCTCGCGTTCAGGTTCGGTACGGCGACGGCGAGCGACGCCTGATCGACCTGCTTCACGAGCTCGCGCACGGCCTGCACTTTCTTCGACGAGGCATCGAAGTAGCGGCCGAGCGCGGCGTCGGCGGCGTGCAGGTCCGACTTGAGCGTCGGCTCGCTGCGCGACAGCAGCGAAAGACGCGCGGACAGCAGCCGCAGCTTCACGTTTTCGCGCACGAAATAACCTTGATCGGGCGATGTGAGCATCGCATCGGCGTTATCGATGCGGCGCACCGAGACGAGGCTCGACAACTGCTGGCCGATGCCGTTCGTGATCTGATGCCACAGCACCTTCCAGCGCGGCTCGCCGGTCGCCGCCGCGATCGACGCGCTGTTGGCCGGCTCGGCGGCCTGCGCGCGGGCGCGGGCGATCGGCGCCTCGCCCGAAAGCGGCAACTGGTCGATCTGGTCGATGGCCGTGTCGAGCTTGATCGCGAGACCGGTGAGATCGGTCGTCGGCGTGGCTTTCAGCTTGTCGATGTCCTGCGCGATCGCCTTGCGGATCGCGACGACCTGCGGACCGGTGGTCGCGGCAAGACGCGTGTCGGCGCTTTGCAGCGCGAAAAGCGCGAGTTGAACGTTGCCGGTGAGTTGCAACTGCTGGCTCGCGCTCGACAGAATCTGCTCGACTTCGGCGACGGTCCAGTCGTCGCGATTGCTCGCGAGATCCTGATATTGCTGCTGCAGCGCCTGACTGTGCGCTTCGGCATCGGCGAGCTTGCCCTGCAACTGGATGATCTGCGTGTTCAACGCGGTGGTCGCGCTCGCGGCCTGATCGGCCTTCGCGCGCAGATCGGCGTTCTGCTCGTCGGACTGGGCGAGGCGCTGCGACAGTTGCGCGTCGGTGCGCTCGAACTTGCGGTTCAGGACGAAGGCGCCCGCGCCCGCCGCCACCGCCAGAATGACGACGACGAACCACAACACCACGATGCCCGCGCCGCCGTTCTTCTTCTGCTGCTCATAAGGCGTGAAAGGCGTGTTCGGCGGCAAGGGCGGTGTCACGTTCGGCTGAGGTGAAGCTTTCTTGGAATCGTTCGAATCAGTCATGCGTGATTGAGCCGTTTGTTGGGCCGGCGCGGTGGCCGGATTGGCGTCCGTCGGCGCGGATGAGGAATTTATCGAAGCCGATGCGCTCGCGTGCGCGTGAGCCTCCGGATCGCGTTGGAGCGGGAACAGCGCTTCCAGCGCGTGCGCGATGCGCTCATCGCCCGCGCCGGACACCGTAATCCTATCAAAACCCGCTCCCCGCGCGGCCTCGGCGATGCGCGGGTGCGGGCAGACGAGCGGCGCGCGCTTGAGCAGCACGATTTCGTCGGCGGTGAGATGTTCGTGGGCGAGCTCGTCGAGATTGCGCACGCCTTCCGAGCTTGTCAGCAGCCACGCGTGCGGTTCTCCGGCCAGCAATTCGTGGATGCGCTCCCACTCTTGCATCGACGGTTCCGGCAACACGCGGCGATAGGCGGCGGCCTTTTCGACCCGCGCGCCTGCTTGCGCGAGCCGCTCGGCGAGCCATTCGCGGCCGCCGTCGCCGCGCACGATCAGCACGCGCTTGCCTTCGAGACCGTTCGTGCCGAAATGCGCTTCGATCGCGGTGAAGAGCGCCTCGGAATCGAAGCGCGGATCGAGCGCTTGCGCCGACGGACTGATCACGCGATGCGACGGCGCGTGCACGCCCTGACGCGCGAGCGCCGCGACCGAGCCCGGACCGACGACCGCGACGGGCAAATCGACGGGCCAGGGCGCGGCGAGCCGCGAGAACGCATGATCGATCGCATTCGGCGACACGAACACGACGAGCGCATAGCGCCCCGGCGCTTCCGGCGGCAGAAAAAGCTCGTCGAGCGCGGCGCGCAGCGGCGCATCGTCGGCGACGGGCGCGATATCGATGAGCGGAAATTCCAGCGCGTCGAAGCCGGCGCTCGCAAGGAGCGCGAGCAGCGCGGACGACTGTCCGGCGGGACGCGTGACGACGACGGTGGCGCGGCGCTCGCTCGCCATCAGGACTTCGGCCCCGAGGGCGCGGTGTTCGGGCCGTCGGCGCGCGACATGGTGCTGAGCGCGGCGACGATATCCATCGCGCCTTGCGCTTCGAGATCCGACGACACGCGCTGGCCGAGCGCGAGCGCGGCGGCGAGATCGGGCGCCTGCACGCTTTCCTCCGCGCGCAGCACGCGCTTGCCGTCGGGCATCGACACCGCGCCGCGCAGATTCAGCGCGCCGTCGCGCCATACGGCGTACGCGGCGAGCGGCACTTCGCAACTGCCGCCGAGCGCGCGCGACACCGCGCGTTCCGCCTCGACCGCGAGCGCGGTGTTTTCATCGTGCAAAGGTGCGAGCCACGCGGCGAGATCGGCGCGGTCCGCGCGAATCTCGATACCGAGCGCGCCCTGCCCCGCTGCCGGCAAGCTCTCGGACGGATCGAGCAGCGCACGGATGCGCGCTTCCAGACCGAGACGCTTCAAACCCGCCGCCGCGAGGATGATCGCCGCGTACTCGCCGCGGTCGAGCTTGGCGAGACGCGTATCGAGATTGCCGCGCAACGGCCGCACTTCGAGATGAGGAAAGCGCGCGCGAATCATCGACTCGCGACGCAGGCTCGACGTGCCGACGATGCTCCCCGCAGGCAGCGCATCGAGCGATGCGTAATGCGGCGACACGAAAGCGTCGCGCGGATCTTCGCGCTCCATGATGGCGCCGAGCGTGAAGCCTTCGGGCAGTTCCATCGGCACGTCCTTGAGCGAATGCACGGCGAGATCGGCGCGGCCCTCGGCGAGCGCGGCTTCGAGCTCCTTCACGAACAAACCCTTGCCGCCGACCTTCGACAACGTGCGATCCAGAATCTGATCGCCGCGCGTCGTCATTCCGAGGATTTTCACGTCGCAAGATGGATATAATTTGTGCAGCGCACACCGCACGTGCTCGGCTTGCCACATCGCAAGCCGGCTTTCCCGCGAAGCGATGATGATGCTCGCGGGCGGTGTCGTTGAATGCGTCTCGGAATTCATTGATGCTCGATCGAATGACGGGATGGATGAATAGACATTAGCGAACAATGGTAGCACGCACGCCAAGGTCCACCGACACCCGGGCAGCGCGCGAGAGCCTTGTCCGATGCGCCTTTCGGGGCGTCCGTGGTGTGTTCGTAGCGGCGTGAACGACGGCCCCGGCCGCGTCGCGCGCGATGAACGCTTCGGGGCGCGAAGAATGCCGCGGCATGCTGTCGCCGGTTTGACGCACGGCCGTTCGCGCGGCCCGCGATTTTCTGCCGATGCGGCGCCCGTCGAGGTCGCCGGATCATGTCGATGTACCCTGGCTTCGCAGCTTTCGAGAGGAACCCAACGTGACGTCATCCGGATCGGCTCGCCCGGCGCGCCGCAACGCCGCATTGCCCAAGTCTTCCTCCTCCGACGCGCCGCGCGCGGCGTCGTCGCCCATCGTCACGACGAAGGCCGCGACGGCCGCGAAGGCTTCGAAAGCCGCCATCGCGCCGAAGCTCGCGAAGAAAGCCATCGCGACCAAGACCGCGCCGACGAAGCTCAAAACGCCGCGCCCCAACGGCGCGGCCGTCGCAAAAGCCGCGAAGCCCACGAAGCCCGCGAGCCGCACGCGCGACGACAAGGACCGCCCGCTCTTCGAAGACATCCGCTTTCTCGGGCGTGTGCTCGGCGAAGTGCTGCGCGAGCAGGAAGGCGACGCCGTGTTCGAGGTCGTCGAGGCCATTCGTCAGACGGCCGTGAAGTTCCGCCGCGAGGACGACGTCGAAGCCTCCCAGACGCTCGAAAAGAAGCTGCGCGCGCTGTCGCCGGAACAGACGGTGTCGGTCGTGCGTGCGTTCAGCTACTTCTCGCATCTCGCGAACATCGCCGAAGACCGCCATCACAATCGCCGGCGGCGCATTCACGCGCTCGCGGGCTCGGGTGCGCAGCCGGGCACCATCGCGTATGCGATCGAGCGCATGCGCGAGCACAAGAACATCAGCGCGACGCGCAAGCTGCTCGAGAGATTTTTCGGCGATGCGCTGATCGTGCCCGTCCTCACGGCGCATCCGACCGAAGTCTCGCGCAAGAGCATTCTCGACGCGCAACACGATATCGCGCGTCTGCTCGCCGAGCGCGATCAGGAACTGACCGCGCGCGAACGCGCACAGAACGAAGCGGTGCTGCGCGCACGCGTGACGTCGCTGTGGCAGACGCGCATGTTGCGCGACGCGCGCCTTTCCGTCGCCGATGAAATCGACAACGCGCTGTCTTACTATCGCGCGACCTTTCTCGCCGAAATTCCCGCGCTCTACGCCGATATCGAAGCCGCGCTCGCGGAACACGGCCTGCCCGTGCGCCTGCCGCCGTTCTTTCAGATGGGAAGCTGGATCGGCGGCGACCGCGACGGCAATCCGTTCGTCACCGGCGAAACGCTCGAAAACGCGATCACGCGTCAGGCGATCGTCATCTTCGAACACTATCTGGAAGAGACGCACAAGCTCGGCGCGGAATTGTCCGTGTCGGACCTGCTCGCCGGTTCGAGCGATGCCCTGAAAGCACTCGCCGATGCCTCGCCCGACCAGTCGCCGCATCGCAAGGACGAGCCGTATCGGCGCGCGCTCATCGGCATCTACACGCGGCTTGCGGCGAGCGCGCGCGTGCGGCTCGGCGAAGGCGTCGTGACCGTGCGTAGCGCGGGTCCGGGCGCACCGCAGATTCGCGCGACGCCCTACGCCGATGCCTCCGAATTCGTGCGCGACCTGCACGTGCTGATCGATTCGCTCGCGGAGCATCACGGCGCGTCGATGTCGAGCCTGCGTCTGTCGCCGCTCGCGCGCGCCGCCGAAGTGTTCGGCTTCCATCTCGCGAGCATCGACTTGCGGCAAAGCTCGGACATTCACGAGGCCGTCGTGAGCGAGCTGCTCGCGCGTGCGGGCGTCGTCGAGGATTACGCGTCGCTCACCGAAGAGCAGAAGCGCGAAGTGCTGCTGAAGGAGCTCGCGCAGCCGCGCCCGCTGCGCCTTCCATACGCGCAATATTCCGATCTCGCGAAAAGCGAGCTCGGCGTGCTCGAAGCGGCCCGCGAGACGCGCGCGAAGTTCGGTGCGCGCGCGGTGCGCAACTACATCATTTCGCATACGGAGACCGTCAGCGACTTGCTGGAAGTGATGTTGCTGCAGAAGGAAACGGGCGTGCTGCAAGGCTATCTCGGCGCGAAGGACGATTCCCCGCGCGACGGCCTGATGGTCATTCCGCTCTTCGAGACCATCGCCGACTTGCGCAACGCGCCGGTCATCATGGGCGAATTCTTCGCGCTGCCGGGCATCGACAAGCTCATCGAAAATCAGGGCAACGAGCAGGAAGTGATGCTCGGCTATTCGGACAGCAACAAGGACGGCGGTTTCCTCACGTCGAACTGGGAGCTGTATCGCGCGGAACTGGCGCTCGTCACGCTGTTCAAGGAGCGTGGCACGACGCTGCGCCTCTTCCACGGACGCGGCGGCACGGTCGGACGCGGCGGCGGCCCGACGTATCAGGCGATTCTGTCGCAGCCGCCCGGCACCGTCGACGGGCAAATCCGCCTGACCGAGCAAGGCGAAGTGATTGCGAGCAAGTTCGCGAACGCGGAAATCGGGCGGCGCAATCTGGAGACGGTCGTCGCCGCGACGCTGGAAGCATCGCTGTTGCCGCACGAGAACGCGCCCGCGCAGCTGCCGCAATTCGAAGCGGCGATGCAGACGCTCTCCGATTCCGCGATGGCCGCGTATCGCGCGCTCGTCTACGAGACGCCGGGCTTCACCGACTACTTCTTCCTGTCGACGCCGATTTCGGAGATCGCGGAGCTGAACATCGGCAGCCGGCCGGCGTCGCGCAAGCTGCAGGATCCGAAGCAGCGCAAGATCGAGGATCTGCGCGCGATTCCGTGGGGCTTCTCGTGGGGCCAGTGCCGTCTCTTGCTGACGGGCTGGTACGGCTTCGGCAGCGCGGTCACGGCGTATCTCGACCGCGCCGGTTCCGACGATGAACGCGCGAAACGTCTCGCGACGCTGCGCAAGATGCACAAGACGTGGCCGTTCTTCAAGAACCTGCTGTCGAACATGGACATGGTGCTCGCGAAGACCGATCTCGCCGTCGCGTCGCGCTATGCGCAGCTCGTCACCGACAAGAAGCTGCGCAAGACCGTGTTCGACAAGATCGTCGCGGAGCATCAGCGCACGTGCGACGTGCTCGGCGAAATTACCGGCAAGATCGATCGTCTTTCGGATAACCCGCTGCTCGCGCGTTCGATCAAGAACCGCTTCCCTTATCTCGATCCGCTCAATCACTTGCAAGTGGAGCTGTTGAAGCGTCACCGCGCGGGCGATCAGAACGTACGGCTGCGGCGCGGGATTCATTTGACGATCAACGGGATTGCCGCGGGGTTGCGTAATACCGGCTGATGCCTTCCTTTGGCGGGGCGTTTTGGTTCGGGATGCAACGTTGCCTCGATGTATGCGTGGGTTTCGGCGGATCCCGATTTCGTGTCGGTCTATTGGCGTTGCCCCTGTGCGGGGCGGCACCTACTTTCTTTGCTGCTGCAAAGAAAGTAGGCAAAGAAAGCAGCTTTTCAGGCCCGCGGTCACACGCACGTTGGGTAGTTCTCTCGTCCCGGGCGGCACTCGCCTAAAGAGTGCCCTCAAAGGACCAATCGGGCTTGGCTCGCGCACGGTCTGCCGCCCGAAGGTGTTCAGAACATTGGTTCAGCACGAAATAGCTTCGGCACAGCGCTTCGCGCTGCCGTAGGGCATGCAAGGGAAACCATCGGTTTGCGTGCGCAGTGCGATAGCGATGTTAATAGCGAAGCACTGGCAGTCCCGCTTAACCGGTCGGCCGCGAAGCGGGCTGGAGCTGTTTGGTGCTGAACCGGTTCGTTGTGTGGTGCGATGTGGCAGACCGTGCGCGAGCCAAGCCGGGTGATTGTGATGAGGGCACTCCTTAGGCGAGTGCCACCTGGGACGAGAGAACTACCCAAATTGCGTGTGACCGCGGGCCTGAAAAGCTGCTTTCTTTGGTCACTTTCTTTGCAGCAGCAAAGAAAGTGACTGCCGCCCCGCACAGGGGCAACGCTAATAGACCGACGCGAATAAGGGATCCGGCGAAATCAACAACCGTCACCGACACGAACCCGAGGATCGAGCGACATCCAACAATCTTCAACCACGCCGCTTCCCCTCCACCATCACCGCATCGAGCTCGAACGAGCAATCATCCTTCACGTTGAAATACTGCCGCACCTCATCCGGCGCGCTCGCCCACATCGATCTGATGGCCGTCACGCGCTCGGCCGGCGTACGCATCCGCGTCACCCACGACTCGAATTCCAGCGGGATGCGCCAGCGCTCGGCGATTTGCGCATCGAAACCGGCGGCATCGAGCATCGCGATCCATTCGTCGGCGCGATAGTCACGGATATGCGACGCATCGCGCAGGATTTCGATCGCCTGAATGTGCGTGTCGTAGAGCGGATCGTCGATGCCCGCGATATCGATGAACTTCAGCCGCCCGCCAGGCTTCAACACGCGATGCACTTCGGCAAGCGCTGACGAAACGTCGCGCCAATGATGCGCGCTCATCCGGCTCACGGCCCAGTCGAACGACGCATCCGCGAACGGCAGCGTTTCGGCCGCGCCCTGCTGCGTGCGAATCGTCGTCAGGCCGCGTTCCTCCGCGGCGGCTTCCACGGTCGCGAGCATCTGCGGGGCGATGTCGTACGCCACCACTTCGCGCACGTGCGGCGCGATCGCAAAGCTCGCGTGTCCCGCGCCGCATCCCATGTCCAACACGCGCGCGTTGCCGCAAGTGGCCGCGAACGTCGCGGAGAGATTCTGCAGATCCGCGCCGCTCGCATGGACGGCGCTCGTGAGATACGCGGCAGCGGTGCTGCCGAATGCGTCTGCGACCTGATCGTGGTGTTTCATCGTGGGCTCCGGTTTCGTCGTGGTCTTGTGTCGCTACAATAGAACCCGCTTTGTACCAGTACAAGTTGTGCAGTTATTCTGGTATGTACACCACCTGCCACGCATGAATCACATCGACAAGAACGAAACCCTCGCCGAAACGTCCGCGCACGCGCTCGGCGAGTTCATCCGCGCGCATCGCGAAAGGCTCTCGCCGCAAGCGGTCGGACTCGCGCCCGGCCCGCGCCGCCGCACGCCCGGCTTGCGCCGCGAAGAAGTCGCGCAACTGTGCGGCGTGAGCCCGACCTGGTACACCTGGATCGAGCAAGGCCGGCCCGTGTCCGCTTCCGCCGATGCCCTCGCGCGCATCGCCGTCGCGCTGCAACTGTCGCGCGCCGAACGTGCGTATCTTTTCGAGCTCGCCGCCCAGCGCGATCCCGCCGAGCCCGATCCGGCTTCGCAGGACGCGCCCGCCGCGCTGCTCCAGACCGTCGGGCTGATCGCCGCGCCCGCCTACGTGCTCGATCGTCAGTGGAACGCGCTGCGCTGGAACGAGCATGCGTCGGCGCTGTTCGTCGGCTGGCTCGACGGCGAGCACGACCGCAATCTGCTCACGTACACGTTCACGTCGCCGGCGGCGCGCGCGCTGATCGTCGACTGGGAAACGCGCGCGCGGCGTCTGGCGGCCGAATTCCGCGCCGATTCGATCCGCCATCTGAACGATGCGCCGACGCGCGCGCTCATCGACGATCTCTCCGCCGCGAGCGATGCCTTCGCGCGCTACTGGGCGTCGCAGGACGTGTTCGAGCGCGAAGGCGGCGAGCGCGCGTTCAATCATCCGTCGCGCGGGCGCGTCGTGTTCAATCAGATCACGTTCAAGCCCGCGCATCGCGAGGATTTGAAGCTCGTGATTCTGGTCGGATCGGAATAGTGCCGAATGTTAAAATTGTCGACTTCCCGAAGCCCGAACCGCTGAAAACATCACCATGACGTCCCAACTCCACAAAAAAGGCGAAGCCTGGTCGGCTCGCTTCTCCGAGCCGATGTCGGAGCTCGTCAAGCGCTACACGTCGTCGGTGTTCTTCGACAACCGGCTCGCGCTCGTCGACATTCAAGGCTCGCTCGCGCACGCGTCCATGCTTGCGGCGCAGAAGATCATCAGCGCCGACGACCTCGCCGCCATCGAGCGCGGCATGGCGCAGATCAAGGGCGAAATCGAGCGCGGCGAGTTCGAGTGGAAGCTGGATCTGGAAGACGTGCATCTGAACATCGAGGCGCGCCTGACGGCGCTGATCGGCGATGCGGGCAAGCGCCTGCACACCGGCCGCTCGCGCAACGATCAGGTCGCGACCGACATCCGCCTGTGGCTGCGCGGCGAAATCGACCGCATCGGCGAGCTGCTGAAGGAGTTGCGCGTCGCGCTCATCGACATGGCCGAAAAGCATGCCGACACCATCATGCCGGGCTTCACGCACCTGCAGGTCGCGCAGCCGGTCACGTTCGGGCATCACCTTTTGGCCTATGTCGAAATGTTCTCGCGCGATGCCGAGCGCATGCGCGATCTGCGCCGTCGCGTGAACCGTCTGCCGCTGGGCGCGGCGGCGCTCGCGGGCACGAGCTATCCGATCGACCGTCACGCGGTCGCGGCGGCGCTCGGCTTCGACGGCATCTGCGCGAATTCGCTCGACGCCGTGTCCGACCGCGACTTCGCGATCGAGTTCACGGCGGCGGCCGCGCTCGTCATGACGCACGTGTCGCGCTTCTCCGAAGAACTCGTGCTGTGGATGAGCCCGCGCGTCGGCTTCATCGACCTGGCGGACCGTTTCTGCACGGGTTCGTCGATCATGCCGCAGAAGAAGAATCCCGACGTGCCCGAACTCGCGCGCGGCAAGACGGGCCGCGTGAACGGCCATCTGATGGCGCTGCTCACGCTGATGAAGGGCCAGCCGCTCGCCTACAACAAGGACAATCAGGAAGACAAGGAGCCGCTGTTCGATACCGTCGATACGGTCGCGGATACGCTGCGCATCTTCGCGGAAATGGCCGCAGGCATCACGGTGAAGCCGCAGGCGATGCGCGCGGCCGCGCTGCAAGGCTTCTCGACCGCCACCGATCTCGCCGACTATCTCGTGAAGCGCGGCCTGCCGTTTCGCGACGCGCACGAAGCCGTCGCGCACGCGGTGCGTATCTGCGACGATCGCGGCTGCGATATCGCGGACCTGTCGCTCGACGCGATGCGTATCGAACTGCCGAACGTCGCGCATCTGATCGGCGAAGACGTGTTCGACTATCTGACGCTCGAAGGCTCGGTCGCGAGCCGCAATCATCCGGGCGGCACCGCGCCGGATCAGGTGCGCGCGGCGGCGAAAGCGGCGCGCGCGGCGCTCTGATCGCATTGTCGCGTTGCTGATCTCGAAGGCCGTTCGCAAGGACGGCCTTTTCGTTTCCGCACGCGACGCCATGTCTCGCGCGCGATGCACCTTATTTTCGAGATAATCGGAAATTCATTGCGGTTTCACCGGCAAGCTCGTCCATGATCATTCGCCCCAAGCTCAACTGGTTCCGGCTGCTGTTCGTGTGGCGCGGCTCCGTGCTGCCGCAACTGCTGCCGCGCCTCGGGCTGATCTTCGCGCTGTCGCTCGCGGCGATCTTCATGCACGACCACATGCGGCACTATCCGCTCGGGCTCGGCACGCCGCCGTTCGCGCTCGTCGGCATCGCGCTCGCGGTGTTTCTCGGTTTCCGCAATAGCGCGAGTTACGAGCGATGGTGGGAAGGCCGCAAGCTGTGGGGCACGCTGCTCAACACATCGCGCGCGCTGGCGCAGCAGGCGCTGTCGCTGCCGGACAATCGCGACCGCGCTGAGGAGCGACGTTTTCTGTCCGCGCTCGGCGCGCTGCCTCACGCGTTGAGACATCAACTGCGCAACACCGACGCGCTCGCCGATCTCGCGCCCCGCCTCTCGCCTGAACTGCACGCACGCGTGGCCGCCGCGAAGTTCCGGCCCGCGCTGATTCTGCTCTGGCTCGGCGAATGGGTCGCCGAACGCAAGCGGGAAGACGCGCTCGACGGCTATGCCGTCCTCGCGATTCAGCACAATCTGAACGCGCTTTCGGATGTGATCGGCGGATGCGAGCGCATCGCCTCCACGCCGCTGCCCTTCTCCTACTCGGTGATGATTCACCGCACAATCTACCTCTTCTGCGTGATGCTGCCGTTCGGCCTCGTCGATGGCGCCGGCCTGCTCACGCCGCTTTTCGCGTTGCTCGTAGCGTATGCGTTCATGGCGCTGGAGGCGATCGCCGCGCAGATCGAAGATCCGTTCGGCCTCGAGGAAAACGATCTCGCGTTGAACGCCATCTGCGACGCGATCGAAGCCGCGCTGCACGACATGGCCGCCGACCCCGACTTCCCGATGCCGCCGAAGACCGTCGCATCCTCGCGCGATTTCATCCTCGATTGATCGCGGTTCGATCTTTCATCAAACGACACAATTCGTTTCGCGATAGCGGATGCTGCGCAAGCACGACATCGTTCATAATCGTGCGACTCATCCTGGAGGAATTGTTTTGAAACTGTTCTACAAGGCAGGCGCCTGTTCCCTCGCGTCGCACATCGCGCTCGAAGAATCCGGGCTCGCCTACGAAACCGAAGCCGTCGATCTCAAGACCAAGCTCACCGCGAGCGGCGCGGATTTCACCAAGATCAACGCGAAGGGTTACGTGCCCGCGCTCCTGCTCGACAACGGGGAACTGCTGACCGAAGGCCCGGCGATCATGCAATACATCGCCGATCAGGTTCCGGCGAAGCATCTCGCGCCGCTCAACGATGCGATGGCGCGGTACCGTCTGCAAAGCTGGCTCACGTTCATCGGCACGGAACTGCACAAGAACTTCTCGCCGTTCTTCAACCCGGCCGCAAGCAGCGACTGGAAGGCCGCGGCGATGGCCAATCTCGAACGCCGTCTCGCCTACGTCGCGCAGCAAGTCGATGACAAGCAGTTCCTGCTCGGCAACGAATTCAGCATCGGCGATGCGTATCTGTTCACGGTTTTGAGCTGGGCGAAGCATATCGATCTCGACCTCGGCAAGTGGCCCGCGCTCGTCGCGTATCAGGCGCGTGTCGGCGCGCGCCCGGGCGTGCAGGCCGCGCTCAAGGCCGAAGGACTGATCTGAATCCACGTCGTCTCCGGTAGCCAGGCGGCCTCCTTCGGGAGGCCGTTTTCACATGTAGCGTCGGCATCTCGATAAACGCGTCAGCACAATGCCATCCGGCGAAACCGCTCGTTTCATCATCTCAAATAAGAGTCGTCTCATTCAATCTTAGACGCGCGCTCCCTATCATTTGCTCATGTTCTCGCGACGCCAAACGCAATCGGCGTCGTCAATCTGATACCGGAGATTCTCATGCGCAATCTGTTCAGCAAAGCCGCCGTCATCGCCATCGTTGCCGGCGCCGCCACGCTCGGCGTCGTCGCTTCGCCCAATGCAATGGCCGCCAGCAAGAGCGCGACCTTCGATGTCACGCTGACCGTGCAGGACGACTGCTCCATCGCCGCGAACCCGCTGAATTTCGGCAGCACCGGTGTGATCAGCAACAACCTCGATCAGACGACGACGCTCTCGGTCACATGCACCAAGGGCACGGCCTACAGCGTCGCGCTCGACGCGGGCACCGCGAACGGCTCGACTGTCGCGGACCGCAAGATGAGCAACGCGGCCGGCGATGCATCGGTCGAATTCAATCTGTATCGGGATACGGCGCGCACGCAGGTCTGGGGCAATACGGTGGACAGCGACACGGTCGCAGGCACGGGCGACGGCTCGAACCAGAGCATCACGGTTTATGGCCGCGTGCCGTCGCAAGACACGCCGGCTGCGGGCACGTATTCGTCGACCATCACCGCGACGCTGGTTTTCTAAGCATTTCGGTTTCCTTTTTTCAAAGGCGCGGGGCTTTTTAGAAAGCACCCGCGCATATGCACTGTTGCATGGCGCGAAAAATCAATATCCCCTCGGGTCCATTCATGAAAAGTCACTCGCTCTACCATGCCGCATTCGCCGCCTTGATTGCGGCGGAAACGCTTGCTGTGTCTCCCGAAGGTTTCGCGAAAAGCGGCACGGCTAAAATGGACATCGCTCTGACAATCGAAAATGCCTGCTCGATCGTCACGCCCGGCGCTCCTGTCGAAATCGATCAGGCAAGCCGCGTCGCGGTGAATTGCGGCGGGACCAAAACGCCGTATCGCGTCGGCGTCGAAGCGAGATCGGCTTCGGGTGAGGCGCTATCGTTGCAATCGATCGAGCACGCATCTCACGTCAAGGGCGCGGCGGCATCGACCAGTGTGTCCGGCAGCGAAAACTATCCACCGATCGTTGCCGTCACGGTTCAGTTCTGACGCACCGATACGCCGATATACCGGCAGGCGATTAAAGCGATCCCGCATACGGACCTGCGGCGCGTTTCACATTCGCATCGCTGCATGCATCAACGATCCATATCGCCGGAATGCCGAGTGAAAATAACGGCCCGATGTCGAACTCGCGACGTGCATATTCAAATCGACGGTGCCATATTTCGAAGCAGTATTCTTTGCGTCGCGTAAAAAGCACGCCTATAAGAAAACCAGAAGGAAAACTAATCATCAATTTCCAACTTGCTTAGTGGAGAAGCTTGGATTATCAATATATCCGCGTATAGGCGCTTGAAATGCGCGGCGTTTGAGGCAAACAGCTTGACAATGTAGAGAATCGAAACCAACCATAATCGAAACAAAGGAGGCCATTCTCATGAATCGCCTTGTTAAGCATTCCAAAATTAGCGCATTGACGCTGGCCTTGCTGGTTGCCTATTCAGTCAGTGCCAATGGCGCCGAGTGGCAGGAAGGGACCACATATTCGGCAGGCGCCACCGTCACTTACAACGGCCACACGTATCAGGCGCTGCAATCGCATACCGCCTACCCCGGCGCGGGATGGACGCCTTCCACCACGCCGACGTTGTGGAAGGATCTCGGCGCAACGGGCGGCACGCCGACGCCGACACCGACTCCAACCCCGAGTCCCACGCCGACACCGACTCCAACGCCGACTCCAACACCCACGCCAACGCCAACGCCGACTCCGACTCCGACGCCCACGCCCACGCCGACACCGTCGGGCTCCGCGTGTTATGACGCGTGGTCGTCGACGCAGGCTTATGCGACGGCGGGCACGCGCGTGACGTACAACGGCCGCAATTATCGAAACAAGTGGTGGACGCAGGGCGAAAATCCGGCGCAATCCGGGCAATACGGCGTATGGGAAGATCTCGGCGCGTGCTCGGGCGGGCCGTCGCCTGCTCCTGCTCCTGCGCCGACGCCGGTTCCGACACCGACGCCAACACCCGTTCCGACGCCCACGCCCACGCCCACGCCCACGCCGACGCCGACGCCGACGCCCACGCCCACGCCGACGCCGACGCCGGTTCCAACACCAACGCCGACGCCCACGCCGGTTCCAACACCGACGCCAACGCCGGTGCCAACGCCGGCCCCAACACCGACGCCGACACCCACACCCACACCCGCACCCTCCCCCTCAGGGGCGCGTGAAATCGGCGGCTACTTCGCGCAGTGGGGCATCTACGACCGCAACTACAAGCTCAAGGACGTCGACACGACCGGCTCTGCCTCGATGCTCACGTTCATCAACTACGCGTTCGGCAACCTCTACCAGAAGAACGGCGGCTACGAGTGCGGCATCATCAACAAGGCCGAGCCGGGCGCGACCAATCCGAACGCCGCGGACGCAGGCACCGGCGGCGACGCCTGGGCCGACTATCAAAAGAACTTCGGCGCCAACGAAGCCGTCAGCGGCAAGGGCGACACCTGGGACTTCCCGACGAACGATCCGCGCTACGGCAAAGCCGGAGCCGGCCCGCTGAAAGGGAACTTCAATCAGCTCAAGCAGTTGAAGGCCAAGCATCCGAACCTGAAGGTGATCATTTCGCTCGGCGGCTGGACCTGGTCGCGATGGTTCGGCAAAGCGGCGGCAACCGACGCGCTGCGCAAGCAGCTCGTGAGCTCGTGCATCGACGTCTACATCAAGGGCAATCTGCCCTATGACGCCGGCTCGAACGCGGGCGGCGACGGCATCGGCGCGGACGTGTTCGACGGCATCGACATCGACTGGGAATTCCCCGGCGGCGGCGGCCAGCCATACAACGCCGTCGATCCGAACGACAAGAAGAACTACACGCTGCTGCTCGCCGAGTTCCGCAAGCAACTCGACGCCATCGGCGCCCAGAACGGCAAGCGCTATCTGCTGACGGTCGCGATCGGCGCGGGCGGCGACAAGATCGCGATGACCGAGCCGGGCGAATACAGCAAGTCGCTCGACTGGATCAACATCATGTCGTACGACTTCCACGGCGGATGGGAAACCAACGGGCCGACCGACTTCCAGGCGCCGCTCCACGGCGACCCCGACAGCCCGAACTACAAGGCGGGCCAGTATGCGCCGACCTATAACGTCGACGGCGCGGTGAAGGCGCTGCTCGCAGGCGGCGTGCCGACATCGAAGATCGTGGTCGGCGTGCCGTTCTACGGACGCGGCTGGACCGGCGTCACCAAGGGTCCGCAAGGCGACGGCCTGTATCAGAAAGCCACCAAGCCCGCGCCGGGCAAGTACGAGGAAGGCATCCAGGACTACCGTCTCCTGAAGAGCGCGGCCGGCACGGTGTACGAGCATCCGGTCGCGAAAACCGCGTACAAGTTCGACGGCACCACCTGGTGGTCCTACGACACGCCCGGAACCATGAAACTGAAGATGGACTACGTGAAAGCGCAGAACCTGCGCGGCTCGTTCGCCTGGGAACTCGACGGCGACGGACCCAACGCCGAGTTGCTGAAAGTGATGAGCGACGGACTGAAGTGATGCTCGACGGGCCGCGCGCGTATCGCCCGACCGGGCAGACGCGCGCGGCGCCGAGATCCGAACCTGCCGGGGGCTGCCATGTATAACCATTTGACGAAGGCTGCCGCACTGAGGGGAAAGCTGACGCAGACCGGCATCGGCTTGCGCCGGCGCGGCTTCACCTTGCTCGAACTGCTGGTGGTGCTGCTCATCATCGCGCTATTGGCGGGCTATGTCGGACCGAAGCTCTTCGGCGAAGTGGGCAAGGCGCGCAGCAAGACGGCGGCATCGCAGATGAAGGGCATCGAAAGCGCGCTCGACCGTTATCGGCTGGACACCGGGCACTATCCGGGCACCGACGCCGGCCTCGCCGCGCTGATGACCAACGTCGGCAACACGTCGGGCTGGGAAGGTCCGTACATGAGCAGCGCGATTCCGAACGATCCGTGGGGCAAGCCGTATATCTATCGATCGCCGGGCGAAGGCGGCAAGGACTACGACCTGATGACCTACGGCGCCGACGGCAAACCGGGCGGATCGGGCGAGGACGCGGACATCGTCGCCAAATGATCCGCGCGGTGAGCGCCATGCGATATCGCGTACGGGTCGAAAGCGACGGCGGCCAGCAGGAGCTGGAACTCGACGCCGCCGATGACGCCCAGTTGCGCCAGAGCGTCGCCGACATGGGTCTGTCGCTCATCGAAGCGACGCCGCTCGAAAAGCGCAAGGCGGGCTTCACGTTCCGCAAGCCCGTGTTCGAGCGCGCGCTCTTCACGCAAGAGCTGATCGCGCTGCTCGAAGCGGGCCTGAGCCTCGTCGAGACCGTCGAGACATTGCGCGACAAGAGCCGCGACGGGCTCAATCGCACAGTGCTCGCGCAGATCGTCTCCGCGCTCTACGAAGGCGAGCCGCTGTCGCGCGCGCTCGAGCGGCAGCCCGCGCACTTTCCGCCGCTCTACGTCGCGACCGTGGCCTCCGCCGAACAGACCGGCCATCTCGCCGAGGCGCTCAAGCGCTATCACCACTACGACGCGCGGCTCTCCGTGGTGCGCAAGAAAGTCGTGTCGTCGATGGTGTATCCGTCGATCGTCATCGCGACGGGCGCGCTCATCGTCCTGTTTCTCGCGTTCTACGTGATCCCGAAGTTCAGCCAGGTGTTCGCGTCGATGAAGGAGATTCCGTTCTCCGCGCGCGTGATGCTCGCATGGGGAAATCTCGTCGAGGCGCACGGCGGGCTGCTGCTCGCGGGCGTCGTCGGCGCGATCGTCGGCGCGGGCTTGTCGTTGCGCAGCGAGAAGGTGCGCGCGCGGCTCTTCGAAGCGTTCATGCGGCTGCCGAAGCTCGCGGACTATCAGCGCCTCTTCGCGCTGACGCGCTTCTACCGCACGCTCGGCCTCTTGCTCGCGGGCGGCATGTCGATGGTTACGTCGATGGAACTCGCCGCGCAGGTCTTGCCCGCGCAATTGCAGACGGCGCTCGCGCAGGCGCTCGACGAAATTCGCGCGGGCAAGCCGCTCTCCGGCGCGCTGCCCGCCGCGAATCTGACGACGCCGGTGGCCGAACGGCTCATCCGCGTGGGCGAGCAAAGCGGCGAGCTGGCCGGCATGGTGACGCGCTCGGCCGAGTTTTGCGACGAAGAGCTGGACCGCGCGATCGACACGCTGATGCGCGTGGTCGAGCCCGTCCTGATGCTGGTGGTGGGCAGCATCATCGGGACGATCATCTTCCTGCTCTACATGCCGATCTTCCAACTGGCCGGAGCCGTGGGGTGAATCATGGAACAAGCCGCGCACATCGCGCCCGATACGCGCACGCGCCAGCAGCGATTCTGGGACGATGCCGATCACGATCCCGCCGACTATCTGCATAACGTGACGGCGACGCTCGGCCTGCGCGGCTTCGACGCGCAAGCGCTCGAAACGCTCACGCCGCGCTTCGACCTGCTCTCTTTCGGCGACGCGATGTCGCGCAAGTGCCTGCTCGCCGACGACCCCGGCGCGCACTTGTGGCTCGTGCTCGCCGACCCTTTCGACGCCAACATGCGCGCCTGGGCGATGAACCGCGTGAAGAAGCCCTTCGCGTTCGCGTTCTGCGTGCCCGCCGAACTGATGGCGTACCTCGCGCTGCATGAATCGGCGCATCAGGCGCTCACGCAGATCAGCGTCGAGGGCAAGTCGTCGGCGAGCGCCGATGCGGGCGTCGAGATCACGCTCGCCACGCTCGCCGCCGACGTGCATCCCGTGATCCGGCTCGTCAATTCGTCGCTGTACGACGCGCTGCGGGCCCGCGCATCGGATATCCATATCGAAAGCACGGCGGCGGGACTCGTCATCAAATACCGCATCGACGGCGTGCTGCAGGAAACGGCGAGCGCGCCGGGCATCGACACGGCCGAGCAAGTGCTGTCGCGCCTGAAGGTCATGGCCGATCTCGATATCGGCGAGCGGCGCATTCCGCAGGACGGGCGCTTCAAGGCGATCATCAATCAGCGCGAGATCGATTTTCGCGTCTCGATCATGCCGTCGATCCACGGCGAAGACGCCGTGCTGCGCGTGCTCGACAAGCAACGCGGCGAGGCCGGCGCCACCGCGCTGCGGCTCGATTCGATCGGCCACGAGCCGGAGATCGTCGAGGCGATCCGCACGATCGCGCACGAGCCGTACGGTCTCCTGCTCGTGACCGGGCCGACCGGCTCGGGCAAATCGACGACGCTCTACGCGACGCTCACCGAAATCAATACCGGCGACGAGAAGATCATCACGATCGAAGATCCGGTGGAATACGAGTTGCCGGGCGTGCTGCAAATTCCCATCAACGACAAGAAAGGGCTCACGTTCGCGCGCGGCCTGCGCTCGATCCTGCGGCACGATCCGGACAAGATTCTCGTCGGCGAAATCCGCGATGGCGAAACGGCGGGCATCGCCGTGCAGGCAGCGCTGACCGGCCACCTCGTGCTGACGTCCGTCCACGCGAACAACGTCTTCTCCGTGCTCGACCGCTTCCTGCACATGGGCGTCGACATGCACAGTTTCGTCGACGCGCTGCTCGGCGCGGTCGCGCAACGGCTGATGCGCAAGAACTGCCCGCATTGCGTGCGCGACGACGATCCGCCCGACGACGCGCTGCTGCGCGCTTCGGCGCTCACGCGCGAAGAGATCGCCGGCTGGCGTTTCCGCAAAGGCGCGGGCTGCGAGGCGTGCAGGCGCACGGGCTATCTCGGACGTCAGCCGATCGCGGAAGTGCTGCGCCTGAACGATGCGATCAAGCAATGCTTCGTCGAGCGGCGGCCGATCGTCGAGCTGAAGCAACTCGCGTATCAGAGCGGCTTCGTGCCGCTGCGCGGCATCGCGTTGCGCGCGGTCGCCGACGGACGCACGACGCTCGCCGAAGTCAATCGCGTCACGATGGTCGAAGGCTGACGGAGGCGAATCATGTCGCGTTGGTCGGACCATCTCGAAGCGTTGCGCAGCGTCGCGAAGAAGCGGCCAAAGCTGAATGCGCCGTCGATCGAAACGCCCGCATTCATGAGCCGCACGACGATCTGGATCGACGGACGGCACGCCCGCACGTTCGGCGGCGCGCCGATGCCGCTGTCATCGGCGAACGATGTCGCCGCGGCGCTCAAGGCCATCGAAACGCTCGCGCCGAAGCCCGCGAACCTTGGTCTGCATGCGCTGCGCGTGGTGGTCGGCGCACCGTTCGCGCGCTATCACGCGCTGCCGTGGCAGCCGCTGCCGAAACCGCAGGACTGGGTCGCCGCCGCACGCGTGCAGGCCGTGCAGATGGGCGCGGGCACCGAGGCGTGGCGCTACGCCGTCACCGATGGCGCGTGGGAACAGGGACGCCTCGCCGCCGCGATATCGGAGGCGCTGTGCGCGGGCATCGAGCGTCTGTGCAAGACGCGCAAGCTGCAACTGCTCGGCATCGAGCCGGCGTATGCCTTCGCGATGCAGAAGCATGCGGCGCGCATCCGCGACGGCGCGATCGCGATCGTCGCGCTGGAGGAAACGGAGCGTGACGCGGCCATCGCGCATATCGGGCTGCGGCGCGGCGGCGGATGGACGGCCTTCATCGCATTGCCGGTGACGCGCACGCGCGAGGGCGCGCTCGATGGCGTGCTGCGCGACGCGTTCGCGCTCTGCGCCGATACGCCGCCCGAACGCCGCTACGTGATTGGACCGGGCGGACCGGGCGGACCGGACGCGCGCGAGCGCTGGTCGGCCGACGCCGCGCTCGTCGAATGGCTGCCCGCGCCCTGGGATGCCGCGACATGAAAGCGCCCGTCATCGACCTGCATCGTCCGAACCGGCCCGGCGCGGCCGTGGGGCTGCTCGCGCTCGTCGTCGGGATCGTCGCGCTGATCGCGGCGATGCAGTATCGCGACGCGCTCAAGGAACAAGGCGAGGCGCTCGACGAACGCGAGGCGACGATCGCGAAGCAGGAAGCGAAGTTTCATGTGATCAGCAACGCGCATCGCGAGTCCGGCGACGCGCGCATGGCGCAGTTGATGGCGCAGCAGCGCTACGCGACGGAACCGGCGCGCGATCTGATCGAAGGCGGATGGCATCCGAATATCGCGCTGCTGTCGCTGGATTTCGTCACCGCGTCGCGGCAGATCAACATGCAGTTCGAGACGCGCTCGGTCCAGGAAGCGATCTCTTACGCCGACTGGCTTCAGGCGCAGCCCGGCGCGGAAAGCGTCGCGATCAAGCGGCAGATTCAGAAGCCGGGACCGCCGGCGCCATCGGTGGAGACGTCGTTGCAGGTCACGTGGAAGGCGTTCGTCGCGCGCCCGGTGGCGGCTTCGGCGGTTGCGGCCGCTGCTTCGGCATCGGCGGCTTCGGCGGCATCGGCGGCATCGGCGGCTTCCGCCGCTCCGGCCGCATCGCAAGCGCGGCCCCAGGCGAGCCACGCCGCCCATCCGAGCGGAGCGCGCCGATGAACCGCCTCGTCTGGGAACTGCGGCGCGCGCAGTGGCGGCTCGGCACCTTCGGGCTGCTCGCGGTACTGCTCATCGCGGGCGCGGCGATCGTCGCGCTGACCGACATCCTGCCCTTGCATCGCGACATCGCGCAGCGTGAGGCCGATCTGAACGCGCGCGCCGTCCATCTGACGCAACCGCCGCCACCCTCGCCCGACGAAGCCGTCGCGCCGGTCAGCCCCGAGGAGCGTTATTTCGTGTTCCTGCACAGTCTGCATGCGATCGCGGCGAAGAACGGCATCGCGATTCCGCAGATCACGTATCAGCTCGCCGCGCAGGAGAAGGACGATCCGTCGCTGCGGCGCTATGTCGTCGAGACGACGTTCAGCGCCACTTATCTGCAGTTCCGCGGCTTCATGCACGAACTGCGGACGCTGCCGGGCCTGCGCTGCGAACGGCTCAGCCTGTCGCGGCCGAATATCGGCGTGACGCAACTGGAGGTGCGCCTGCAATGCGCGTTTCTCGTGGAAGCAACGAAATGAGCCGGCTCGACCTGCGCACCCTGAAGATCTCGCGTCCGGTGCTGGGGCTGATGGTGGCGGCGCTCGCGCTCGTCGTATTCACGTATTTTCGCGGCGGCGACGATACGGCGCCCGAACCGCAACAGTCAGCGGCGACATCGACGGCGAAGCCCGCCGCGCCCGCTTCCGCGCCGCCGGCGGCGAGCGCAGCCGATATCGTCGCGGCGGCCGGACCCGCGCCCATCGATCTCTTTCCGACGCAGAACTGGCAGCCACCGCCGCCGCCTCCGCCGCCCGAACCACCCAAGCCTTCGAAGCCGCCGCCGCCGCCCGAGCCGCCGCCGCTGCCGTTCGCGGTTCGCTCGCTCTGGCTCGATCAGCAAGGCGTTTTCTATGTGGTCATTTCCGGCGCGAACCGCGAGTTCCCGCTCTGCATGAACTGCCAGAAGAAGGGCTTCCTGCACAAGGGCGACGTGATGCTGAACGCTTATCGCATCGACGACATCAGCCGCCGCGAAGTCCAGTTCACGTACCTGCCGCTGAAGCGCCGGCAGACGCTGTCGCTTGGAGAACTCAAATGAGCCGGCTCAAAGACGTGACGGTCTGCCTGTTGATTCCGCTCATCGCGGCATGCGCGGGGGATCTGCATCGGCAGGATCTGCAAAACCGGCTCGCGGGCATGCCGCCCGACGCCCAGCTCGAACTGCTCGCGCAGCAAAGCGCGCAGTATCCCGACGATCTGGAAATCAGAAGCTGGTATCTCGCGTTGCGGCGCAGGCTGTCGATGGAATACCTGCAACGCGCGACCGTCGCGTACCGCGCGGGCGACGCGGCGCAGGCGCTCGGCTGGGCGCACAAGGCGCAGCAGGCCGCGCCCGGCGACGACAACCCGCGCGAGATGATCGAGTGGATCGAGCGACAGGCGCCGATCGACGCGGAAGTGCGCTACGCCGAATCGGTGCGTCTGGATCAGCCGCAGGCGGCGCTCTCGGCCGTTATCGACGTGCTCGCGAAGCAGCCCGACAACGCGCGCGCGATCCGGCTGCGCGAAGAACTGCTCGCGCCGAAGGGACAATCGATCGAGCCGAAGCTCAACAAGGACCTCGATCAACCGATCACGGTGCAGTTCCGCGATCAGCCGATCATCAGCATCTTCGAGCTGGTGTCGAACATCACCGGGCTGAACTTCACGTTCGACCGCGAAGTGCAAGCGACCGCGCCGACCACGATCTTCGCGAGCAACACGCCCGTCAAGCAGGTGCTGTCGATGGTGCTCCAGGCCAATCAGCTTTCGAGCAAGATCGTGAGCGGCAATTCGATCCTCATCTACCCGAAGCGGCCCGACAAGGAAACCGAGTACAAGGATCTCGTCGTGCGGACGTTCTATCTGCAGAACTCGACGGCGGCGCAGGTGCTCGGCGTGCTCAAGCAGATGGTCAAGACGCGCGACGCCGTGCTCGACGAGCGCACCAACGCGATCATCATGCGCGACGCGCCGGACACGATCAAAGTGGCGGAGCGCATCATCCGCGCGCTCGACGTGACGCCCGCCGAAGTGGTCATCGACGCGCAGGTGCTCGAAGTGTCGTCGTCCGATCTGCTGAACATGGGTATCCAGTATCCGGACCGCATCACGTTCGGGCTCAAGTCCGGCACGATCGACGACGGCACCACGCTGCCCGACAACACCGTCACGCTCGAACAACTGCATAACCTCAACAGCAGCGACGTGCTGGTGCGGATCGGGCCGGTCGGCATCAACTTTTTGCAGACGCACGGCAAGACGCGCACGCTCGCCAATCCGAGCATCCGCGTGCGCAATCGCGAGAAGGCGAAGGTGCTGATCGGCGACCGGCTGCCCGTCGTCACGACGACGCTCTCCAGCAACTTCAGCTCCGAGAGCGTCAACTATCAGGACGTCGGCCTCACGCTGGAAGTCGCGCCGGTGATCGCCAGTCCCGACGAAGTGCAGGTGAAGCTGCGCATGGAAGTGTCGAATGTCACCGACACGATCACGACGTCGACCGGGCTCGTCGCGTACCAGATCGGCACCCGCACCGCCGAAACCGTGATGAGCGTGCGCAACAACGAAACGCAGATGCTCGCGGGCCTGCTCCAGCGCAACGATCGCAGCTCGGGATCGGGCTTGCCGGGACTGAGCCGCCTGCCGATTTTCGACCGCATCTTCGGCTCGCGCGCCGACGACTCGAAGGAAACCGAACTCGTCTTGCTGCTCACGCCGCGCATCGTGCGCAATCAGGCCGTGCCGACGGGCAACGCGATGCAGTTCGATTCGGGCACGGAAACGCGCATCAGCACCGAGCGCGATGTCGTGACCGGCAACGAGAGCTTGCGTCTGCCGCCGCCGGTCGCCGCCGCGCCGGCGGTCGCGGCCGGTGCGGTCGCCGCAGCCCCGCTGCCCGCGCCGCCCGTTCCATCGGCTCCATCCGTGCCGAACGAGCCGCCGAGCGCGCCGCCCATCGCGATCCTGCCGCCGCCCGCGCCGACGCTTCAGTCAACCGGCGAAGCGCAGCGGCTGCCGCGCGAGCAGCCCTGAACCGCGCAGCCGGCCGACGACGATGGAAAAGGGCTTCACGATCATCGAACTGCTGGTCACGCTCGCGATCCTCGCCGCGCTCGCGATGGTCGCCGCGCCCCTCGTGCAGATCGCCGCGCAGCGCAACCGGGAGGACGAGTTCAGGCGCGCGCTGTGGAGCATCCGCGACGCGATCGACGCCTACAAGAAAGCCGGCGACGACGGCAAGATCGACCGTCCCGTCGGCGAGACGGGCTATCCGGCGAAGCTTGCAACGCTCGTCGAAGGCGTCGTCGACAAGACGAGTCCGACGCACGCGCGCATCTACTTTCTGCGCCGCGTGCCGCGCGACCCGATGTGCGACTGCCCGAGCCGCTCCGACGACGCGACCTGGGGCAAGCGCAGCTACGCGAGCCCGCCCGATTCGCCGAGCGAAGGCGACGACGTCTACGACGTCTATTCGCTCTCCGAAGGCACCGGTCTCAACGGCGTTCCCTATCGAAAGTGGTGAGAGCCATGTGGAAGAAGGCGCTGCGCGCATTCACGCTGATCGAGTTGCTGGTCGTGCTGGCGATCATCGCGACCTTGCTCACGCTCGTCGTGCCGCGCTACTTCGGCCAGGCGGACAAGGCGAAGGAAACCGTGCTGCATCAGAACCTCGCCGCGATGCGCGATTCCATCGACCGCTTTCGCGCGGATCAGGGGCGTTATCCGCAATCGCTCGATGAGCTCGTGCAGAAGCGCTATCTGCGCGAGATACCGATGGACCCGGTCGCGGGCAATCGCACCGCATGGACGACCGAGCCGCCCGCCGACGGCACACCCGGCGTCTACAACGTGCGCAGCGGCGCGAAAGGCAAGGGCAAGGATGGCAGCGATTACAGCGCGTGGTGAGCGGCGCGGCGGCGCACGTCGAAAGCGCGAGCGCGGCTTCGGCATGTTGTGGGCGCTGATGTGCGTCGCGCTGATCTCCATCTATCTGATGGCGGTCGGCACCGTATGGACCACCCAAATCCAGCGCGTGAAGGAAGACGAGCTGCTGCGCCGCGGCGACGCGATCCGCCGGGCGATCGAGGCTTACGTCAAGGCCGACAAGAGCGGCGCGTTCCCGAAGCGCTTCGACGATCTGCTGCGCGATCCGCGCGCGTCATACGTGCAGCGCTATCTGCGCGAGGCCTATGCCGATCCGATGACCAACGACGGCCCGTGGCAGGAGATTCGCGGGCCGGACGGCGAGTTATACGGCGTGTACAGCGCATCGAACGAAGCGCCGCTCAAGAAGGACGGATTTTCCGACAGCGATGCGAGCTTCGGGCTGCAGACGAGCATTTCGGAATGGAAGTTCACGTACTACCCGGAAAAGAACATGAGCCGACGGTAGCCGACTTCAATCGTCCGGCGCGCATCCGGACCTTCACGCTGGAGAGACTGAGATGACATCGATTCGAAGAAAGCTGGCATTGCTGCCGGCCGCGCTGATGCTTCAGGCGGGTCTGACGTTCGCGCAGCAGGCCTGGACCGAGGGCACGACCTATTCGGCGGGCACGACAGTCACGTACAACGGACGCGTCTATCAGGCTTTGCAGACGCATACGGCTTATCCCGGCGCGGGATGGAATCCGGCTGCGTCGCCGACGTTGTGGAAGGATGTCGGCGCGGCGGGGACGCCTGCGCCGGCTCCGGCTCCGACGCCTGTGCCGGTTCCTGCTCCGGTTCCGGTTCCGACTCCGACGCCTGTTCCGACGCCCACGCCGACGCCGACGCCGGTTCCGACACCAACGCCGACACCAACGCCAACGCCGACACCAGCACCGTCCGGCTGCTACACGGCGTGGTCCGCGAGTCAGGTTTATGCGCAGGCGAACACGCGCGTGACGTACAACGGGCGGAACTATCGAAACAAGTGGTGGACGCAGGGCGACAATCCCGCGCAATCGGGCGCGTATGGCGTGTGGGAAGACCTCGGCGCGTGCAGCGGCGCAACGCCGAGCCCGACGCCCGTTCCTACGCCTACGCCTGTTCCTGCGCCGACGCCTGTTCCTGCGCCGACGCCTGTTCCGACTCCAACGCCCACGCCGACTCCGGTGCCGGTGCCCACGCCGACGCCGACGCCCACGCCGACGCCGACGCCCGTACCTGTGCCCACTCCGGTTCCGACGCCAACGCCAGCGCCAACGCCAGCGCCAACCCCAACGCCAGCCCCAACGCCAACCCCCGCGTCCTACAAACCTCAAATCACCTACATCCCCGCGCCCGCCGATTACCCGACGCAGGCCCAGTTCAACGCGTCCGAGAAAGCGCTGATCGACCAATCCGGCGGCCAGATCGCGACGCTGCGCGACGCCCTGCGCGTGCTGCCCGACGACGAAGTCAACGCCGTCGTGCCGAAACGCGCCGCCAATCCGTCGAACGTGAAGCGCGTCGAAGCGATCATCCCCGAAGCGAAGTTCGACGCGCTCTTCCCTGTACGCAACATCGCTTATTCGTACGTGAACTTCCTGCGCGGCATCGCTAAATTCCCGGCCTACTGCGGCGACTACACGGACGGACGCGACGCCGACGCCATCTGTCGCAAGCTGCTCGCCACATCGTTCGCGCACTTCGTGCAGGAAACCGGCGCGAACTGGAATTCGCTGACGCCGGCGCAAGCGCGCTCGAACGACGCCGAGCACAACAACCCGGTACTCGCGACGATGCCGCAAAACACGCCGATTCCCTTCTGGCAGCAAGGGCTGTGGTTCCTGCGCGAATCGGGATACACGGAAGGCTCGGCGGTCGGCGCGTATCAGCAGTGCATCCCCGGCTCGCACGCGACGAACTGGATCTTCTATCCGTGCGCGAAGAATGCCTCGGGCAAGTATCTCGACTACTTCGGGCGCGGCGCGAAGCAGCTCTCGTGGAACTACAACTTCGGCCCGTTCTCGCAGGCGCTGTATGGCGACGTCAACATCCTGCTCGACAATCCCGGACGCGTCGCCGATACGTGGCTCAACTTCGCATCCGCGATCTGGTTCGCCGTGACGCCGCAAACGCCCAAGCCGCCGATGACCTGGGCCGTCGACGGAACCTGGAAACCGAACGCCGTCGATATCGGCAACAACATGAAGCCGGGCTTCGGCGCGACGGTGTTCATCATCAACGGCGGGATCGAGTGCGGCGGCGGCGGCGCGGAAAAATCGCAGGTGACGAACCGCATCAACGCGTACAAGGAGTTCACGCGCGAGCTGGGCGTGACCATTCCCGCCGACGAACCGCTCGGCTGCGCCAACATGAAAGGCTTCAACGAAGGCTCGGCCGCCGCGATCAAGGCGTATCTCGACAAGGACTATTCGTGGATCAACGGCAAGCCGGCGACGGGATGCAAGCTGGTCGACTATCAGATGCCCTTCTCGCTCATCAATCCGGGCGATTACAAGGCGTGCACGGACTACTTCTTCCGCGGCAAGGTGACATACAACGGCAAGGTCGAAGTCGACAACACGAAGTAAGCGCCGGCGCGTTCCCTCGCGGCAACATCCGCGCGAGGGAACGCGTGAAGCGTTCAGCGCCCGTCGCGATAACGCTCGGCGAGCGTCTTCACGCGCGACACATAGGTGCGCGTCTCGTTGTATGGCGGCACGCCGTTGTAGCGATCGACGGCCGCCTCGCCGCTGTTGTACGCGGCCAGCGCGAGATCGAGATTGTTGTTGAAGCGCCTGAGCAGCCACGACAGATACTGCACGCCGCCGCGAATGTTTTGCGCCGCGTCGAACGGATCGCCGACGTTGAAGCGCGTCGCCGTCGCCGGCATCAGTTGCATGAGGCCCTGCGCGCCCGCGCGGGAGATCGCGTTCGCGCGATACGCCGATTCCGCGTGAATCACCGCGCGCACGAGCGCGCTGTCGACGTTGAACGACGCGGCGGCGGCATCGATTTCGCGTCCGTAGGAACGCGTGTCGAGCGCGAGCCCCGCAACGTTGACGTCATCGCCGGGCGAGCACAGATTGCACGTCTCCATGAAACGCAACTCGATGACCGTTACGTTCGCCGCAACGCCGGCCGGTTTCCTGGACACGAAGTGGCGCACGCCGTCTGCGACATAGCTGTAGATGCGCGCCGTGGTCTGACGTCGCGTGAGCGGCGCGGCGGGCGGCGCGGCCGACGCCATCGATGCGGATGACGCTGCAGGCGGCGTCCACTGCCAGTTCATGTTCACGCGGATGCACTTTGCGTTTTCGATGCGCGTGCTGACATACGTGACCGTGTTGTCATCGGACTCGCATCGCAGCATCGACGCGGCGCGCGCGCGCTCGCCAAGCGCGAGGCATCCGATCGCCAGCAACACGGCGATCACAGGGCGGCCTTCGATCCTCAACGATGCGCTTCGCATGGCGCGATTCATCCCTCATCCGACACGGCCCGATGCCGCGCCTTGAGAAAGCATAGTTCGCTTTGCGCGAGCCGCGCGGCTGTTTCAATCGCGCCGTTGTTATTCAGATGCTTTTGTGCTTCCATGAAAGGACCGATCGTTTAGTGATACTCGGAAAGCCGCCATGAGCACGATTCCCCGCTTCGATTCGACATGGAAGAACTGGCTCGACGACAACATCCGCCGCGGCTGCACGCATCAGTCGCTGATCGACGCGATGATCGCCGCCGCGTTCCATCCGAACACCGCGCGCCTGCTGCTCGCGCGCCATCTTGCCGGCGACGCGCCTCAAGCCGACGATGAAACATCGCCCGACTATCTCTACGGCACGCCGATGCTGCCGCAGGCGCGCGTGCTGACCGCGAGCGATCGATCCGCGCCCAAGGTCTTCAGCAGCGAACAGCCGGTGATCGCGCTCGTCGCCGACGTGCTCGACGACACCGAATGCGACCGGCTGATCGAGATCGGCCGCGAGCATGTGCAGCGCTCGTCCGTCGTCGATCCGGATTCGGGCAAGGAGATCACCATCGAAGAACGCAGGAGCGAAGGCGCGTTCGTCAATGCATCGACGGATGCGCTCGTCGAAACGATCGACCGAAGGATCGCCGAACTGTTTCGCCAGCCGGTAGAGAACGGCGAGGATCTGCATATCCTTCGATACGGCATGGGCGGCGAATATCGCCCGCATTACGACTACTTCCCCGAAGAGCAGGCCGGCAGCAAACATCACATGCAGCGCGGCGGGCAGCGCATCGCGACGGTCATCCTCTATCTCAACGAAGTCGAGCAAGGCGGCGACACGACGTTTCCGGACATCGGACTCGCGATTCATCCGCGGCGCGGCAGCGCGCTCTATTTCGAATACGTCAACGAACTCGGACAAAGCGATCCAAAAACGCTGCACGCGGGCACGCCCGTCGAAAAAGGCGAGAAGTGGATCGCGACGAAGTGGATCCGGCGCGGGCGTTTTCGCGCTGAAGCATGAGACTTGCGCGACGCCTCGATGCGGGCGCCGCGCTCCCCCTCTCTCATTTGCAGGCTCCGACTTTTTCCCAGGCGCCGTCCGAGTTCGTCGCCGGATCGGCGTTGGCGCTCCACCACTTGTTGCGATAGTTCATGCCGTTGTAGCTGACCGTCGTGCCCGCGGTCGCGTAGGTCTTGCTCGCGCTCCACGGCGCGGCGCACGCGAGCAACGTCTGTCCCGAACACGCGCCCAGGTCCTGCCACGATTTGCCGCTGCCCGAATTGCGCGAGGGATCGTCGGAGTTCTCCCAGCGCGCGCTGTAGTTGCGGCCACTCACCGATACGTTTTCCTTCGCCTTGTAGATCGTGCCCGACTGCCACGCGATGGCGCATGTCGCGCCTCCTGCGCTGGGTGAGGGGGCGGGGGTTGGTGTCGGCGTTGGCGCCGGTGCGGGCGTAGGTGTTGGCGTTGGCGTTGGCGTGGGCGTGGGCGTTGGCGTTGGCGTTGGCGTTGGCGTGGGCGTTGGCGTTGGCGTGGGCGCAGGTGAAGGCGTCGGCGTAGGTGAAGGCGCGGGTGCCGGCGCGCCGGTGTAATCGACCGCGAAGTTGTAGTCCTGCGGACTGTCGACGTAGATGCGGTTCGCCGACATCGTCTTCTGCGGCACGATGTTGCCGTTGTTGTCGATCAGCCCCAGCCGCACATGCTTCGCATCCGAGTTGACCTTCTGCGCCATCGCATACACCCAGTCCGCAGCGGCCGTCGTCTGCGCCGTCACCGTATAGCCGATCGATTCCAGATCGTGCCCGTCCGCATCGAAGACCCGCAGCGTGATCTTCATGCCCGCCGGTTGATCCAGCGCGGTCGTCGGGATCGGACGCATCTCGCGCCAGGTCGTGCGCGCGCCGTTGATGACCACGTCGCTGCACGCATAGAACGCTTCGGCGCTGTCGTTGCGCTGCCAGATCGTGTAAATGATCCGCCTGCCCGTTTTGCCCGCGGGCAGCTTGCATTGCAGCTTGTAGCGCCCGTTGTCGAGCGTCGCGCTGTTGAGTTCGCAGAACGGCTTGCTGTCGAGATCGGACCATTTCAACGGCTGATTGAAATCGTAGCCGTCCGAGGTCATGTACATCTGGAAGTAGCGCGTGACGTGCGGCGCGGTCGCGTACCAGACGAATGTGTAGTTTCCGCTCAGATCGGCCGAGATCGTCGTGGCCGGCCAGTCGCTTCGGCCGAGATCCAGACCGTAGTAGTTGGTCTTGCCGCCGCTGCACAGATGCCCGTCGGGCACGAAAGCCTTGTGATCGCCATTGGGCAGTTGATTCACGCCAGCCCAGTCGTACAGAAACGACGGCCCCGCCACCGCGACCGCAGCCTTGCACGGCGCCGACGTCGGGCTTTCCGGGCCCTCGAGGTAGCACGAATAGACGCGGCTGATCGGCGTCTCGATCGTACCGTGCGCCGACACCGCACACGGCACGGCCAACGGAAGCAGCACGAACGTCAATTTCCACTTCTCAGCGAACATGACAATCCCCATTTTTGATTTGCTTCGCATATCTAATTCAAATCGTCGAACCGCGCCCGATCGCTCTTCATTCTAGAAGGCGCAATCGAGATGAGTTAGCACGAAGATGCTCCGTGCCGGCAGCCAGTGATTCGCGGCACGCATCAATCTCAATAACTCCCACGACATAACCCCAACAAGCGAAACACCGCGCCTGCCTATCTCAATTAAGAGTCGTCTCATTCAGTCTTAATCGCGTATTCCCTATGATTCATCCATGTCCTCGCGACGCCAGCGCGATTCAGCATCAGTCATCTTTTCGATCTCAGGAGTGTTCCTCATGCGTAACCTGTTCAAGAAAGCCGCCGTCATTGCCATCGTTGCAAGCGCCGCCACGCTCGGCGCCGTCGGTTCGCAGAATGCCTTCGCCGCCACGAGCAAGACCGCGACTTTCGACGTCACGCTGACGGTTCAGGACGATTGCTCGATCGCCGCCAATCCGCTGGATTTCGGCAGCACCGGCGTGCTCACGCAGAACATCGATCAGAACGCCAGCCTGTCGGTCACCTGCACCAAGGGCACGCCCTACACCGTCGCCCTCGACGCGGGCACCGCCACCGGTTCGGCCATATCGGATCGCAAGATGGGCAACGCAGCAGGCGACGCATTCGTCTCGTTCAACCTGTATCGCGATATCGCTCGCACGCAGGTCTGGGGCAACACGGCGGACACCGACACGGTCGCGGGCACCGGCGACGGCGGCGCGCAAACCATCCCGGTCTATGGCCGCGTGCCGACGCAGAACACGCCCGCGGCTGGCGCGTATTCGTCGACCATCACCGCGACGGTCGTGTTCTAAACCTCGCATCGCGCCGCAAGCATCTCGCACTCAGCGCGACGCTTGCTTGTTCGCAGATAAATCTATATCAATGGGATAGTCGGGATGACATAAGGAGACCGACGATGCCCACCTTGCTACCGCGCGTCTGCGCGGTTTTTCTCTTTCTGCAATGCTCCGCGACGCTCGCCGCTTCATTGCAAATCTCCCCGGTAACGATCCAGCTCACTGCCGCGGAGAACGGCAAAGTCATCAACCTGAGCAACGGCGGCGACGAACCGATCCACGCTCAAGTGCGCGCGTTCGTCTGGGATCAGGCCGATGAACAGGACAAGCTGACGCCGACGCGCGAGATCGTCGCGAGCCCGCCTATCGCCGAAGTGGCCGCGGGCGGACAGCAGGTCATCCGCGTGATTCGCGCGAGCATGGAGCCGTTGCAGCAGGAGCGCGCGTATCGTCTGCTCATCGATGAATTGCCGCCGGAAGGCGCGACCGCCGGTGCGAACGTTCAGTTTCGCTTTCGATATTCTGTACCACTATTTATTTCGCCAGCCGGTGAAGCGGGCAAGCCGAAGCTGCAATGGAGCATCGTCGAGAGAAACGGCAAGCCGTTTCTGCTCGTCTCGAACAGCGGGGCGATCCATGCGCAGTTGAGCGCGGTATCGCTGAAAAACGGCGGCGCGGATATTCCGATTTCCGCGGGCCTGCTCGGCTACGTCCTGCCGGGCCGCGTGCGCGCGTGGGCGCTGCCCGCCGCCGCGAGCGCCTTGCGCGGCAAGCCGGCGGACGTCGCGGCGACGGTCAACGGCTCGGCCGTCACGGAGCGGCTCGGCGAGAGCGGCGGACCTTGATCGCTTGCGCATCGCCGCGAGCATGTCCTCGTCCGCCGACACCGCCAGGAAGACGCCGGGCCGGAAAGCTCGCGTCGCGCTGACGCTCGTTCTCGTGTCGGAAGCGGCGATCGCGCAGGTCGACATCACCGGCGGCGGCTCGCCCGCCGAACTGCCGAGCCTCTCGGGCGCAGCGCGCGGGGAGCCCTTCGGCGCGTTCGCCGAAACGAATCAGCAACTCGTGCTCGAGATCGTCATCAACGGAACGAATCTCGGCGAGCCGTCGGAGTTCGAACTGCGTCACGGTCAGCTCTATGCCGAGCCGCGCACGCTCGAAGCCGCGGGCATCCGCGTGAGCGATTTGAAACCGGACGCCGATGGCTGGCTCGCGCTGTCGTCGATTCCCGGCTTGCGCGCGACGTATGCGCCCGCGCGCCAGCAGGCGATTCTCGACGTCGACGAAGCGCGCCAGACCACACGCAAGATCGGCTACACGCTGCCGGTCACGCCGAAGGCGACGTCAGGCACCGGCTTCCTGATGAACTACGACGTGAGTTACACGCGCGAATACGGCGAAGACAGCGAAAACAGCATCGGCGTGTGGAGCGAGCAGCGCCTCTTCACGCCCTTCGGCGTGTTCGACAACACCGGCACCTGGATCAACGCGGACGGCGGCTCGAACCGATACACGCGGCTCGACACGAACTGGAGCTACTCGAATCCCGCGAAACTTTTCACGATGACGGTCGGCGATTCGGTATCGGGATCGCTGCCGTGGTCGCGCTCCGTGCGCTTCGGCGGATTCCAGATCCAGCGCGACTTCACGCTGAGGCCCGACCTCATCACGTTTCCCCTGCCGATGTTCTCCGCCTCGGCCGCCGTGCCTTCCGCCGTCGATCTCTACGTCAACGGCCTGCGCCAGTACAGCGGCGAAGTCGCGCCCGGGCCGTTCCAGATCGCGCAGGCGCCGAGCCTGAACGGCGCGGGCGTCGCGCAAATCGTCGTCACCGATGCGCTCGGTCGCCGCGTCACGACGAGCGTGCCGCTCTATATCGATGCGCGGCTCTTGTCGAAGGGATTGTTCAACTATTCGTTCGAACTCGGCTTCCTGCGCGACAACTACACGGTCGAGTCTTTCGACTACGAGCGTTCGCCCATCTATAGCGGCGTGTTCAGCTATGGCGTCAGCGACTGGCTGACCTTGCAGGCGCACGCCGAAGGCGGCCAGGGACTCGTCAACGGCGGCGCGGGCGCGGTGATCGGCACCGGCGGCTTCGGCGTGTTCAGCACGGCGGCGGCCGCGAGCAAGGTCGACGGTATGACCGGTTCGCTCTACAGCCTCGGCTATCAGTACATCGGGCCGAAGTTTTCCGTCAGTCTGCAGGGCACGCAGGCGTCGAGCGGCTATCGCGATGTCGCGTCGCTTACGGGCACGTCGACGTTTCAGCATGTCTATCAGGCGACGGCGTCGGTTTCGTTCCTGCGCACGCAATCGGCGACGATGAGCTATGTCGATTCCGAGGACAGCTTTTCCGGGCACGCGCGCGTCCTCACGCTCGCGTACAACGCGCAGTTCGGGCGGCGCTGGTCGCTCTTCGCGACGGCGTACCGCGACTTCCTGCAGAAGAACGTGTGGGGCGGATCGATCGGCGTGACGGTCGCGCTCGGCGGCAACATGGCGGTCAGCACGACGCTCGCGCAATCGGGCGGCCACTCGACGGCGGACGTCACCGCGTCGCGTCCGGCCGATTTCAGCGGCGGATGGGGCTGGACGGTGCAGGCGGGCGCGGGCGCGGATTATCGGCATGGGTTCGCGGGCGCGAACTATCGGGCGAGCTTCGGGGAATTCCAGGCGACGGCGCAGCGCTTCAACGGCACGACGACGGGCACCGCCGAGATGACCGGCGCGATCGCCATCATGGACGGCGCGGTGCTGCCCGCGCGCACGATCACGGATGGCTTCGCGCTCGTCTCCACCGACGGCGTCGCGGGCGTGCCGGTGAGCCAGGAGAACCGCAAGGTCGGCGTCACGAATTCGGGCGGCCATCTGCTGGTGCCGGATCTGCAGTCGTATCAGCGCAATCAGATCGCGATCGATCCGCTCGCCTTGCCCGCCGATGCACGTATCGAAACGACGAAGCTCAACGTCGCGCCCGAACGGCGCTCGGGCGTGCTCGCGCGCTTCGGGATGTCGCGGTATCAGGGCGCGTCGGTGAGTTTCGTCGATGCGGGCGGCGCGCCGATCAAGGAAGGCGCCGCCGCGACCAACGAGAGCACGGGCGAAACGGCGATCGTCGGCTTCGACGGCCTCGCGTTCTTCAACAAGCTCGACGCCGCCAACACGGTGACGATTCGCGGACACGGCGCGAGCTGTTCCGCGCAGGTGCCGTTCGACGCCGCGTCGTCACACGAGTTGCCGCAGATCGGGCCGTTCGTCTGTCGCGGCAACGGAGGATGAATCATGCGAACGCGATCGTGGATACGAAGAGGCGCGGTCATCGTCGTCGCGATGTTTGCGCTGCTCGCGCTGCCGAAAGCGTCGCGGGCGCAGATGTGTTCGTTTTCCGTCGGCTACACGGATTTCGGCGAATACGACACGACCTATTCGGAGCCGACGGAGGTCGTCGGCGCGGTCATCATGTATTGCACCGGCTACACGACGCCGATGGTGCGCATGTGCCTGAACATCAGCACGACGTCGCCGCGCGTGCTGACCGGCCCGAACGGCGCGACGCTCGACTACAACCTATACGTCGATCCGGATCATGTGAGCGTGTGGGGCTCGATTCTCAACCCGTCGACGACGCCGTACATCATCGACCTGCCTGTGCATCCGAGCGGCAAGGTGTGGGCACAGGAGCCGTTCTACGGGCGGATTCCGCCGAATCAGCAGGTCGGATTGGGGACGTACACGCAGACGTTCACCGCCGCCGACACGTATTTCGTCTATGTGGGCTACAGCGGCACGCCGCCGAGTTGCAGCACGGCGACCGCGCCGTACAAGTCGGCGGCGTTCAACGTATCGGTCAACGTGGCGAACAACTGCAACATCTCCGCGACGCCGATGGCGTTCGGCACGCAGAGCTCTTTTCAGGAGCCGCTCGAGGCGACGAGCCGCATCACCGCGACCTGCACGTCGGGCGCGTCGTACAACATTGCGCTGAACGGAGGCACATCGGACGGCGGCGCGATCACTGGGCGCAAGCTCACACGGGTGGGTGGGACCGAGACAATCGACTATCAGCTGTACATCGACCCTTCGCATACCGTCCCGTGGGGCGACGGCACGTCCGGGACTGTGATGGGCAACGGCGTCGGTACGGGCGTCGCCTACACCTTCACCGTCTATGGGCAAGTGCCTGCGCAATCGGCCCCACGGCCCGGCCCCTATCGCGACACGATCACCGCATTCATTATTTTTTGATGCGGCTCGTGATCGCCACGGCGTGCACTCAATCCCGCACGCAATCCACGAAATACTCGATCCGTCCGTTGATCATCTCGCCGACCAGCCCGTGAATATCCGTATGGAATCCCGGGAAGCGCTCGTTGAACTCGCGCGCGAAACGCAGGTAATCCACGATCGTGCGATTGAAACGCTCGCCCGGAATCAGCAACGGAATGCCCGGCGGATACGGCGTCAAAAGAATCGACGTCACGCGTCCTTCCAGTTCGTCGATAGGCACGCGATCGATCTCGCGGTGCGCGAGCTTCGCGAACGCCTCGGACGGCTTCATCGCCGGCTCCATGCTCGACAGGTACATCTCCGTCGTCAGGCGCGCGATGTTGTTCGCGCGATAGACGCTGTGAATCTGCTCGCATAGATCGCGCAGACCGATGCGCTCGTAAGACGGATGCTGCGCGACGAACTCCGGCAGCACGCGCCACAGCGGCTGATTGTTGTCGTAGTCGTCCTTGAACTGCTGAAGCTCCGTGACCATCGAGTTCCAGCGGCCCTTCGTGATGCCGATCGTGAACATGATGAAGAACGAGTAAAGCCCCGTCTTCTCCACGATGATGCCGTGCTCCGCCAGATACTTCGTCACGATCGCGGCCGGAATGCCGGTCTCGCCGAATTCGCCGTCGACGTCGAGTCCCGGCGTGATGATCGTCGCCTTGATCGGATCGAGCATGTTGAAGCCTTCCGCGAGCGCGCCGAAACCGTGCCAGCGGTCGTTGGGCTTCAGCACCCAGTCCTCGCGATCGCCGATGCCCTCTTCCGCCAGCGCGTCCGGGCCCCAGACCTTGAAGAACCAGTCGTCGCCGTATTCGGCATCGACCTTGCGCATCGCGCGGCGGAAATCGACCGCTTCCGCAATCGACTCCTCGACGAGCGCCTCGCCGCCCGGCGCTTCCATCATCGCGGCCGCGACGTCGCACGACGCGATGATCGCGTATTGCGGCGACGTGGACGTGTGCATCAGATACGCCTCGTTGAAACGATGACGGTCGAACGTGCTGTTCTCGCTGTCCTGCACGAGAATCTGCGACGCCTGCGAAATGCCCGCGAGCAGTTTGTGCGTGGAGTGCGTCGCGAACACGAGCGCGCCCGTGCGCGGACGGCCCGCGCCGATCGCGTGCATGTCCTGATAGAACGAGTGGAACTCGGCGTGCGGCAGCCAGGCTTCGTCGAAGTGCAGCGTGTCGAGCATGTCGCCGAGCAGATCCTTGATCATCTCGACGTTGTAGATCACGCCGTCGTACGTGCTCTGCGTGATCGTCAGAATGCGCGGCTTGATCTTCGGGTTCTTCGCCAGCGCCTCGCGCGCGAACGGATTCGCCTCGATCTTCCTGCGGATATTCTCCGGCTTGAACTCGTCGCGCGGAATCGGTCCGATGATGCCGAAGTGATTGCGCGTCGGCGTGAGGAACACGGGGATCGCGCCCGTCATCGTGATCGCGTGCAGGATCGACTTGTGGCAGTTGCGATCGACCAGCACGATATCGCCCGGCGCGACGGTCGCATGCCACACGATCTTGTTCGACGTCGACGTGCCGTTGGTCACGAAGAAGAGATGATCCGCGCCGAAGATGCGCGCCGCGTTACGCTCCGACGCCGCGACCGGGCCGGTGTGATCCAGCAGCTGACCCAGTTCCTCGACCGCGTTGCAGACGTCCGCGCGCAGCATGTTTTCGCCGAAGAACTGATGGAACATCTGCCCGAGCGGATTCTTCAGGAATGCCACGCCGCCCGAGTGCCCCGGACAGTGCCACGAATACGAGCCTTCGTCCGCGTACTGCACGAGCTCCTTGAAGAACGGCGGCGCGAGCGCATCGAGATACACCTTCGCCTCGCGGATGATGTGACGCGCCACGAACTCCGGCGTGTCCTCGAACATGTGGATGAAGCCGTGCAGTTCGCGCAGGATGTCGTTCGGCAGATGGCGCGACGTGCGCGTTTCGCCGTACAGGAAGATGGGGATATCGGCGTTGCGCTTGCGCACCGCGGTGATGAACGCGCGCAAGGCGACGATGGCCGTCGCCAGTTCCGGCGTATCGCCTTCTACGACGACGTTGTCCGCGTAAGGCAGCAATTCCTCGTCGTCGATCGACAAAATGAAACACGATGCGCGGCTCGACTGCTGCGCGAACGCGGCGAGATCGCCGTAACTCGTCAGGCCGAGGACTTCGGCGCCTTCCTTTTCGATCGCTTCTGCGAGCGCCCGGATGCCGGAACCCGAAATGTTTTCGGAGCGAAAGTCTTCGTCGATGATAACGACGGGGAAGCGGAACTTCATGGGGCGAATCTCCAAATGGAAACGACCGCTGCCCGAGTCGCAATCTCGGGGCCAGCGGTCTTTCGACAAGCTTGTAACGTGCGTGGTTCGATCAGGTTTTCGGCAGCGTCACGCCGTGCTGACCTTGGTACTTCCCGCCGCGATCGGCATACGACGTCTCGCACATTTCATCGCTTTCGAAGAACAGGACTTGGGCGACGCCCTCGTTCGCGTAGATTTTGGCAGGCAAAGGTGTCGTATTCGAGAATTCGAGCGTGACGTAACCTTCCCATTCCGGCTCGAACGGCGTCACGTTTACGATGATCCCGCAGCGTGCATACGTCGACTTGCCGAGGCACACCGTGAGGCACGAACGCGGAATGCGGAAATACTCGACCGTGCGCGCGAGCGCGAAAGAATTCGGCGGAATGATGCAGACATCGCCCTTGAAGTCGACGAACGATTTCTCGTCGAAGGCTTTGGGATCGACGATGGTGGAATTGATGTTCGTGAAGATCTTGAATTCGTCGGCGACGCGAATGTCGTAGCCGTAGCTCGACGTGCCGTAGCTCACGATCTTGCGGCCGTCCTCGGCCACGCGCACCTGATCGCGCACGAACGGCTCGATCATCTTGTGCTCTTCGGCCATGCGGCGAATCCACTTATCGGATTTGATGCTCATAGGGGACGCTACTCAACGGTGAACGGCTCGGTCTCGCGACCGCCGCCTGCGGTGAAACGGGGCATGGCCGGCGGCGGTTCTCGCCGCGCGGGCCAAACGAAAGCGGGTATTTTACGCGAAGCGCGCCGCCGCGCCGGGCGCTTCGCATGCCGCCGCAGCAGCTACCGCCGGATCACGCCGCAAGCGAGCGCGGGTCCGACGTTGTGCGGCGCGCTCGCGTACGGGTCGAGCGCTTCGCGGTGCAGCATGATCGCGCGCGAAATGATCGAGCGCACGCCGTCGAGCGAGACATCTGTCGCGACGATGAAGCCCGTCGCCGCGCCGGTTGCGTCCGCGTGGATGTTGCCGAGCTCGCCTTCGAGACGCGATGACGTTCGTCTGCGATCGGAAGGCAGCGCGAACACCGGACTCGCGTCCGGCCCGTTGACCGCGATGCAGTCGCCGCGCTCGTGAACGGTCAGCGCGTGATCGCTGTTCGGCGGCATGTCGGTGAGGCTGTAGGAAACCTGCACGCCGTCCGCGCGCTCGATCAGCGTGACGGTGCCGCGCGTGGCGTTGCCGGGCGTCGGATTCAAAACGGCGTCCGCGCGCTTTTCGTGATTCTGGAAGATGAGGCCGCAACCGCTCAGCATGACGCTGCAAGCGGCCATCGCGATCGAGGCGTAAAGCGCCCTTCCGTCGAATCTGTGTCTCATGCGATCCTCTCGGCGGCCCGCCGACGCCCCGTGCGTCCGCGCTGCCGCGCATCGAAGGCGACATGATACCGCGAGCCGCATCGCACAAGGCTCGCGCCGATTCGATCGCTTATTCGAAATCAGGTGTTCTGCACGACGATGCTCGGAAACTTCGAGGTCATGTCGCGCTGGCGCTCCGCAATCGAAATGGCGACGCGGCGCGCGATGGCGCGATACGTCTCCGCGATGCGGCTGTCCGGCTGCGACACGACGGTCGGCTGGCCCGCGTCGGTGCGCTCGCGAATGGCGATATCGAGCGGCAGGGAACCGAGCACTTCGACGCCGTATTCCTTCGCCATGCGCTCGCCGCCGCCCGCGCCGAAGATGTGCTCTTCGTGACCGCAGTTCGAGCAGATATGCGTGCTCATGTTCTCGACGATGCCGAGAATCGGAATCCCGACCTTCTCGAACATCTTCAAGCCCTTCTTCGCGTCGAGCAGCGCGATGTCCTGCGGCGTCGTGACGATCACCGCGCCCGTCACCGGCACTTTCTGCGATAGCGTGAGCTGGATGTCGCCGGTGCCCGGCGGCATGTCGACCACGAGGTAATCGAGATCCTTCCAGTTCGTCTGACGCAGCAATTGTTCGAGCGCGGACGTGACCATCGGGCCGCGCCAGACCATCGGATTGTCCTGCTCGATCAGAAAGCCAATGGAGTTCGCCTGAATGCCGTGGCCTTCGAGCGGATTCATCGTCTGATTGTCAGGCGATTCCGGACGGCCGGTGATGCCGAGCATCATCGGCAGCGAGGGACCGTAGATGTCCGCGTCCAGCATGCCGACCGACGCGCCTTCGGCCGCGAGCGCGAGCGCGAGATTCGTCGCCGTCGTGCTCTTGCCGACGCCGCCCTTGCCGGACGCCACCGCGATGATGTTCTTGACGTTCGGCAGCAGCTTCACGCCGCGCTGCACGGCATGCGCGACGACCTGCGACGAAACATCCACGGTCACGTTCGCGACGCCCGCGATCTGACGCAGCGCGCCTTCCACCATTTCGCGGATCGCACCGAACTGCGATTTCGCCGGATAGCCGAGCACGACACTCACCACGACGTTCGCGCCGTCGACGGATACGTTGCGAATGCTTTTCAGATCAACCAGCTTGCGGTTGGTGTTCGGATCGGTCAGTGTGGCGAGTGCGGCGTCGATCTTCGCGCGGTCAATACTCATCGAGACTCCATGGAACGATTGTTGCTGGCGCCCAGCGGCGCACGGAACACTCTGAGGAAATTGAAAGTAATTGTTAGCGCCGTTGCGTTGTAACGCTTACGCATTGCACTATCCCGCTGCAAATCTTTCCGGGGACGCATCCCACCGGGCAGTCGGGCGCTTTTCTCATTATTGTAGAGGCTCGCCCGGAGGCTCGTCCGAAGACCCTTTCGCACTGTCGGCGCATGCGCCGAACGCTTGTTGAATCAAAGGAGATCGTAGATGAATACTAAGTTGATGACCCGCCTGTCCGTCGTTGCCCTGGTGGGCGCGCTTCTCGCCGGCTGTCAAACGCAGCAGGGCACCAACACCGCAGTCGGCACCGGCGCGGGCGCCGCGACCGGCGCGGCGATCGGCGCGATCTTCGGCGGCGGCAAGGGCGCGGCGATCGGCGCGGCAGCCGGCGCGGCGACGGGCGGTATCGTCGGCTACAACTGGCAGTCGATCAAGAACAAGATCTCGGGTGACTCGAAGGGCACGGGCACGCAAGTGACCGAGCAGCAGGACGGCTCGCTGAAGGTGAACATTCCGAACTCGATTTCGTTCGACACGAACAGCTACGCGATCAAGCCGTCGTTCGATCCGGTGCTGAACTCCGTCACGCAGACGATGCAGCAGCATCCGGAGCTGATCGCGAGCGTGGTCGGCCATACGGATAACACGGGTCAGGCGGCTTACAATCAGACGCTGTCGCAGAATCGCGCGCAGAGCGTCGCGTCGTACATTTCGACGCACGGCGTCGCGGCGCAGCGTCTCGCGGCATCGGGCATGGGCCAGACTCAGCCGATCGCGGACAACTCGACGGAAGCCGGCCGCGCGCAGAATCGTCGCGTGGAGATCTATCTGCGTGCGACCGCGCAGCCCGGACAAGTGCAGTAAGCGTCTGATTATAAAGGAGAATATGCCGCCGCGAGGGCGGTGGCACGAGCGGCAATTAGTCGTCTGAAAAAAATTTGAAACTTGGACGCGGTGCTGCTGTCTGTCCTTACGGTAGGCGGATGGCGATGCCATCACCTGCCATTCTCCTCTTGTCGTTGTTGCTCCGGGGCCCGATTGGACCCCGGTTTTTTTTTGGGCGCTCGAAACGCACTCCGCCCTATCCACCGCCGACTCCGCCCGCCTCTCCCCGCCCTGCTAAAATCGAACTCCGCGTTTTTTCACAACCTCAAGCACTCCCACCGGGCCGCGCCTTTATGTCAGCACCGATTTCAGCCACTGCCACCGCCGCGCCTGCCGCTCAAGCCTTTGAAGGCGGCCGCCGCCAGATCCTCGTCACGTCCGCGTTGCCGTACGCGAACGGTCAGATTCATATCGGCCATATGGTCGAATACATTCAGACGGACATCTGGGTTCGGACGCTGCGAATGCATGGCCACGAGGTCTACTACGTCGGCGCGGACGACACCCACGGCACGCCGATCATGCTGCGCGCCGAGAAGGAAGGCATCACGCCGAAAGCGTTGATCGAGCGCGTGTGGAAAGAGCACAAGCGCGACTTCGACAGCTTCGGCATCTCGTTCGACAACTACTACTCGACCGATGCCGAGGAAAACCGCGAACTGTGCAACACGATCTACGGCGCGCTGCAGCAGGCGGGCCTGATCGAGGCGCGCGACATCGAACAAGCCTACGATCCGGTCAAGGAAATGTTCCTGCCGGACCGTTTCATCAAGGGCCAATGCCCGAAATGCGGCGCGAAGGACCAATACGGCGACAACTGCGAAGTCTGCGGCTCGACCTATCAGCCGACCGAACTGATCAATCCGTATTCGGTCGTGTCGGGCGCGACGCCGATCCGCAAGACGTCGACGCATTATTTCTTCAAGCTGTCCGATCCGCGCTGTGAGGAATTCCTGCGCGGCTGGGTCAGCGGTCTCGCTCAGCCCGAAGCCACCAACAAGATGCGCGAATGGCTCGGCGACAAGGGCGAAGCCAAACTCGCCGACTGGGACATTTCGCGCGACGCGCCCTACTTCGGCTTCGAAATTCCCGGCGCGCCGGGCAAGTATTTCTACGTCTGGGTCGATGCGCCCGTCGGCTATTACGCGAGCTTCAAGAATCTCGCGGACCGCATCGGCGTGAATTTCGGCGAATGGGTGAAGCCCGGCTCGAAGGCCGAGCAATATCACTTCATTGGCAAGGACATTCTGTACTTCCACACGCTGTTCTGGCCGGCGATGCTCGAATTCTCCGGCCATCGCACGCCGACGAACGTGTTCGCGCACGGCTTCCTGACCGTCGACGGCGCGAAGATGTCGAAGTCGCGCGGCACGTTCATCACCGCGCAGAGCGTCATCGACACGGGGCTGAATCCCGAGTGGCTGCGCTACTACTTCGCGGCGAAGCTGAACAGCACGATGGAAGACATCGACCTGAATCTCGAAGACTTCCAGGCGCGCGTGAACAGCGATCTCGTCGGCAAGTACGTGAACATCGCGAGCCGCGCGGCGGGCTTTCTCATCAAGCGTTTCGACGGCCGCGTGCAGGACAGCGCGATGCATCATCCGCTCGTCGCGCAACTGCGTTCGGCGATTCCGCACATCGCCGGCTTCTACGAGTCGCGCGAATACGGCCGCGCGCTGCGCACGACGATGGAACTGGCCGACGCCGTCAACGCCTACGTCGACACCGCGAAGCCGTGGGAACAGGCGAAGGATCCGGCGAACGCCGTCGCGCTGCATGAAACCTGCAGCGTGAGCCTGGAAGCGTTCCGCCTGCTATCGCTCGCGTTGAAGCCGGTTTTGCCGAAGCTCATCGAAGCGGTGGAATCGTTCCTCGGCATCGCACCGCTCGTCTGGGCCGATGCCGACAAGCCGCTATCGTCGGCGAGCGCGATCAATGCGTACAAGCATCTGACGACGCGCGTCGATCCGAAGCAGATCGAGGCGTTGCTCGCCGCGAATCGCGAATCGCTCGCGCCGGCCGCGGAAGCCGCAGCCGCAACGGCGACGACAACGGCCGCTCCGGCCAAGACCGCCGCTAAGAAGCCGGACGATGCGGGCGTCATTTCCATCGACGACTTCGCGAAGGTCGATCTGCGTATCGCGAAGATCGTCGACTGCAAGGCCGTCGAAGGCTCCGACAAGCTGCTGCAACTCACGCTCGACGTCGGCGAGGACAAGACGCGCAATGTGTTTTCGGGCATCAAGTCGGCGTATCAGCCGCAGGATCTGATCGGCAAGCTGACCGTGATGGTCGTCAACCTCGCGCCGCGCAAGATGAAGTTCGGTCTGTCGGAAGGGATGGTGCTCGCGGCATCCGCCACGGACGAAAAAGCCGAACCGGGCCTCTACATTCTCGAGCCGCACAGCGGCGCGAAACCGGGCATGCGGGTGAAGTAACACGCATCGCATAACGAAAAGGGCACGCAGATCGCGTGCCCTTTTTGCTTGAAGCAGACGATGCTCAGTCCGATTCCACTTCCGTCGCCGATGCCCCGAATGGCGCGCTCACGCCCGACGCCCCCGAGGCCGCCGATGGCTGCACAGCCGACGCCCGCGATGCCGACGAAGACGAAGACCACAGCCTCGACCAGCGATTGAAGCGCCGCGTATAAGACAGATCGACGCCCTGATACGTCCCGCCGTACACCGTCACGGCCCAGAACCGCGACAGGTTCAGCGTCGCCTTGACCGCGTTGCTCGCCGATTGCAAGCCTTGCTCGTAGCCGATCACGAGCCGTTCGTTGATCGCCTTCGACAGCAGCACGACTTGCGGATCGGTCAGGCCCACTTCGCTCGATCCGACCGTGAACTCGTCCAGTCCGACCGTCTGCGCGATCTTCGCGCCGCCGCGGCTTCCGAGCAGCGCGAGCGCGCTCGTCATCGCGCTCTGCTGGCCGACGTTGTTGCCCTGATCGGTGCCGTGGCCGAACAGCAGCCACGAGAGCTTTTCGTTGTCTGGCACGCTCGGCTCGGAAATCAGCTTGGCGACCGGCGCCTGCACCGTGCCCGTCACCTGCACACCCGCCTCGACTTCCTGATTGCGCCGCATCGCGAGAATGTTGAGGCCGGGATTCGCCACCGGCCCGTTGAACGTGAAGAAACCGTTCTCGATGTTCAGCTTGCGCCCGAACGCCGTGTACGACGAACCCGGCGTCGTCACGCGCACGTTGCCGACCGCGCGCAGCGGCATGTTCGGCGCGCTCATCGCCGTAATCGTGCCCGCGAGGCCGAGGTCCGCACCCGCGCCCTTGAAGCGGAAGTGCTGACCGAGATCGATCCCGATGTTCGCGCGCGGCGTGAACGGCCCGACCGGCTTCTCGGTCTTCGCGGTGATCGACTGATTCTCGCCCTTGATCGTGCCATCGGGGCGCTCGATCACGACATCGTCGCCGAGAGACGGCGCGGACGATTCCGGCAGATCGATGAGCGCGTGATCGACGGTGAACTTGCCGTCGATCGCCATGCCGCCCTGCAAGCCCGCGTTTGCGATCGTCGCGCTGCCGGAGAGCATCAGCTCGCGATCCGGCGATGCGAACAGCTCCAGCTTGTCCGCGATGATGCTCGCGGTCAGATCGGGCTCCTGCTGATCGAGGCGCACCTTGCCGGTCGCGCGCAGCGTGCCGCTCGCGCCATGAAACTCGACGCGCTGAAAATCGACGAGATTCTCCGACAGCGCAATGCGGATGATGCCGTCCTTCAGTTGCACGCCCTGATCGACGACCGTCGCGGAAATGTTGTCGCCCGTCAGCGAGCCCGACAGATTCGGCTTCGCGACGATGCCCGCGATCACCAGCTTGAGCGCAATCCTGCCGCCGAGCAGATAGTTCGCGCCGAGCAGGCCGCCGGTCGTGCGCAATTCCGGCACGTTCGCGTTGATGGCGCCGGTCAGCGGCGCGTTGTCGTCGATGGTGAGCATGCCGTCGCGATTGACGAGTGGCGTGTGCACGTTGGCATCGATCACGCCGATGCGGCTCGCCTGGGCGTGCAGCGACGCGTTCAGGCGGTTGCCGTCGGTGAAATCCGCGCGCGCGGCGATATCGGAAATGCCGAGCGCCGACAGGCCGCGCGTACCGTCGATCGTCACGTCGCCGGCGCGGCGCTTGATCTGCGCGTAGCCCGTCGCGGTCGCGCCGAGCGTGAAGTTCCAGTCGCCGTCGAAAACGAGATCGGTGCGGATCGGCGGCTCCGCGCCCGTCAGCGTCTGGCGCACGTCGAGCAGATGCGGCACCGACAGGTTCGTCAGCGTGCCCGCTGATTGCAGGCGGCCGTTCTCCATCGCGAACGATTTCAGATTCAGCACCGCGCCTTCCGCGACGAGCCGCGTCGCGCCGAGCACGAGACGCTTCGGACCGTAGCTCACCGAAAGCGGCGATTCGAGATTCAGCGACGGCGTGCCCTTGTTCGACAGCTTCGTGATCGCGCCGTCCCAGTGCGGGCCGTCGGGCGCGTCGGTGAACTTGCCGTTCGCGCCGAGCGCGAGATTCACGGGCTGGCCGCGCACCTTGCCGGTCGCCGTCACGTCGAGCGTGTGATGCGCGCGCGTGCCGTTCAGATTCGCGTCGAGATTCGCGATGTCGATGTCTTCCGTGCTCGCATCGCGCGCCTTCAGCGTGAAGACGAGCGCGCCGTTCGCGCCGTCGCGGATATCGGCGCGGCCTTCCGCGTGACCGAGCCGATTCGCGCCGAACACGAGGCCATCGGCCTGATAGTTCGCCGCCATGTTCGGATGCGCGATCGAGCCGGTCAGATCGCCGTCCGCCTTCGCCGTGCCCGCGATGCCGAAGCCGAGCCGTTCGAGCGCGGGCGCGTCGACCTTGAAGCGCAGCCGGTCGCCGGGCGCGCCGAAGCTGCCGTTCAGATCGACGTTGTTGCCCGCCACCGACAGCGCCGCCTTGCTCGGCAACAGCCGCATGCCCGCGACCTGTATCGTGCCCTCGCCCGTCAGCGGCAGATTGTCGTACATGCTGTCGGTGAGCTTGAAGGTCGCCTTCGTCGTGAGCGTCGGCGCGAGTTGCCCCGATGCCGCCAGCGTGCCGTTCACGCGCGCTTCCACGACACGCGCCGGCGCGGCCGGCTTGTTCGACGGCTTCGCGCCTTTCTTCGCCGGCGCGGGCTTCGGCGCGATCAACTGCTGTTGCAGCAGCAGCGGATTGAACTCGACGATTTTCGCCTTCAGGTCGTAGCTCGAATTCGCGTCCTTCTTCAGCACGCCGCTCGCTTCGACGCGGCCCTTCCCGACCGCGAGCTTCACGTCGTCGAGCGTGGTCGCTTGCGGATCGAGCTTCACTTTGGCCTGCGCGCGGATCGCGGCTTTCGGATCGTTCAGGTCGGCGGCGATGCGCTGCGTGTCGCCATCCAGCTCGATGCGGATCGGTCCGGCGAAATCCGTCGGGCGCAGCGTCGGCTCGATCGCGTTCAGATCGAGCTTCGCGACCTTGAGGTCGAACTTGCCCTTGCCGCTTTTGAGCGCGCCGCCGCCCGTCACCGACGCGTTCTTCAGGAGCCGCACATCGAGATCGGTGATGCTTTGCTCGGACGCGTCGAGCCGCACGTTCGCGTGCGCGTCGATGAGCGGCAGCAGCTTCTTGTCGATGGAACCGGGCTTCGCGTTCACGATCGACACCGGCCCGGCGACGACGAACGCCTTCGGGTCCGCGCCTTCGACTGGCTTCACTTCGGCGCGCACGGCGAGGTCGGCCTCGGGCGCGCCCGGCGCGAACGCCTGCGGATTGACGTGATCGAACGTGACGAGCGCCGACTTGAGCGGCACGTCCGCGAACGGCAGCGCCTCGACGTGCGCGCGTCCGTTGAGTTTCAGGCCGCTCGCATCGACGTCGGCGATCAGGTCTTCGAGCGAGCCCGAGAGCCGCGCGCTCACGTTCACCGTTTCGTTGTTGACCTTGCCGGCATAGCCCGCATCGCCGGAAAGCGGAAACGGACGCGCGCCGCCATCGAGCTTCGCCGACGCCGTCACCGCGCCGAACGGCGTGTCGAGCCGCTCTACCGCCGCTTCGTGATGCTGGCCGTCGCTTCGGCCGTGGAAAAGCAGGCGCGAGAATTCGGTCGTCGCCGTGCCCTGATGCAGACGCAGTTTCCCGACGGAAAGATCGTTGATCGCAAGTTGAATCGGAATGCGCAGATCCTTGGGCAGTTCCGTTTTCTTGCTCGGCTCGTTCGACGGCGCAATGCGCGCATCGACCGTCCCGATGTGCAGATAATCGATCGTGAAGCGCAGCGGCTCGCGTGTGAGCGCCCAGCGGCCCGACACGCTATCCACCGCGATATCCGCGCCCTTGCCGTCCTTCCAGCGCACGTCGCGCAGTTGCAGGCCGGTCGCGATGGCGCCGCCGTCGAGCTTGCCGGTAAGTTGCCCCTTGAGCAGCTTCGTTGCCGCGTTCCATGCGTAGCGCGTGCCGCGCTCGGTCGTCAGCACGTAAAAGACCGTGCCGATGGCGATCCCGGCGATCAGCACGACGACGAGCACGAGCGCGCCGATCCACCGCGCCAAACGGCGCCAGCCGCTTTTGCGCGGCGGCGGTTTCTGCGCGCCGCCGTCGCCGCCGCCAACGTTTTCGGGCGGCGGCGCTTCGGCGTCCGCCTGCTTGTTCGGGTCCGTCATGCCGATTCAATGTCCTTCATCGTTCTCACGCATCAGAACGCGATGCCGAGCGTCAGATACGGTTTGATGCTCTTGTTCTTCAGCCCATACGCCAGGTCGACGTTGACCGGGCCGACGGGACTGCGCCAGCGCGCGCCGACGCCCACGCCCGGATCGAACACGCGCTCGCTCCAGTTGTCGGTCGCGGTGCCGATGTCGAAGAACACCGCGCCGCCCCAGTCGTGCGTGAACCAGTGCTGATATTCGCTGCTGGCCGTCACCATGTATTTGGTCGGCAGGATCGAGCCGGCCACATTGTTGCCGATGCTGAGATAGCTATAGCCGCGCACCGAATTCGCGCCGCCCGCGCGGAACAGCAGCGAAGCCGGCACGCCGCTCGACGGCCCGCTCGTGAACACGCCGCCGAACTCCGCGCGAAACACGAGCAGATCGTTCTTGCCGAGCGGCACGTATTGCAGCGCGTTGGTGTACAGGCGCGCGAAAGTCTGATCGGCCATCACGCCCTTGACGGCGAAACCCGCCTCCGCGCGGATGATGTTGCCGCGGCGCGGAAACAGCGGATCGTCGACGTCGCGGCGCACCCAGCTCCACGCGGGCACGAGCGCACGCGCCGTCGACGGATTCGGCTCGTTCTGCGTCAGGCGGTCGTCGTAGAAGGTCAGCGAATACGTCGTGTCGATGTTCTGACGCGAGCGCGAACGCTGCACGCCGACGCGCCCGCTATAGATCTTCGTGCTCGAGACGTCGGTGATCGTGTACGAGCCGAACACGGCGTTGACCCAGCCGGACGAATCGGGCGGCATCGCGAGTTGCACGCGGCCGTATTGCTGCGTCTGGTCGAGCCGCCCGGAAATCGTGAACGGGTACGCCGCGCCAAACGTATTGAGATAGCTGTAGGCGCCCTGAATGTGGAAACCCGTGTCCGTCGCGTAACCCACGCCGTAGCGGATGCTGTTGTACGGATACTCGCTCACCTTCACATGCAGCGGTGTGTCGACCGGCTTGTTCACGTCGCTGTCCGCATCGATCGCGACGCTCGCGTAATACGGCGTGTTCTGGATCTGGCGCTGCAACTCGTTCAGGCGAGCGATGTCGTAGACCTCGCCTTCGCGGATCGGATTCACATGGTCGATGATCCACGCGGGATAGCGCTTCGGGCCGCTCACCTCGAGCTTGCCGAGCGTGAAGGTCGGGCCGCTGTCGAACGTCACGGAGAGATCGGCCAGATGCGCGCGCGGATTGATGCGCGCCTGCGAACGCACGATCTTCGCGCCGAGATAGCGTTTCGATTGCAGGGCCCGCAGTGCGGCGTTTTTCGCGTCGTCCCAGCCGCTTTGCGTGAAAGGATCGCCTTCGCTGACCGAAAAAGCGAAACGCGCCGCGTTCTCCTGCGCGCGATCTTCGGTCGTCACCGCGCCGGTGAAATTCAGTTGCACCGAGGCGACCATCGTGCGCGGGCCGGGATCGACGCTCACCTTGACGTTGCGCTTGTCGTCGACGGTCGTGACGTCCGTACGCACGATGGGCGTGAAATAGCCTTCCGTCGCGACGAGATCGCGCACGTCCTTCGGCGTCGCGGTGACGAGGAACTGGAACTGGTCGTCGCTGACGTCGTCGCGCTTGGCGAAACGGGAGAGATCGAGGTTCTCCTTCAGCAGCTTCTTGATGCTGCGCGGCGCGTCGATGTCGACGTCGTACTTGGCGCAAGCGGGCGCAGCGAAGCCGAACGCGACGAGCGCCACAATCAGGGCCGGCCAGCGGCTCATGCCGCGCGGCCTTACGCGCCACGCGCGCAGCGGATCAAACGAACGCCCCGCCAAACGTGACCTCCGGCATCGGGAAAAAGTGGGATTCGAGGTAAAACTTGCAGCCGACGCAATCGGACGCAGGCGCTATTTCACCACATCGGCATGGACGCACGCCGCAAAAGCGGCCATCTCGCGCCGGACGTGCGCCGTTGGACGGCTGCGCGCCGCGTGGGTTCCGCGAAAGCTGCACGCGCGTGCGCCTTCCGGGCGACGAAACTGCCGCGCGCTTGCGGTAAAATTGCGCGCACAGGCAAAATCACAGGCTCACGCCTCGACCTCAACGGAAGCCGGATCATGTATCAGTCGGATATCACCCAGTTCATCAATCAGTTGAAAGAGCAGAAGCCCTCGCTGGAAGAAGAACAGCGCCGCGGCCGCGCGCTACTGTGGGACAAGCAGCCGATCGACCTCGACGAGCGCACCACGCAGCAGCAATCGCGCGTGAACCAGACGCCCTACGTCTATTACCAGAACTTCTGAACGTGAGCGCAGCAGGCCGCGAGCCGCAATCGTCCGCGCATTCGCCGTCTGAGGCAAAGCGCGACGAAGCCCGGGAAGACCGTGCCGTGGCGCTCGCCACGCCCGCAACCGATTCGACGCCCGACACCATCGACGGCGTCGCGATCGCGCACCTGTACGGCGAGCCGCTCTGGAAGCTGCCGACCGACCTGTACATCCCGCCCGACGCGCTCGAGATCTTTCTCGAAGCCTTCGAAGGCCCGCTCGACCTGCTGCTCTATCTCATCCGCAAGCAGAACTTCAACGTGCTCGACATCCCGATGGCGGATGTCACCGCGCAATATCTCGGCTACGTCGATCAGATTCGCGAATCGAATCTCGAGCTGGCGTCGGAATATCTGCTGATGGCCGCGATGCTGATCGAGATCAAGTCGCGCATGCTGCTGCCGGTCAAGAAGGCCGACACCGGCGAAGAAGCCGAAGATCCGCGCGCCGAACTCGTGCGGCGTCTGCTCGAATACGAGCAGATGAAACTCGCCGCGCAGAAGCTCGACCAGTTGCCGCAACTCGGCCGCGACTTCCTGCGCGCGGACATTTACATCGAGCAGTCCGCCGAGCAGCGCTTCCCCGACGTCGACATGAACGACCTGCGCGCCGCGTGGGCCGACGTCATCAAGCGCGCGAAGCTCGTGCAGCATCACAAGATCACGCGCGAAGAGCTTTCGGTGCGCGAGCACATGAGCGTGATCCTGCGGCGTCTGCAGAACGCGCGCTTCATGGAGTTCACGGAACTCTTCGACACCACGCGCGGCGTGCCGGTAGTCGTCGTGAACTTCATCGCGATGCTGGAGCTGTCGCGCGAATCGCTGATCGAAATCACGCAGGCCGAACCCTACGCGCCGATCTACGTGCGGCTCGCGTATTCTCCTGCCTAGTCTTTCTTATCTTTTTCCGCGTGGCGGCGCACCGGCCGCTCGACAGGAGACACCCGCTCGATGAAAGTCATCAGCTCCATCCACGAACTGCGCGACCAGTTGCGCGGCCAGAACCGAACCGCCTTTGTCCCGACGATGGGCAACCTCCACGAAGGCCATCTCTCCCTGATGCGTCTCGCGCGCCAGCACGGCGATCCCGTGGTCGCGAGCATTTTCGTGAATCGTCTGCAGTTCGGCCCGAACGAAGATTTCGACAAATATCCGCGCACGCTGCAGGACGACATCGAAAAGCTGCAGAAGGAGAACGTCTACGTGCTGTTCGCGCCGACCGAGACGGACATGTATCCGGAGCCGCAGGAGTATCGCGTGCATCCGCCGCACAATCTCGGCGACATTCTCGAAGGCGAATTCCGCCCCGGCTTTTTCACGGGCGTGTGCACCGTCGTCATGAAACTGATGTCGTGCGTGCAGCCGCGCGTCGCGGTGTTCGGCAAGAAGGATTATCAACAGTTGATGATCGTGCGCGCCATGTGCCATCAGTTCGCGCTGCCGACGGAAATCGTCGCGGCGGAAACCGTGCGCGATGAAGACGGCCTCGCGCTGTCGTCGCGCAACCGCTTCCTGTCCGCCGACGAGCGCGCCGAAGCGCCGCAGCTCGCCGCCGCGTTGCAGCGCGTGCGCGAAGCCGTGCTGTCGGGCAATCGCGATATCGCCGCACTCGAACGCGACGCGATGAACGCGCTCGCCGACCGCGGCTGGAAGCCGGACTACATCAGCGTGCGCAAACGCTCGAACCTGATCGCGCCGGGCGCCGACGAAACCGACGCGCCGCTCGTCGTGGTCGCGGCGGCCAAGCTCGGCGCGACGCGTCTCATCGACAATCTGGAAATCTGAAGGAAGGAAGCACCATGCAGCGCACCTTGTTGAAATCGAAGATTCACCGCGCGACGGTCACGCATTGCGAATTGCATTACGAAGGCTCGTGCGCGATCGACGAAGACCTGCTCGACGCCGCGAACCTGATGGAAAACGAGCAGATCGACATCTGGAACGTGAACAACGGCGAGCGCCTGACCACGTACGCGATCAAGGGCGAGCGCGGCAGCGGCATGATTTCGCTGAACGGCTCGGCGGCGCGCCGCGCGCAACTCGGCGATCTCGTCATCATCGCGGCGTTCGCGCAAGTCGACGAGGAAGAGATCAAGGCGGGCTGGAAGCCGAACCTCGTGTTCGTCGACGAGGACAATCGCATCAAGGGCAGCCGCGATCACGTCCCGACGCAGAACTGGACCTGATTTCCGGGCGGTTTTCGTCCGACGAAGCCGGCGTTCCTCAACGGACGCCGGCTTTTTTCATTTCTTCGACACCCAGTCGATGATCGGCTCCCACTGCTCCAGATCCTTTTCGACGCGGCTTTTGGCCACGTCCCAGATCGTGAGGCCGTGCGCGGCGAGCTGCACGTAGTTCTGCGTATCGCGCAAGAAGCCGAGCACCGGCAAATCGAGTCCTTCGACGAAACGATGCAACTGTTCGGCCGAGCGCGTGCGTGCATCGACGCGCATGCCGACCACGCCGACCTGAATCGCGCCCTTCCTCACCGCCTTCTCCTTCGATAGCCGCGTGAGAAAGTCCTGCGTCGCGAGGATGTCGAACATCGACGGCTGGAGCGGCACGATCACTTTATCGGCGAGATCCAGCGCGAGCGACAGGCGGTTGCCGTGCACGCCGGCGGGCGTATCGACGACGGCTTTCTCCAGACCTTTGGGCGGCTTCGCGGGAGAATCGACGTCGACGGCCCATTCCTCGATCTTCGGCAGCATATCGACGCGCAGCGAAAGCCACGCGTGCGACGAGCGCTGCTTGTCGAGATCCGCGAGCGCGACCCATTCGCCTTGCGCCGCGAAATAGCCGGCCAGATTGGTTGCGAGCGTGCTTTTGCCGACGCCGCCTTTAGGATTTGCCACCACGATCACGGTCATGAAGTGTCCTGGATTTTGTTGGGCGCGCTCGCGCAGTGTTTCCGCGCCGCGCACGATTTCGTCTTGACTAGAACAGGTGCATGATTTCGAGCGTTGATATTATCGGCAAAACTCGCGCGGCCGGCATCTCTCCCGAACGGCCGTACGCCTTCCTCCATTTCAACCGACCGAACGCTCATGACGCCCCTTCGCCCCGATGTCACGCTCGATTTTCTTCGCAATCGCCAGAAAGGCCGCCTGCCCGAGCTGCTCGGCGTGCAACTGATCTCGCTCGATCAGGGCCAGTTGAGCGGCGAACTCACGATCCGCCCGGAATTGCTCGCGCCGAATGGCTTTCTGCATGCGGCGACGGTCGTCGGCCTCGCGGATACGTGTTGCGGCTACGCGTGCATCGCGCATTTGCCGGAGAAGGCGCAGAACTTCACGACGCTCGAACTGAAGAGCAACCACGTCTCGACGGCGCGCGAAGGCAGGATCGTCGCGAAGGCGACGGCCGTGCACCTCGGGCGCAGCACGCAGGTGTGGGACGCGACGGTCACGAACGGCGACGGCAAGCTGATCGCCATGTTCCGCTGCACGCAGATGGTTCTTTATTGACCGAAGGCAGCTTGTAGCGCGTCCAGATCGAGCGACTGCGCGAACGAATCGGCGAGGCGATCCAGCGACGCCTCGCGCAGCGCCGGATAATCGAGCGGCTCGGCGTCTTTTACGCCCGCCCATGCGAGCAGCGCGGCGCAGGCTTCGGGCGTGTCGAAAACGCCGTGCAGATACGTCGCGGCGATCTGGCCGTCATCCGATACCGCGCCGTCGACACGCCCGCCGTCCAGCGCGACCAGCGGCCGCGCGAGCGCCGGTCCGCGCGTGCGGCCCATGTGGATTTCATAGCCGCGCACGGGCGCTTTGGCATCGCCGATGGTCAACCGTCCGGTGACATTCTCCAGTTGCTTCTGCGGCGTTAGCACGGTCGAGAGATCGAGCAGCCCGAGCCCGCCCACGCACCCCGCCGCGCCTTCGACGCCATCGGGATCGTCGATCTCGCGTCCGAGCATCTGCATGCCGCCGCATATGCCGAGCACCTTGCCGCCGTATCGCAGATGCCGTTCGATCGCGCGATCCCAGCCGTTTTCGCGCAGCCATGCGAGATCGCGCTGCACGCTCTTCGAACCGGGCAGCACGATCAGATCGGCGGGCGGCGGCGCAACGCCCGCGCGCACATAGCTGAAGTCGATCTGTCGATGCGCCCGCAGCGCATCGAAATCCGTGTGATTGCTGATGCGCGGCAGCGCCGGCACGATCACCTTCAGCGCGGGTGCATCGCCCCGCGTGTGCGGCTGGCTCGGCAGCATGTCCTCGGCGTCGAGCGTCAGGCCGTGCAGATACGGCAGCACGCCGAACACCGGCTTGCCCGTCTGCGCTTCCAGCCAGTCGAGCCCCGGCTTCAACAAGCCGATATCCCCGCGAAACCGGTTGATGACGAAGCCGCGAACGCGCGCCCTTTCGCTCTCCGACAAACACGCGAGCGTGCCGACGAGATGCGCGAACACGCCGCCGCGATCGATATCGGCGACGAGCACGACCGGGCAATCGACGCGCTCCGCGAAGCCCATGTTGGCGATATCGCCGTCGCGCAGATTGATTTCGGCGGGACTGCCCGCGCCTTCGACGATCACCGCGTCGAAGTCCTTCTGCAAGCGGTCGTACGACGCGAGCACGGCGTCGAACGCGATGCGCTTATACGCGTGATACGCGCGCGCGTCGAGGTTCGCGTGCGCGTGACCGTGGATGATGACCTGCGCGCCGCGATCGCTCGTCGGCTTGAGCAGGACCGGATTGAAGTCGATGCGCGCATCGACGCCCGCCGCGATCGCCTGAAGCGCCTGCGCGCGGCCGATCTCGCCGCCATCGACGGTCACTGCGCTATTGAGCGCCATGTTCTGCGGCTTGAACGGCGCGACGCGCACGCCGCCGCGCCGGGCGAGGCGGCACAATCCGGCGACGAGCGTGCTTTTGCCGGCATCGGACGTCGTGCCCTGGATCATCAGCGTGCCGCGTGGCGTGAATGGCATCGGAGGATTCCCATGAAGAGCGACGCGTTATCTTAGCCCGTCAGTACAATATCGCGATGACCCCCGACCTCACTTTCATCCTCGGCGGCGCACGCTCCGGCAAGAGCGCGCACGCCGAACGGCTCGCCGCCGAAAGCGGCCTGCCCGTGACGTATATCGCGACTGCGCGCGTCGGCGACGCGGAGTTCGCCGAACGCGTGAAGCTGCATCGCGGGCGCCGGCCCGCACACTGGACGCTCGTCGAAGCGCCGCTCGATCTCGCGGGCGCGTTGCGCGAAGCGGATCGCGCGGGACATTGCGTGCTGATCGACTGCCTGACGCTGTGGCTCGCGAATCTGCTTTTTTCGAAAGAAGCGATGAGCGACGAAATCGCCGTTCTGCCCGACAGCACCCGCGATGCCTTCGCGCAATTCGACGCGGCGCTCGGGCAGACGAAAGGCAAAGTGATCGTCGTGAGCAACGAAATCGGGCTGGGCGTCGTGCCGCTCGGCTCCGTCACGCGTCTTTATGTCGATGAACTCGGCCGGCTGAATCAGCGCGTCGCGGCCGCGAGCACACGCGCGACGCTGATGGTCGCGGGCCTTCCGCTCGCGCTCAAGGGTTAGCGCAATGCTCCTTCTCTCCGCCTACGCAATGGCGCTTCTCGCCGTGCTCGGCGTGATCGTCGATCGCATCTTCGGCGAGCCGCGCGCGCGGCATCCGCTCGTCGGCTTCGGCAATCTCGCGACGAAGCTCGAAGCGCGCGTGAACACCGGCTTTCGCGCGCGGCCGGCGGGCATTCTCGCGTGGTTCGCGCTGGTCGCGCCGCCGGTCGGCATCGCGTGGTTTCTGGTCGGCGCGCTGCCGTTCGCGTATGCGTGTCTCGTGCATGTTCTGCTGCTCTGGTTCGCGCTCGGCGCGAAAAGCCTGCGCCAGCACATCGCGCCGATCGCTCGCGCGTTGAGTTTCGGCGATATCGATCACGCGCGCGTGCTGACGTCGCGCATCGTGTCGCGCGATACATCCCAAGCCGATGAAAACGCGCTCTCGCGCGCGGCGGTCGAATCGGCGCTGGAAAACGGCAACGATGCGATCTTCGGCGCGCTCTTCTGGTTCGCGGTCGCGGGCGGCCCCGGCGCGCTGATGTTCCGCCTCGCCAACACGCTCGACGCGATGTGGGGTTATCGCACGCCGCGCTTTCTGCGTTTCGGCTGGGCGGCCGCGCGCTTCGACGATGTGCTCAACTTCATCCCCGCGCGCCTCACGGCCGCGACCTACGCGCTCGCCGGCGACACGCACATGGCGTGGCACTGCTGGCGCACGCAGGCGCGCTCGTGGGACAGCCCGAACGCGGGTCCGGTGATGGCCTCGGGGGCCGGCAGTCTCAACGTGCTGATCGGCGGCGCGGCGGTGTATCACGGCGTGCTCGAAACGCGTCCAACGCTCGGCGCGGGCCATCCGGCGACGGCGAAGCATGTCGTCGCGGCGTTGCGGCTCGTCGAGCGCGCGACATTGATGTGGCTCGCGGTGCTATTGATGATCGCGGTTCTGAGCGTAACGACGAGTGGCTGACTGACATGACGCAATCCATCCGGCACGGCGGCAATCTGCGCGAGGCCGCGCGCCGCTACGCGATATCTCTCGATGACTGGCTCGATCTGTCGACCGGCATCAATCCGCACGGCTATCCGGTGCCGCCCGTCGCGCCCGATGCGTGGCGGCGCCTGCCCGAAGACGACGACGGCCTCGCCGAAGACGCCGCGCGCTACTACGGCGCGCCGCTCGCGTTGCCGGTGGCGGGATCGCAGGCGGCGATACGCGCGTTGCCCGCGCTTTTGCGTCGCGGCACGGCGGCCGTCGCGCCGCTCACGTACGGCGAATACGCGCCCGCGTTCGCACGCGCGGGCCACGCGATCGCCACGCTCGACATCACGAAGCACAATTTGCCCGCTACGTTCGATCACGTCATCGTCGCCAATCCGAACAATCCGACGGCCGAGCGCGTCGCGCCCGACACGCTGCTTTCCTGGCACGAACAGCTCGCCTCGCGCGGCGGCACGCTGATCGTCGATGAAGCGTTCGCCGATACCGATCCCGCATCGTCGCTGGCGAGCGAGACGGCGCACGACGGGCTCGTCGTGCTGCGCTCGGTCGGCAAGTTTTTCGGGCTCGCGGGCATTCGCGCGGGTTTCGTGCTGGCCGCGCCCGCGCTCGCCGACGCGTTGCGCGACGCGCTCGGCGCATGGACCGTGAGCGGCCCGGCGCGACATGCGGTCGTCGCCGCTTTCGCCGATATCGCGTGGCAGCGCGAAATGCGCGAGCGTCTGCATCGCGATGGCGCGCGCCTTGCCGCATCGATCGCGATCTACGGTTTCGACGTGCGCGCGACGCCGCTTTTCGCGTGGACAGCGACGCCGAAAGCGCCCGAACTGCAACACGCGCTCGCGTTGCGCGGCATCTGGACGCGTCTTTTCGATCTGCCCGGCATGACGCCGAGCCTGCGCATCGGATTGCCAGGCGCGGAAGGCGACTGGGCGCGCCTGTCGCTCGCGCTGCGGGAGATTTGCGCGTGAGGTTGCGCCGTGCGATTGCCCTGCTGATCGGCTTCGCGGTGACGCAAGCGCATGCGATCACCGTCGTCGATGACAGCGGCGCGTCCGTCACGCTCGCGAAGCCCGCCGAACGTGTCGTCAGTCTCGCGCCGCATGTCACCGAGTTGCTGTTCGCGGCGGGCGGCGGCGCGCGCGTCGTCGGCGCGGTGACGTATAGCGATTATCCGAAAGAGGCGCAGGCGATTGCCCGCGTCGGCGACAACAAGGCGCTCGATCTCGAACGCATCGTCGCGTTGCATCCGGATCTGATCGTCGTGTGGCGGCATGGAAATGCGGCGCGTCAGCTGGATCGACTGCAGGCGCTCGGCGTGCCGATCTATTTCAGCGAGCCGAAGCATCTCGACGATATCGCGGCGAGCATCGGCAAGCTGGGCGCGCTGCTCGGCACGCAGAATGAGGCACGCGCCGCGTCCGATGCCTTCATGCGCGAGATTGCGCGATTGCGTGCGCGTTACGCGGAACGGCCGCGCGTGAGCGTGTTCTATCAGGTGTGGGACGATCCGTTGATGACGCTCAATCGCGACAACGTTTTCGACGAAGTGATCGGCTTGTGCGGCGGCGCGAACGTGTTCGCAGCCGAGAAACCGCGCGTGCCGACGATATCGACCGAAGCCGTGCTCGCGGCGAATCCGGAAGCGATCGTCACGGCGACACCCGGCGCGACGAAGCCCGATCGCCCGTTGCCCGCGCTCGAAAGATGGCGGCGCTGGACATCGATGACGGCGGTGGCGCGCGGCAATCTCTTCGGCATCGACGGCGATCTGATCAATCGGCCGACGCCGCGGCTTGCGCTGGGCGCGGATGAGCTGTGCCGCGATTTGGAAATCGCGCGCGAGCGGAGGACGAAGTAGTCAGGCGTTCCACCGCACAAGCAGCCACTGCCCGCGCACGCGCCTGAACCACGCGATCCCGCCGAAATCGAGCGGCCATTGCAACGCCGATTCACGCGCGACGCCGAGCAGATGCGCAGCAAGCACGCGCACGACGCCCGCATGCGCGACGACATGCACGGCCCGTTCATCGACACACGTCGCATCGAACCACGCGATCACGCGATGCGCGAACTGCGCGAGACTCTCGCCGCCGTGCGGACGCGCATGGGCGATATCGTCGGCCCATGCATCGATCAGCGCGCGATCGATCGCGTCCCACGCGCGCCCTTCCCACGCGCCGAAGTGCATTTCGGCCAGACGTGCGTCGGGATGAACGTCGCCGCCCAGCGCACGCGCGATCGAAGCGCAACGCACGAGCGGACTCGCGTGCCATCCATCGACGCATGGGGGCACGTTCAGCGCCTTCATGCGCGCCGTCAACGCGCTCGCCGATTCGCGCGCATCGCGCTGCAAAGGCACATCGGTTTGCCCGTAGCAAACGCCCGCATCGACGGCGACTTCCGGATGCCGGATCAGGACGAGATCCATGCGAGCCCTATGAGATAGATCGCGATCTCGAACGCTTGCTGCGCGAAACCGAGGCAATCGCCCGTGTAACCGCCAATGCGCCGCACGAAGTACCGTCCGATGAACAAGCGCAGAACCATCAGCGCGACGATCGTCACGCACGCGAGCTTCCAGTCGGTCACGAAGAGCCACGGCAGGCCGAACGCGAGCGCCAGCGCGAACGACGACACGCTCATGCGCTGCGCGACCGGCTTCGCCTTGCCTTCGGCGCGCACGTAATCGAGCGTGACGAGATAGCTGATTGCGAACGCGCGGCTCGCGGCGTGCGCGGCGATCATCGTCCACGCGACGCGTTGCGGCGGCAATGCGGCGAGCGTCTGCCATTTCAGCGCGAGCGCGATCATCAACGCAATCGCGCCGAACGCGCCGATGCGCGAGTCGTGCATGATGCGTAACGCGTCCTCGCGCGTGTATGCGCCGCCGAAGGCATCGACGCAATCGGCGAGTCCGTCTTCGTGAAACGCGCCGGTCAAGACGAGCGTCGCGGCCATCGAAAGCAGCACCGCGATGCCCGCCGGAAACACGCGCAACGCCGCGAGATACACCAGCGCCGCGACGCCGCCGACCATCGCGCCGACGAGCGGAAAATAGCGCGCCGCCGCGTTCAGATAGTCGCGCTCGAAGCCGACCCAGCGCGGCACCGGCACGCGCGTGAAATAGCCGAGCGCGGTGAAGAAATAGCGCAGTTCGTCAAGTGGGCGCATCTCAGTCGGCTTTATTCGAGACGCCCGCCGACTCGAAGCTCGCCATTTCGTCGACGAACGCGACGGCCGCGCGCAGGATCGGCAACGCGAGCGCCGCGCCCGTGCCTTCGCCCAGACGCAACTCGAGTTGCAGCAGCGGCGCGGCACCGAAATGCGCGAGCATCCGGCGATGCCCCGTCTCGTTCGATGCATGCGCGAACACGCAATAGTCGAGCACGTCAGGCGCGATCTTCGATGCAACCAGCAACGCGGAAGTCGCGATGAAACCATCGACGAGTATCGTCATGCCCGCGCACGCGGCGGCGAGATACGCGCCCGTCATCATCGCGATTTCGAAGCCGCCGAAGGTCGCGAGCGTGTCGATCGCATCGCCTTCATCGCGATGCAGCGCGAGCGCTTTAGACAGCACCTCGCGCTTGTGCGCGAGTCCTCGCTCGTCGAGACCGGTGCCGCGCCCGACGCATTCGTCGATCATCAGATCGCACAGACGGCTCATCAGACATGCCGCCGCCGACGTATTCGCGATGCCCATTTCGCCGAAGCCGATCACGTTCGTGCCGAGCGACGCGTGATGCCGCACGCGCGCCGCGCCCCGCGCGATGCCTTCGAGCGCGGTCTCGCGCGACATCGCGCGTTCGTGCGCGAAGTTGCGCGTGCCGAGCCCGAGCGACAGACGCTCGTATCCATGATCGATGGGAATCGGCGTCGCGACGCCCGCATCGACGACTTCGAGCGTCAGGCCGACCGAGCGCGACAGCGCGTTGATCGCAGCGCCGCCCGCCAGAAAATTCGCGACCATCTGCGCGGTCACTTCCTGCGGATACGAGCTCACGCCCTCTTTCGCGATGCCGTGATCGCCCGCGAAGACGATCATCGCGGGACGCTCGATGCGCGGCTTCGCCGTGCGTTGAATCAGGCCCATTTGCAGCGCAATGTCTTCGAGCCGCCCGAGACTGCCGGGCGGCTTCGTCTTCGTGTCGATGATGCGGCGCAGTTCGCCTTCGATGGCGCGGTCGAGCGCGCGGGGCATCGGGATGCCGTTATTCGTGGACATCGGAATTCCTTTCATGAGCGAGGGATGGAAGGCACGAGCGCTTCGTGCTCGCCATCGCGAATCAACGCGAGCGGATAGCCGAATGCGGCGCTCGCGCGTTCGGCCGTGAGCACGTCGGCGACGAGTCCCGCATGAGCGCCGCCGTTGCCGTCGAGCAGAAGCGCGTGCGTCGCGAAACGGCGCGCGAGATTCAGATCGTGGCACGAGAAGATTACGGTGCGCTTGTGCGCGCGCGCCGCGTCGCGCAACGCGTGCAGGCAATCGATCTGATGATGCAGGTCGAGATGCGAAAGCGGTTCGTCGAGCAACAGCAGCGACGCGTTCTGGCACAGCACGGCGGCGAGCGCGACACGCTGGCGTTCGCCGCCGGAAAGCGTCAGCACGTCGCGCGACGCGAACGATGCGAGACCCAACGTTTCGAGCGCGGCGTGCGCGGCGGCGCGATCCTCGTCGCTCTCCCAGCCCCAGCCGGTGAGATGCGGAAAGCGGTTGAGCAGCACGGTATCGAGCACGCTCGCGCTGAAGGCGTCGTGCGCGGCTTGCGGCATCAAAGCGCGTGCGCGCGCGAGTTCCGTCGCGCGCCATGACGCGAGCGCGCGGCCGTCGAGCGACACGCTGCCCGATGCGGCTTTCGCAATCCCGGCGAGCACGTTGATGAGCGTCGTCTTGCCCGCGCCGTTCGGCCCGGCGATGCACCACATTTCGCCCGCTTCGATCGACTGCGTGAGCCCGTCGATGAGCGTGCGCTTACCCGCGCGAAGCACGATGGCGTCGAGCCGCAAAATCATCGCGGCCTCCGCAGCAGCATCCACAGGAACATCGGGACGCCGATCAATGCCGTGACGACGCCGACCGGCAATTGCGCGGGCGCGATCACCGTGCGCGCGACGAGATCGGCGGCCATCACCGCGAGTCCGCCCGCGAGCGCGGCGGCGGGCACGAGCATGCGCTGATCGTTGCCGAACGCGAGGCGCAACAGATGCGGCACGACGAGCCCGACGAAGCCGATGGTGCCCGCCGTCGTCACGGCGGCCGCCGCCGCGATCGATGCGACGAGATACACGCGCAGACGCAAGCGCTCGACCGGCACGCCGAGCGCGCGCGCGGTCGTATCGCCGCGCAAGAGCACGTTCAGTTGCGGTGCGACGGGAACGATGACCGCGAGCACGACGGCGAGCGCGATCAGCGCGGGCCATGGCGCCGCCGCGCCGTTGAGATCGCCCGTCAGCCAGAAGATCATGCCGCGCAAACGGTTCTCGGGCGCGACGCTCAGGATCAGCGTGATGAGCGCGCCCCATCCCGATGCGATCACGACACCCGTCAGCAAGAGCCTCGGCGATGCGTCCTGTCCGCTTTGCCACAAGTCCTTGCGCGCGAGTCCGAGGACCAGAACGATCGATGCGAACGCGCCCGCGCAAGCCGCGATATCGACGCCCCACCACGGCAGCGACCCGAGCATCGCGGCAAGCGCGAAGGTTGCCGCGCCGCCGGATACGCCGAGCACGTACGGTTCCGCCAGCGGATTGCGCAACAGCACTTGCAGCAGCGCGCCGGCGAACGCGAGCAATGCGCCCGACGCGAAGCCCGCGAGCGCGCGCGGCAGACGCAAGGTCAGCACGATGTCATCGGCGATATCGGGCGTCGCCGAGTGCGCGTGAAAGAGCGCGCCGATCGCGCGCGATACGGGCAACGCGACGCTGCCCATCGTGAGCGACGCGACCAGCACGACGAGCGTCGCTGCGCCGAGCGCGATCCAGATCGCGGTGGCGCGGCTCGCGTCCATCGCGCGCGGACGTTCAGCCACGCGGCTCACGACGGATGCCAGCCCAACGTGATGTACGCGCCGCGTCGTGGCGTGTTGTACGAGTAGGCAAGTTCATAGTCCTTGTCGAACAGGTTGTCGATGCGCGCCGTGACGTACCACGACTTCGAGATGTCGTAGCGCGCCGACAGATTCACGATGCCGTAGCCCGCGAGCGTCGAATCGTAATCGCTGCGTTGACCGCTCACGATCCATTCGCCACCGACGCGCCACGGCCCGATCGTGCGATGCGCCGTCAGCGTCGCGAAATGCCGCGCGCGCCGCGTCAAATCCTCGTGATTCGTTTCGTCGACGGGATTCTGGAACGTGACGCCCGCGCGCACATCCGTTGCGCCGACGTGCCCCGCCCACGATCCCTCGATGCCCTGCACCTTCGCGCGCCCGACGTTCTGCGCGACATAGTAGAAGCCGCCGTCGGACACGTAATCGATCAAATTCGAATAGCGCGTCTGAAAAAGCGTCACGCGCACCACGCCGAGCGCATTCGATGCGTACTGCAACGCCGCCTCGACCGAATGACTGCGCTCCGGCTGAATCGACGGATTGCCGCTCAGCGGATAGTAGAGATCGTCGAAGCTCGGCGCGCGAAACGAGGCCGAATAGCTCGCGCTCGCCTTCCAGTGCGCGTCGAAGTTATACGCGTAGCCCAGATAGTAGCTGTTCGCGCCGCCGAAATCGGAATACTGATCGCGGCGCAGATTCGCCTGCAACTCGTTCGCGCCGATGTGCCCCACGTAACCCGCGAACATCGAATTCACATGACGGTCGGGCGCGCTGAACTGATCGGAATCGAGCGTCTGATCGAGATGCTCGTAGCCGAAGAGCAGCTTGTGCGCGTCGCTGATCCGCACGTCGTTCTGCCACGTATATTGCCGGTTCTCCGAATCGAAACGGCTCGTATAGACGCCGTTCTGCTCGATGTTCGCGCGGTCCTGTCCCTGCGCGATCGTGAAGTGCGCCGTCCAGGTATCCGTGACGCGGCCGTTCGCGAACACCGACGCCGAGCGCACGCGATCGTGCGTTTCGTTGATATCGGTCGGCTGGCCATAGGCATCGTCGAAACTGTTGATGCCGTTCGATTGCAGGAAGCGCACGCCCGCGTCCCACTTGTCGCTGAACTCGTGACGCAGCGTCGCCGCGACGCTCTCGTTCAGATAGCCGTTCGCGTTCGGATTGGCGCCGGGCGCGATTCCCGGATCGATCGACGAGAAGCCGTCGGTTTTCTCGCGCGAGACGTTCACGCTGAAGGTCGTGCGGCCGTCCTTGTCGAGCGCGCCGCTCACGCCCGCCGATTGCCGCTGCGTGTGATAGCTGCCGTACTCGGCCTCGAAGTTGAAGCGCGGCGGATGCGCCTCGCCTTCCTTCGTGAAGATCTGCACGACGCCGCCAATCGCATTCGATCCATAGAGCGCCGACACGTTGCCGTTCACGACCTCGACGCGCCCGATCTGGTCGAGCATCAATTGCGATAGCTGTGCCGCGCCGAGCGACGCCGATTCGACGCGCACGCCGTCGATCAGCACGAGCGATTGCGACGACGCCGCACCGCGTATGAAAAGCCCCGAGTTCGAGCCCGGTCCGCCGTTGCGCGTGATCTGCACGCCGGGCGCGAGCGCGACGAGTCCGAGCGCGTCGCTTGCGTTTGCATCGGCGATGTCCTGCTCGTCAAAAAGCGATGTCTGCGGAATCGATTCGGCAAGCGGCTGCGGCGCGCGCGTCGATGTGACGACGACGGGCGCAAGCGTTTGCGTGCTGTCTTCCGTCTGGGCCGCCTGTGCAGCGCCGGCGAACGGCAAGGCGCCGATGGCCGCAACGAGCGCGCCATGACGGGAGAGACCGCTTCTGAGCGCGGCCAGTGGCAATACCATGTGTGAAGTGTTCCGTTTCGCGTGAGCGCGACCCCGCTCCCCGCGAGGACGATGCGCGACGAACGCACCGCGCCATGCGCGCCGATGCGTCGGACTCCGGCCGGTATCCGGGCTGGCGATCAATCGTCTCGCCTTCCCGCGCATGGCGCGCAGTGGCATCGACACGTTTCTTGCAGTCGCGCGCGTGCGACGAATTTCGACACGCTCGCGCGGCAAAATCGCGCATGAGACGACTTGCAACTTGCGTTGCGGTCGCTTACCGTTGCGGGGGCAGCACAGGTTGGCTCGTCGTCGATTGCGGCGACTTCGCTCCCTGTTTCCCGTTTGACTGCATCCACGAGATCCGCGGATGCGAGCACCAAAAGTGCGGCAAGTGTAGGAGCGCGGTTCGGGGCCGTCAAGAAAACCGCGCGGGCAGACTGGCGCGGCGCATGACGAATCGAACGAGAAGCGAAAGAGAAGCGGCCGGCCTGTCATCACGAGCGTTGCGGGGCGCTCGCGTTTTCTGCACACGAATGCATCGCGACATGCGCTTGATTCGAAGGATTAAGCGCTAGATCGCGTGTTGTTACGTCTCGAAACGAGACATTTATCGGAAGCTCCGTTGAACCGCGCTAAAATGCGAGGTCTTTAGAGGACGCAGCACATGCTCAACGAACTCGAATCACTGTCAGGAAACATCGGCCGGCTGATCCAGATCAGCGAGCGCCACAAGCAGGCGCATCAAGCGCTGCAGGAACAACTCGAACAGCTGCGCGCCGACTATGCGAACGTGCAGGCCGAGCTCGCGCAAGTGCGCGAAGAGCGCGATACGCTGCAGTCCGAACGCGATTCGCTGTCCGCGAAAATCGACGACGCGCAAATCCGCCTGAACGCGATTCTCGAAAAGCTGCCGCGCGGCAAGTCCGCGCAACATGCCGAGTCCGACAATCAACTCGATCTCCTCGAAGCCGATTCCCGGGAAGCACATGAAACGGAATTGCACGGCGAGCATCATCAGGGAGAGAAGGCATGACGACCACGCAGATCGAAGTATCCATTCTCGGGCAGCCGTATCGTCTCGCGTGCTCGCCGGAAACCGAAGGCGCATTGCGTGAAGCCGTCGCGCGCGTCGACGCCGAAATGAACAAAGTGCGCAATGCAAGCAGCGTGCGCGGCACGGATCGCATCGCGGTGATGGCGGCGCTTTCGCTGGCGTCGGAATTGCTTAAGCTGCAGGACAGCGTGCGTCACGGCGAGGCCTTCCCCGCCGAAGAAATCCGCCGCACGATGCACTCGATGAACGAGCAATTGGGCGCGGTCATTGCGCAACACGAAGGGCAATAAGGCAGATGCGCGTCGAGTCAATCAGCGCGCAATGTCAATCGAAAAAAGAAACTGCCGAAGTAGCGTGAAGAGGCTGCAGAAGGCAAACGATTGGTGTAGAGTGACGTTTCCCTGCCTGGTACGCCAAGGTCATATATTCCTTGAACCAATGCTACATTGGCACGGTTGCGGAACCTTGCAGCACGGGCGCGCGCGTCGCTAGTCCGATGTACCCGAAGTGTTGCTTACCGCGACCAATCTTGAACCCAGGTTCAGGATGCCGGCCTAGCGGCTGTGGCGGGGACCTCATTCAAGAAACGGCATCGGTTTTTCCGATGCCGTTTTCGTTTGTCCCTGCCGTTCGCTCTTCGATTCATGCACACGACCATGCGCTACTGGCTGATGAAGTCCGAACCGGACGAAGCGAGCATCGATCATCTCGCGCACGCGCCGAAAAAAACCTTGCCGTGGACGGGCGTACGCAACTATCAGGCGCGCAACTTCATGCGCGATCAGATGCAGATCGGCGACGGCGTGCTCTTCTATCATTCGAGCTGCCCGGAGCCGGGCATCGCGGGCATCGCGAAAGTGTGCTCGACGGCATATCCGGATCCCACGCAATTCGATCCGAAGAGCGATTACTACGATCCGAAATCGACGCAGGAAACGCCGCGCTGGATGCTCGTCGACGTGAAGTTCGTGAAGAAGACGCCGCTCATATCGCTCGCCGCGTTGCGCGAACATCCAGAGCTTGCCGACATGCAAGTGCTCGCGCGCGGCAACCGGCTCTCGATCACGCCCGTGACCGAAGCGCAATGGCGATTTATTACCGAGCACCTCGTCTAACAAGGAACTTACGACTTCACGACTGCGACTAAATCCCGTCGCACGTACGCGATGTCACGGAGTCCTTCGATGCTCAATAAGAAAACCGCCGCCGCCTTCGCCCTGCTCGCGATGTCCGGTGCCGCGCTTACGTTGTCTCAAACCGCCGCTGCGCAGACGGTGATGACGCAGCCACAGCCCTCGGGCGTGCTCTCGCTCTCCGCACAAGCGAGCGCGCAAGTGCCGCAGGATGTCGTCAACATCACGCTCTTCTACGAACAGGAAGCGGCCGATCCGTCGTCGCTGACCAGCACGCTCAATCAGCGCGCCGAGGCCGCGTTACGCGAAGCCAAAGGTGTCGACGGCGTGACCGCGAAGAGCGGCTCGTTCACCGTCTATCCGTCGACGGATCGCGACGGCAAGATTTCCGCGTGGCGCGGGCGCACGGAAGTCGTGCTCGAATCGCATGACTTCGCGGCGGCATCGAAGCTCGCGGGCAAGATGAGTTCGTCGATGCAAGTGGGTAGCGTCGCGTTCTCGCTGTCGCCCGAAGCGCAGCGCGCGGCCGAGCAAAAGCTCGTCTCGCAAGCCATCGATTCGTTCCGCAAGCAGGCGCAAAGCGCCGCGCAAGGCTTCGGCTACAACAATTTCACGATTCGGGAAGTGAATGTCGGACGGAGCGGCGCGCAGCCGCGTCCCGTCATGATGATGCAATCGCGCGCGATGAGCGCCGATGCGAAGATGGCCCCGATCGCGATGGAAGCCGGCACGACCACGGTGACCGTCGACGTTTCCGGCTCCGTACAAATGGGACGCTAAACGCCGTTCACGGTGTTCACGCGGGGCGGCGTTCGACCGCCCCGCTCTTTCCTCAAGCCTTTGCGGATTCGGGCGGCAGGCGCAGATTGCGCTTGTAGGCCCACACCATCATTACCACGCCGGCGACGATCATCGGCAGCGAAAGCCATTGGCCCATCGAGAGATTGAGCGCGAGCAAGCCGAGATAATCGTCCGGCTCACGCGCGAATTCCACGGTGAAGCGCGCGAGTCCATAACCGATCAGGAACAGCGCCGAAATCGCGCCGACCGGACGCTGCTTGCGCGAGAACGTCCAGATCACGATAAACAACACGAGCCCTTCCAGCGCGATTTCGTACAACTGCGACGGATGACGCGGCAGCATGTGGTAACGCTGAAAAATTTCCGTGAGGTGATACTGCGCGTCGAGCTGCGGATTCTTCGAGAGCCACACGGCGTCGTCGTTCGTCGAGTTCTGGAAGAGCATCGCCCACGGCGCGTTCGGGTCCGTCACGCGGCCCCACAGCTCGCCGTTGATGAAATTGCCGAGTCGCCCCGCCGCGAGACCGAGCGGCACCATCGGCGCGACGAAATCCGTCACCTGCAGCCACGTGCGCTTGCGGTGATACGCGAACAGCACCATCGCGAGCGTCACGCCGAGAAAGCCGCCGTGAAACGACATCCCGCCTTCCCATACCTTGAAGATATCGAGCGGATGCGCGGCGTAATAGCTGGCCTTGTAAAACAGCACGTAGCCGATGCGCCCGCCCAGAATCGTGCCGAGCACGCCGTAGAACAGCATGTCGTCGATGTCCTTCACGGTCCAGCCTTGCGCGGCGACATAAGGCAGCCGCAGCCGCAACCGGCCGATGACGATGGCCGACACGAACGCCACCAGGTACATGAGGCCGTACCAGCGCACGGCGAGCGGTCCGAGATGAATCGCGATGGGATCGAAATTGGGATGTATGAGCATTCTGATGTGGGAATCTTTAAGCGGGCTACAGGGGCGAATCATACAGAACCGGCGCTTTCGGCCCTCGAACGGACGATTTCGATGAACCCGGCGAGCACCGGACTCACTTCCGCGATCCGCCATACCAGCCCCGTTTCCACGAAAGGACCGGGATCGAGAAGCGGACGATACACGACGCCCGTGCGCCTTAGATGACGCAGCGATTGCGGCACGAGCGCGACGCCCATGCCGGCGGACACGAGGCTCACGATGGTCTGCATCTGGATCGCCTCCTGCCCGATACGCGGCGTGAGCCCGGCCGCGCCATAGCAGCCCATGATGATGTCGTGCAAGCCGGGCGCGAGACGCCTCGGAAAGACGACGAGCGGCGCGGCGGCGAGATCGTGCAGGTCGACCGGCTCGCCTTCGCTCGAATTCAGCTCTTGCGCCTGCTTCTCGGACATCGCGATCATCAGCGGCTCGCGCGCGATCGGCACATACTCGAGCGACGACGCGTAACGCGGCGGCAGCGGCGGAATGACGAGGCCCGCATCGACGCGCCCGGCGACGAGTTCGTCGATCTGCACGTCGCTCGTCGCTTCGGTCAGTTGCAGACGCACGCCGGGATGACGCGCACCGTAATCGCGCAGCAGCGCCGGCAGAAGCCCGTAATCGGCGGTGGAGACGAACGCGAGCGACAGCACGCCCGCCTCGCCGCGCGCGAGCGATTGCGCGAGCGGACGCAGCGCATCGGCGGATGCGAGCAGGCGGCGCACTTCCGGCAACAGATCCTTGCCGACGGGCGTCAGCTCCACGGTCCGTTTCGTGCGCACGAAAAGCGCGACCCCGAGCGATTCTTCCAGCGCGCGGATCGCCTGCGAGAGCGGCGGCTGCGTCATCGCGAGGCGCGCGGCGGCACGGCCGAAGTGCATCTCTTCGGCGACCGTCACGAAATAACGCAGGAGTCGTAATTCCATTGATATGTTTTGCGACCTAGTAAGCCCTGAATAATATATTGGACAGACACATAGCGCGGTTGCATTCTTGCTGCATCAAATCAAGAACATCCCCTCAGGAGCACACCATGGCCTTCAATCGCCGCTCGAAGCACATCACTCAGGGCGTCGCGCGCTCGCCCAATCGCTCGATGTATTACGCCCTCGGCTACAAGGAGGAGGACTTCGACAAGCCGATGATCGGCGTCGCCAATGGCCACTCGACGATCACGCCGTGCAACGCGGGCTTGCAGCGCCTCGCGGACGCCGCCGTCGAATCGATCAGGAAATCCGATGCGAATCCGCAGATTTTCGGCACGCCGACGATCTCCGACGGCATGTCGATGGGCACCGAAGGCATGAAGTACTCGCTCGTGTCGCGCGAGGTAATCGCGGACTGCGTCGAGACCGCCGTGCAAGGCCAGTGGATGGACGGCGTCGTCGTGATCGGCGGCTGCGACAAGAACATGCCGGGCGGCATGATCGGCATGGCGCGCATGAACGTGCCGTCGATCTATGTGTATGGCGGCACGATTCGCCCCGGCAACTGGAAGGGCAAGGATCTGACGATCGTGTCGTCTTTCGAGGCGGTCGGCGAGTTCACCGCGGGGCGCATGTCGGAGGAGGATTTCAAGGGCGTCGAGAAGAACGCGTGCCCGTCGACCGGCTCGTGCGGCGGCATGTACACGGCGAACACGATGAGCTCGTCGTTCGAGGCGCTCGGCATGTCGCTGATGTATTCGTCGACGATGGCGAATCCGGATCAGGAAAAGGTCGATTCCGCGGCCGAATCGGCGCGCGTACTCGTCGAAGCGGTGAAGAGGGATCTGAAGCCGCGCGACATCATCACGAAGAAGTCGATCGAGAACGCGGTGGCGCTCATCATGGCGACGGGCGGCTCGACGAACGCCGTGCTGCACTATCTCGCCATCGCGCACGCGGCGGACGTGGAATGGAGCATCGACGACTTCGAGCGCATGCGCAAGAAAGTGCCGGTCATCTGCGATCTGAAGCCTTCCGGTCAATATGTCGCGACGGACTTGCACAAAGCCGGCGGCATTCCGCAAGTGCTGAAGATCCTGCTCGACGCGGGTCTCTTGCACGGCGACTGCATCACGATCACCGGCCGCACGATGGCCGAAGAACTGAAGGACGTGCCGAGCAAGCCGCGCGCGGATCAAAAGGTCATCTTCCCGATCGAGCAGGCGCTTTACAAGGAAGGGCATCTCGCGATCCTGCGCGGGAATCTCGCGGAAGACGGCGCGGTCGCGAAGATCACGGGCCTGAAGAATCCGGTCATCACGGGTCCTGCGCGCGTGTTCGACGACGAGCAAAGCGCGATGGACGCCATTCTCAGCGACAAGATCAAAGCTGGCGACATTCTCGTGCTGCGCTATCTGGGGCCGGTCGGCGGTCCGGGCATGCCGGAGATGCTCGCGCCGACATCGGCGATCATCGGCAAGGGGCTGGGCGAATCCGTCGGCTTCATCACCGACGGGCGTTTCTCGGGCGGCACCTGGGGCATGGTGGTCGGCCACGTCGCGCCGGAAGCGTTCGCGGGCGGCACCATCGCGCTCGTGCAGGAAGGCGATTCGATAACCATCGACGCGCACAAGCTGCTTCTGCAACTGAACGTGGATGACGCCGAACTCGCGCGCCGCCGCGCCGCGTGGAAGCAGCCCGCGCCGAAGTACACGCGCGGCGTGCTGGCGAAATTCGCGGCGCTCGCGGGGCCGGCGAACAAGGGCGCGGTGACGGGTTGACGCGCAACCGGCGCGCGCGTCACCAGATGTAGCGCGCGCCGAGCAGCCCTTCGTAGCTCCGATAACCGCCGTCGCCTTGCTGATAGCCGAGATTGCCCCACACGCGCCACTGTTTCGCGATCTGGCCTTGCGCGCCGAGCTTGAACTCCATGCGATTTCTCGGGCCGTCCTGCGACACGCGCACGTCGTTGAACGAAACCGAGGAAAGCTGCGTGTCGTGCCACCAGTTGATTTCCGCGAACGGCAGCCATCCGGGCGACGCCGCCGAGCCTGGCGCGTGAAAGATCCGCACGCCGACGCGCGTCGTGAATCCGCCGCCATCGTCGCTGTGAATCACCGTTCCGTTGTGCTCGACGTGATCGCCGGCGTGATAGTTCGTGTAGATCAACTGAAGCTGCGGCTCGACGAGCACCGGTCCCGTCGATGTCTGCCCGAGCGCAAAGGCCCAGCCGCCTTCGAGCGATCCCGCCCACACGCTGCTCGAATAATTCTCGCCCGGCAGATCCGCGCCCTTCACGGTGTTGTCGAAATGGGCGTACTGCAGCCAGGTGTCGACGTACGGGCCATCGGCTGACCAGGCATTGCCGCGCCACGTCGCGTAGACGCCCGCGCTCGCCCCGTTGACGTTGCCGCGCGCGGTCGCGGAACTGTTCTGCGCGGTCGCATCGGTGGTGGACGAGCCGTAGCCCGCCATCACGCCCGCCTGCCAGCGATGCCCGTCCGACACCCGATGCAGCAGGTCGATGCCCGCCTGCACGAGCGCGATGTCCGTCGATTCGCCGATACGCCCGCTGGCCGCGTCGCTGTCGGTATGCGCGCCTCTCGTGCGCGCCCAGGCCGTCGCGTTATCGGCGTCCGGCGGTAGCGCGGCGTAGGAATCGGCGAAGCCTGCGCGATCGTGCAGTGTCATCGTGAACATCGTTTCGGCCGAGCGCTGATTGCCGAGGTAAGCGCCCGGCTCCGGGCGCGGCGTCGGCGCCGAACGCAGATACCAGTCGCCATCGCCCGGCGTCGCCAGGCCGCCTTGCCGCAGACTGTATTCGTACGGACCCGCGACCACGCGGCCGTCAAGCGTGAACACGCCGTTCGATTGCCCGTCCACCTGGACGATCTCGATGCCGTTCGCCGTTTGCGCGCCCGCGCCGCCCGCATTTGCGATTGCGACGCGCGTCTGCCCCGCCGTGCCGCCGTGTACGACAAGTCTGTCGGTCGCCGATCCGTCGCCCGCGAGCACCGTGGAGAGCGCCATCCGGCCGTTGTTGCCGGTGTAGTCGCCCGCGACGGTCAGCGTGCTCGCGGGCGCGGCGCTCGCCATGCGAATCTCGCCGTTGTTCGTGAGCGCGCCGCCGATGAGGAACTGTCCCGCCGGACCGCCCGCGAAACCCGGCGCGGCATCGGCTATGGCCAGCACGCCGTTGTTGAGCACCGCGCCGCCCACCGAGCCATAGCCGCCGAAGGTCGCGCTCGGAGCCACGCTTACCTGAGACGTATTCGCGAGCCGCGCGCCGTCGGTCAACACCAGCGCGCCGGCATCGACGCGCGTGGCGCCGCTGTAGGTTTGCGCGTTGGTCAACGTGACGACGCCGCTGCCTTGCTGAACGACATCGCCCGTGCCGCTGATCGTGTTGCGGAAGATCACGTTGTCGGCGCGGTCGAAGACGAGCGCGCCGTCATCGACGACGTTCCCGGCGACGCTGCCCGTCGTCCCGCCCGCGCCGAGCCGCAGCGCGCCCGAAGCGATCGTCGTCGTGCCGGTGAACGTGTTGTCGCCGTTCAGCGTCAGCGTGGCCGCGCCGCTCTTCGTCAAACTGCCTGCGCCGCCGATCGTGCCGCTGAACGTCGAATCGGCCGCGCTGTTCACGCTCAGCGCACCGCCGGCGAGCGTCACATTGCCCGCGCCGGCGAGATCGCTGACGTGCTGATCGAAGCCGCGCAGATCGAAGGTCGCGCCCGCCGCCACCGCGAGCTGCGAACTTCCCGCGATCACGTCGCGCGCGCCCGCGGCGAGCGTGCCGGCATCGATCAGTGTCGCGCCGGTATAGCCGTTCGCCGCCGACAGGATCAACGTGCCCGCGCCCTTCTTCGTCAACGTCCGGCCGTCCCAGCCGCTCGCGAACCGGCCAGTCTGGTCGTTGAGCGCGACATCGGCATTGAAGGTATCCGCCGCGCCTGCGAGCGTGAACGCGCCGTCGCCCTGTGCCGCGCCTGCGAGCCAGCGCAGGCCGAAGCCGACTTCGTAGTCGAGCCCGTTGTTGGTCTTCGCGCCGGCGAGCGTCAGATAATCGACGGGACTCGCCGTGCCGCCGAACCCGACGCTCGCGAAATCGCCTGCGATACCGCCGCTCGTATGGATGATGTCAAAGCGCGTGCTCGTGAGCGCGCTCGCGGAATCCGGCGCGCTCGCGCCGAAGCCGCTCACGTTCAGCGCGCCGCCGAGACTCGCGCTCGCCGCCGTGATGATCGGCTGGGCCTGTCCGATGGCGATCGTCAGCGCTGCGCCCGGCGCCTGGCTGAAGTTCGTCGCGACGTTCAGCGTCGAATCCGCGGCGATGGCGGTCGTCGCGCCAGGCTGCGTCGCATAGCTGCCCGCATTGAACGCGCCCGGCTGATTCAGCGCGAGCGTGCCCGCTTGCACGTTTACCGCGCCTTGCGACGATCCCGCTGCTGTCAGCGCGGCGGTGCCGCTGCCCGCCTGCACGAGCGTGCCCGTTCCCGTTATCGCGCCGTCGAACGAAAAGGCGTCGCTGCGATTGAACCGAAGCAGGCCGTCATTGACGACATTGCCCGTCACGATGCCGGCCGCGCCGCCCGTGCCGAGCGTGAGCGAGCCCGAAGACCTTACCGTCGTGCCGCCGCCGTTCTGAATGACCGCGCCGCCGAGCGTCAGCGCGCCTTCGACATCGAGCGCCGCTGAGGATGTCCCGCCCATCAGCACCGTGCCGTTGAGCGTCCAGTCGCTGCCCGCGCGCGGGTTCAGCCGGATGAAGCCATGTTCGGGACTTGCGAAGAAGTTCCCCGACTCCGTGTTGGTGCCCGTCAGGATGATCGAATTGTCTGTGCTCTGGCTGGTGATGGCGTTGCCATTGCCGCTTATCAGCCGCGAACCCGCGCCGAGCGTCACGACGTTGTGCGGGCCGAATAGCAGAATGGCCGTTTCCGACCCGCTGGCAATGACGCCGGCGTTATCGAGCGTGCTCCCGCTTTGGAGCCGCACGCCCGCCCCGATCGTGCTGCGGATCACGCCCGTGGCGCCATTGCGTACCTCCATGGGAAGGCGGCTTCTGCCGAGAATGCCTTCGTGATAGGCATCGATGAGTCCGTCATTGCCAATCAGCGCCGTTCCGGCACTCACGAGGATCCCGCTGCCGTTATCGTGATCGCCCATACCCGAGCGGATGACCGCCCCGGCGTGATTGTTCACGGTCACGTTGCCCGTCGATCCGAGGAGAATGCCGTCCGTGCTGGCCGTCACCGCCGAGTTGGCGTTGAGCGTTCCGAAGTTGTCGACGGTCCCGCTCGCCGCGCCCAAGTAGGTAATTGCATGGCTGATACGCGCGCTGACATCGCCGCGATTGACGATATTGTTGGCTGCACCGTTGTTGTTGAAGAGGATGCCGTGCGTATGGCCCAGCGCCGCGCCGGACACCTGATTGACGAGCGATCCGGGCACGTCGAACACAACTGCCGCCGCGATGTTGTCCGTAGAACTGATGATCGAACCCGCGTTCGACATGGTTACGGGCGCAATGCCCTCGACGTTGATGGCGTTGCCCGATGAGGTCGTGATCGCGGTGCCGGGCTTGATCAGGTAGGACGTGTCGGTGGAAACCGTCTGCGTGGCCGAGCTTGGCCCGAGTGTCGTGACGGCGTGCGCCGACATCGCGAAAAGAAGGAGCACGGCGGCGGAATGAGGACGCCGTTCAGTAAAGAATTGCCGGTCCCGCCCGCGATATCGTTGTTTGCTCATGCGCTGGACGACTCCGTTCCACCGACGTCCCAAGGCGTGCATCACGACTGCGAGTCACGCGCTCATCGCTGTATCTGGTCGAAGCATTGGCAGTATAGGTAAACGCCCGTCGAATTCCGGCGTCATCCTCTTTGTAACGATATGCGTGGCAGGCGAACATGATCAGTTCGCCAAAAGAAATAGCGCAACAATCGAACGCGCGCGTTCGACTGGAGAAACAGGGTGTCGCCGGGATCAGGTTATCGCGTGCCGGGCGGAGATACCGTCGCCGCGATAGAACTCATTCGCCGCGCTGACGGCGCAACTCTTCCTCGACTGCATCGCGCACCCATTCGCTCATCCGGCCTTCGAGCGCCATCGCGACTTCGCGCGTGATCGCCGAGACGAGTTGCGTCGAATGTTCGCGCAGCACTTCGCGGCAGCGTTCTTCGATGAGCGCGCGCGCATCGCCTGTCAGGAAGTTCGTGAAGCGGCCGCGCAGCCGCTCGGCGATCTGGTCCGCGTCGTATTCGATCGCGGCGTTGATCGACGGCGCGCGCGCGTATTCCGGCTTGCCGGGCACGACGACATCGGTCAGCGTCGGAATGGAGGAATCGAAGGATTCGGGCTTGTCGGTCATCTCGGGTGGTCTCCTTTGTCACTGCCAGCGTAGCGCACGCAACGCGCGCTTTCTGTTCGCTCAACCGCCCTGATTGTGCGTCTCGATCGCATAGCCGCGATCGCGATAGAAGCGATAACGCTCGCGGCCCGCGGCGAGTTCGTCGCCCTCGCTGCCGACGATCTCGACGAGCCGCTCGAAGCGCGCGAACTGCGCGGACACCGGCGCGCCGAGATTCACCAGCACCTGATGATGCGGCGCTTCATCCAGATTCGACGTGAGCACGACAGGCGTGTCCTGCGCGAGCGCGCTCTTCGCCATGCAGTGCGGCACGAATTCGAGCGGCTGGAAGGTCCACAACTGCTCGTCGAACGCGGCGAGACGCTGCGGTTCGGCGAGCACGACGAGCGGCTTGCCGCTCGCGTACACCTTGCGCGCGAGGCGGCAGGCGTAGGCGAGCGGATCGCCGACATTCGTATGGAAGTCGATGCGTGTCATGCGCCCGCGCGATCGATCAGGAACTGCGAAAGCAGCGGCACGGGACGGCCCGTCGCGCCCTTCGCCGCGCCGCTCTTCCACGCGGTTCCGGCGATATCGAGGTGCGCCCACGGATACGCCGTCGCGAAGCGCGACAGGAAGCACGCCGCCGTCACGCTGCCGGCCGGACGTCCGCCGATATTCGCGACATCCGCGAAATTCGACTTGAGCTGGTCCTGATACTCGTCGTCGAGCGGCAGGCGCCATGCCGGATCGGACGCTTCGCGCGATGCGTCGAGCAACTCGCCCGCGAGCGCGTCGTCCTTCGAGAAGAGACCGGTGTTGTGATGCCCGAGCGCGATGATGCACGCGCCCGTGAGCGTCGCGATATCGACCACGGCGGCGGGCTTGAAGCGCTCCGCGTAGGTCAAGGCGTCGCACAGGATCAGGCGGCCTTCGGCGTCGGTGTTGAGCACTTCGATGGTCGTGCCGTTCATCGCCGTGATGATGTCGCCCGGCTTCACGGCGTTGCCCGCGGGCATGTTCTCGCAAGTCGGGATCACGCCGATCACGTTGAGCTTCAGGCCCATTTCGGCGACCGCGCGCATCGTGCCGAACACGGAACCCGCGCCGCACATGTCGTACTTCATCTCGTCCATCGCCTCGCCCGGCTTGATCGAGATGCCGCCCGAGTCGAACGTGATGCCCTTGCCGACCAGCACGATCGGCGCATTCTTGCCCTTCGTCTTGCTCGCTTCGACGCCCGCGCCTTGGTAATGCATGACGATGAACTGCGGCGGCTCGACCGAACCCTTCGCCACCGACAGGAACGAGCCCATGCCGAGCGCCTCGATCTGCTTCTGGCCGAGCACCTCGACCTTCAGCTTGAAGTCGCGGCCAAGCTTCTTCGCGGTCTGGCCGAGATAGGTCGGCGTGCAGACGTTCGGCGGCAGATTGCCGAGATCGCGCGTGAGATCCATGCCGTTCGCGATCGCGACGCCCTGCTTCACCGCGACCCTGGCGGCTTTCTCGTCCGCGGAATCGATGCTGAACACGATCTTCCTGAGCGAGCGCGCGCCGTTGTCGGGCTTGCTCTTCATCTGCGTGAATTTGTAGGTCAGCTCGCGCAGCGCGAGGATCGCGGCGCGCACGGCCCACACGCCGTCGCGCTCCTGGACCGGCAGTTGAGCGAGCGTGAAGGTCGCCTGGCCGATCTTCGAGCCGAGCAGCACGCGCCACGCGGCGCGCACGGCTTCGCCATAGGCTTTCTGATTGAAGGCGTCCTGCTTGCCGAGCCCGACGAGCAGCACGCGCGATGCGCCGATGCCGGTCACTTCGGGCACGAGCAGCGTCGTGCCGGCGCGGCCGCTCATGTCGCCGGCTTTCACGACGCGCGAAATGAGGCCCTTGGTGGCGACGTCCATGTCGCGCGCGGCGCCCGTGAGCGTCTGCGCTTCAAAGATGCCGAGCACGATGACATCCGACTTTCCGGTAAGGAAACCATTTGCCTCGCCTTTGCTCCAATCACAGGCTTTTATGCTAAAGTCCATCGCGCTTATCCTCGGATAAAATCTAGGCTGAAGGATGAAAGCCGCAATTATCCGCTATTTTTTCCGCGGCGGTCACAGGCGCAAAGCGAGGATGAGCACGATGCCCTTCCCCTTCGCCACAAGATGCGTGGATGATTCCGCATCCCCGCCGGCAAATCGCAAAATTCAATGATCTTCGAACGCTCCCTGCAGCGCGAACTCGCGTATACGGCCGGCGCCGTGTTCATGGTCCTGCTCACGATCATGCTCACGACGATGATGATCCGCATCGTCGGCTTCGCGGCGCAAGGTCAGATCGACCCGAAAGACGTCGTCGTGCTGATCGGGCTCACCGTCATCGGCTATCTCGCGGTCATGCTGATCGTGACGCTGTTCGTCTCCATCCTCTTCGTGCTCACGCGCTGGTACCGCGACTCGGAAATGGTCGTGTGGCTCGCGTCGGGCGTGAGTCAGACGCAGCTCATCAAGCCGATCGCCGTGTTCTCGACGCCGATCATCATCCTCATCATGTTCTTCGCTTTCGTCGGCTGGCCGTGGTCGAATCAGCAGAGCAAGCTCATCAAGCAGCGCTTTCAGCAGCGCGATGAAGTGTCGCTGCTCGCGCCGGGCCAGTTCCGCGAATCGCCGGCGAGCCATCGCGTGTTCTTCATCGAGAAGATGTCGCAGGATCAGGGGCACGTCGAGAACGTGTTCGTCACGAGCACGGAAGGCGGCAAGGTCAACGTGATCGTTTCGAAGAACGGGCACACCGAAACGCGTCCCGACGGCGACCGCTTCATCGTGCTCGACAACGGCCGCCGCTACGACGGCGAGCCCGGCCAGCCGAACTTCCGGATCATGGAATTCGAGCGCTATGGTGTGAAGATAATGAGCCGCCAGGTCGTCAACACGCCGACGACCACGGGCATCTACACGCCCGATCTGCTCGCGGATCCGACCAAGGAAAATCTCGCGGAGTTCGCGTGGCGCGCGGGCTTGCCGATCATCGCCATCAATCTGATGCTGCTCGCCATTCCGCTTTCGTATCAAAACCCGCGCCGCAGCCGCACGATCAATCTCGTGATGGCCGTGCTCATCTATCTCACGTATTCGAACCTGCTGAACGTCGTGCAGTCGTGGATCGAGCAAGGCAAGCTGTCGTTCGGCGTGGGACTCGTCGGGCTGCACCTCGTCGTGGGGGCGCTCGTCGCGTTCATCTTCTGGCTGCGGATTCGCAACCGGCCGCTCTTCAGGCTCTCGTCGCTGACGGGTTCAAAGGGGGCCTGACATGTTGCGCATCTACGAACGATACTTCGCGCGCCAGATCTACCTCGCGTTCATCTTCATCCTGTTCGCGTTCTCGGGGCTGTTCTTCTTCTTCGACCTGATCAACGAGCTGAACACGGTCGGGCACGGCAAATACAACTTCATGCTCGCGGTGCTGCGCGTCGGGCTGCAGACGCCTTCGCGCTTCTACGAGATCATTCCCGTCGCCGCGCTCATCTCGGCCATTTACGTCTTCGCGCAGATGGCGGCAGCCTCGGAATTCACGATCTTCCGCGTGTCGGGGCTTTCGACCGGCGCGGCGCTGCGCTCGCTGATGAAGATCGGCATTCCGCTGGTGTTCATCACGTACCTCATCGGCGAAGTGATCGGGCCATACACGGACCAGTTGTCCGAGCGCGTGCGGCTTGAGGCGCTCGGATCGTCGGTGTCATCGAATTTTCAGTCGGGCGTGTGGGTCAAGGACACGTTGACGGCGAAAGAGAACGGCGAACAGGTCACGCGTTTCGTCAACGTCGGCACGCTGAACCCCGATACGACGATCGCCAACGTGCGAATCTACGAGTTCGATTCGAAGTTCCGCCTGACCAACGTACGCATCGCGAAGACGGGTGTGTACGCGCCGCCCGGCCACTGGAAGCTCACCGGCGTGACCGACACCCGCCTGAACGACGCGCCGCCGCAGGCCGTCAATCCCGGCGACACGTTGAATCCGGTGTATCGCGCGACGCAGACCACGCTGCCGGAGTACTCGTTGCGCTCCGAGCTGACGCCGCAGATTCTGTCGGTGCTGCTCGTGTCGCCGGATCGGATGTCGATGTTCAACCTCTTTCGCTATATCCAGCATCTGACGGAGAACCATCAGGACGCGCAGCGCTATCAGATCGCGTTCTGGCGCAAGATTCTTTATCCGTTCGCGGTGTTCGTGATGCTGATTCTGTCGCTGCCGTTCGCGTACCTGCATACGCGCGCGGGCGTGGTCGGCGTGAAGGTGTTCGGCGGCATCATGATCGGCATGAGCTTCCAGTTGTTCAACACGCTGTTCTCGCATATCGGCAATCTGAATACCTGGCCCGCGCCGCTCACGGCGGCCGCGCCCGCGCTCGCCTATCTGGCGGTCGGGTTGATCGGACTGAAGTGGGTCGAGCGGCACTGACGTTTCTTCCCTGACGGAGAACGCGCGATGAAGAAGCACGGCATCATCCTGTTCGGTCACGGCGCGCGCGATCCGCGCTGGGCCGAGCCATTCGAGCGGCTTGCGCAGAAGTTGCGTGGTTCGCGCGGCGATCAGCCGGTGGCGCTGGCGTTTCTCGAGTTGATGTCGCCGGATTTGCCGGCCGCAGTGGCGCGGCAAGCCGCCGATGGATGCGATGCCATTACGGTCGTGCCCGTTTTTTTCGGACAAGGCGGGCATGTGCGTCGCGACTTGCCGGAGATCGTCGAGAAGTGCCGGAAGGCACATCCCGACGTTGCGATTTCCTGCGCGACGGCAGTCGGGGAAGATGACGCGGTGCTGGAAGCGGTCGCGGGGTATTGTTTGCGGCAGATGGGCGCGTAGATCAACGCTGGCCATTCGGCCGAATGGCACCCTCCGAATCGAGCGCCTCTACTTGGATTGACTTTTCCGTATATCCGATTGGGCTCCGTATGAATCTGCTCATTTCCAAGTGGGCAATAGCCTCGCAGTACGCATTCCCGCGCCAGCAACTCGAAAAAGAAGAAAATCAAGCTCGTCGACTTTTGAATTCCGAGATCCAAAGCAAAAGGAGCGCACCGTCTCCGGTGCGCTCCTTACTTTGAGCCTGTCGAACGACATCAAGCCGCCGCCTGCATCCCCTTCAAATGCACCTTCGGCTTCACCGCCGACGCCCGTTCGCGAAACGCCTCACCGATCATCAGCAAGCTCGGCTGCGACGGATCCAGCCACTCCTGCGCCTCACCCAGCGCCATGCGCGCGAGCGTCAACGTCAGCGTGCGTTCGCGCGGCGTGCTGCACGCCTCGACGATCGCCACCGGCGTCGAGCCCGGACGTCCCGCATCGATCAACTGCTGCGCGATGTCCGGCGCGCTGTCGCGGCCCATGTAGAACACGAGCGAATCGGCCTTCGCCTGCTCGCGAATCTCGTCGCTGTCCGCCGCACGCGAATGCGTCGCCAGTGCGACGCTGCGCGCCACACCGCGCAAGGTCAGCGAGCGCTTGAGCGTCGCCGCGCTCGCGAGCGCCGCCGTGATGCCCGGCACCACTTCGAACTCGATGCCCGCAACTTCGAGCGCGCGCATTTCCTCGTCGGCGCGGCCGAAGAGCATCGGATCGCCGCCCTTCAGACGCACCACGACACCGTGTTCCAGCGCAGCATCGACGATCTGCTTGTTGATGAAGTGCTGCGCCGTCGAACGCTGTCCGCAGCGCTTGCCGACAGCAATCTTCTTCGCGTTGGGCGCGTAGTCGAGCATCGCCGGTTCGACGAGCGCGTCGTGCAGCACGACGTCCGCCTGCTCGAGCAAGCGCATGCCGCGCACGGTGATGAGATCCGCCGCGCCCGGCCCCGCTCCGATCAGATAGACCTTACCCATTGCAATCATCCGTCGCTAAATGTCGATCAAGCCGCGATCGAACGAATCATGCCGGCGGCGACCGTGTGATGCGTCGCTTCATCGATCAGCACGAACGCGCCGGTGCCCTGATGCGTATCGTACTCGTCCGCGACGATCGGCTTCTGCAACGTGAGCGCCACGCGGCCGATGTCGTTCATCGCGAGCGTGCTGCGATCGACCGAATGCGACAGCGTATGCACGTCCAGCACCTGCTTCACCGCGCCGATGCGCGCGAACACCGTGTTCGTCGTCTGTTTCAGCAGATATTTGCGCTGCGGCGAAAGCGGCTCTTCGTCGAACCAGCAGAGGTCCGCTTCGAGCTTCTTCGCCGGCTCGACCTTCGCCGCGGCGGGCACGAAGGTATCGCCGCGCGACACGTCGACGTCTTCCGTCAGGCGAATCGTCACCGTCTGGCCAGCGAACGCGCGATCCACCGGCGCGACACCACCCGGCACCGGCGCGATAATCTCGGCAACCGTCGCTTCGCGGCCGGCGGGCAGCACGGTCAGCGCATCGCCGACGCGCACTTCGCCCGCTTCGACGCGGCCCATGTAGCCGCGGAAATCGTCGGCTTGCGAGCCGTCCTGACGCGCGACCCATTGCACCGGGAAACGCAGCGCCTGATCGTTCGGCTGCGCGACCGGCAGCGATTCCAGCAGATCGAGCAGCGGCTCGCCTGCGTACCACGGCATGCGCTCGCTCGCCGTCACGATGTTGTCGCCCTTCAGCGCCGACACCGGCACGAAGCGCACGTTCGACAGCCCGAGCTGACGCGCGAGCACGACGTACGCATCGCGAATCTCGTTGAAGCGCGCTTCGCTGTACTCGACCAGATCCATCTTGTTGATGGCGACGATCACGTGCTGCAGACCGAGCAGCTTGACGATCGCGCTGTGGCGCTTCGTCTGCGGCAGCAGTTGCGCGACGCCGTCCTCGAACGTGACGCGCGTTGCGTCGACGAGAATGATCGCCGCATGCGCCGTCGAGGCGCCCGTCACCATGTTGCGCGTGTACTGCTCGTGGCCCGGCGTATCGGCGATGATGAACTTGCGCTTCGCCGTGGCGAAATAGCGATACGCGACGTCGATGGTAATGCCCTGCTCGCGCTCGGCTTCGAGGCCGTCCGTGAGCAGCGAGAGGTCGATTTCATCGCCGACCGTGCGCTTGTTCTTCGCGCGCGAAATCGCCGACAACTGATCCGACAAGACGGCCTTGCTGTCGTACAGCAGACGGCCGATCAGCGTGCTCTTGCCGTCGTCGACGGAACCCGCGGTGATGAAGCGCAACACGCCCAGATCTTCAGCTTGATAGATGCTCATGACTCGTTTCTTCCTGTGGCGTGATGCTTAGAAATAACCTTGCTTCTTGCGCTGTTCCATCGCGGCTTCGGAAGCCTGATCGTCCATGCGCGTCGCGCCGCGTTCCGTGATTTCCGTCACGGCCGTTTCCGCGATGATCTTCTCGACGTCATCGGCATCGCTCGCGACCGGGCACGTGCAACTGATATCGCCGACGGTGCGGAAACGCACTTGCGCGATCTCGGCGGTCTCGCCTTCGCGCACCGGCGTGAGCGGCGTTACCGGCACGAGCAGGCCGTTGCGGCGCACGATCTCGCGGTCATGCGCGTAGTAGATGTTCGGCAGTTCGAGCTTTTCGCGCGCGATGTACTGCCACACGTCGAGCTCGGTCCAGTTCGAGATCGGGAACACGCGCAGATGCTCGCCGTTGTGCAGACGCGCGTTGTAGATGCTCCACAGTTCCGGACGCTGCGCCTTCGGATCCCACTGGCCGAATTCATCGCGGAACGAGAAGATGCGCTCTTTCGCGCGCGCCTTTTCTTCGTCGCGGCGCGCGCCGCCGATCATCGCCGTGTAGCCGTATTGCTCGATGGTTTCGAGCAGCGTCACCGCTTGCGCGGCATTGCGCGAATCCGTCTCGCGACGCAGACGCACCGTGCCCTTCTTGATCGAATCCTCGACATGACCGACGACGAGCTCCGCGCCGATCTCGGCCGCGCGGCGATCGCGGAAATCGATCACTTCCTGGAAGTTGTGACCCGTGTCGATGTGAACCAGCGGGAACGGCAGCGTCGTCTTGCGGCCCCCGCCGAGGCCGAACGCCTTGAGCGCGAGCGCCAGCACGACGACCGAATCCTTGCCGCCCGAGAACAGGAGCGCGGGCTTGCTGCATTCCGCGACCAGTTCGCGAATGATGTGGATCGACTCGGCTTCGAGCCAATCCAGGTGATCCATGCGAGTCGCCTTGTTGACGACCGGTGCGGTGACGTTAGAGTCGAGCGTCGTGCTCATGTTCGTCGATCCTTTTTCTAGCGGCGCTTCTATGAGCGCCGCGTTCAGTGACAGGGGGTAGTGCCTTAGATCGCGGAGCTTGGTGCTGCTTCGACGATCTTGATATTCGTGATGTGCAAGCCGCATTCCTTCGTATCGCGCGATTCCCACCACCAGCGTCCGGCGCGGCTGTCTTCGCCGGGGCGCACCGCGCGCGTACAAGGCTCGCAGCCGATGCTCGGATAGCCGCGCGCGTGCAGCGGATTCACGGGCACATCGAAGGCTTTCAGGTAATCCCACACATCGGTTTCGGTCCAGTCCGCGAGCGGATTGAACTTGGCGATGTTGCGCGGCTCGTCGCGCTCTTCCTCGTGCAGCTCGGCGCGCGTCACCGATTGTTCGCGGCGCTGTCCCGTCACCCACGCGGAGACATCGGACAGCGCGCGATTGAGCGGCTCGACCTTGCGGATATGGCAGCAGCTCTTGCGCAAATCAATGCTTTCGTAGAACGCGTTCAGACCGTGATCGCGCACGTAGGCATCGACCGCGTCCTGTTGCGGATGAAACTGCTCGATGTCGTAGCCGTAGCGCGCTTTCACGGTATCGAGCATGCCGAGCGTTTCCGCGTGCAAACGGCCCGTATTCAGCGAGAAGATGCCGATCTTCACATCGCGCGAAAGGATGGCGTGCGTCAGCACCATGTCTTCGGCGGCGAGACTGCTGGCTAGCTTGACGTTCTGGTGGCGCGCCGCGATCGAATCGAGCAGCGCATCCAGGCGTTCAACCTTGGCTTGCAATTCAGGCGTCATACATCAGGCTCCGAGCGCTGCGACGAGCGCCGCGCGACGACGGAACAGCGGTTCCGGATTGTCGGTCGCGCCCTGATACAGATTCGTGAACTCGGTGAACGCGTTGAGCGCGTCGTTGATGTCCTTGTCCGCGCGCACGGCGAACGCATCGAAGCCGCAGCGCGCGTGGAATGCAACCTGATCGCGCAGCACGTCGCCGATTGCGCGCAGTTCGCCCGTCCACTGATAGCGCTCGCGCAGCAATCGGCCGATGGAAAAGCCGCGGCCATCGCGGAACACCGGGAAATCGACGGCGATCACGGAAATGTGCGCGAAATCCGCGACGATGTCGGCGGGTTCGTCGTCCGGCGCGAGCCACACGCCGATGTCTTCTTTCGCGCGCGACGCGACGATCGCCGGCTTGTGCTCTTTCCACAGCGCAAACGGCACGATGATCTTGCCGGCCGGCAGCGCATCGACGGCGGGCAACGTACCGTCTTCGGCGGCGCGCACAACGGTGAAACTGTCTTCGACGACCGCGCGGTTCTTGATAATCAACGTCATTTGCAGATCCTTAAGCGTGAGCCTGGCGCGATGCGTACACGCGCTCCTTGAACGGCGCCATGCCGATGCGGCCGAACGTCTCGATGAAGCGCTCGCCTTCGATGCGGTTATCGACGAAAGTGTCGATCACTTGCGCGATCACGTCGGGCATCTCTTCGGCCGAGAACGACGGGCCGATCACCTTGCCGAGATGCGCGCCGGTCGCGCCCGAGCTTTGCTCGCCGCCGAGCGTCACCTGATACCACTCCGAGCCGTCCTTATCGACGCCCAGAATGCCGATATTGCCGACGTGGTGATGACCGCACGCGTTGATGCAGCCCGAGATGTTCAGCGAAAGGTCGCCGAGGTCGTGCACGTAGTCGAGATCGTTGAAACGGTCCTGAATGGCGAGCGCGATCGGGATCGACTTGGCATTCGCGAGCGAGCAGAAATCGCCGCCCGGGCACGCGATGATGTCCGTCAACAGGCCGATGTTCGCCGTCGCGAAACCGAGCGCCTTCGCGCGTTCCCACACCGTGTGCAGATCGCGCTTCTTCACGTTCGCGAGAATCAGGTTCTGCTCGTGCGACACGCGGATTTCGCCGAACGAGAATTCATCGGCGAGCGCGGCGACGTCGTCCATCTGCTGATCGGTGGCGTCGCCCGGCGCGATGTTGCGCTGCTTGAGCGAGAGCGTCACGGCGGCGTAGCCCGGCACCTTGTGCGGACGCACGTTGCGCTCGACCCAGCGCGCGAACGGCTTGCTGTCGATCAGATGCTTTTCATAGGAAGCGTCGGTGTCCGCGAGCTTCTCGTAGACGGGCGGCGCGAAGAACTTCGACACGCGATCGACTTCTTCCTGCGTGAGCGTCGACGGGCCGTCCTTCAAGTGTTGCCACTCTTCCTCAACCTGCTTGCTGAACTTCTCCGGCGACAGCGCCTTAACGAGAATCTTGATACGCGCCTTGTACATGTTGTCGCGACGGCCGTAGCGGTTGTACACGCGCAGCACGGCTTCGCAATAAGTAAGCAAGTGTTGCCACGGCAGATCGCGCTTGATGATCGCGCCGACGATCGGCGTGCGGCCGAGGCCGCCGCCCGCGAGAATGTCCATCACGACTTCGCCTTGCGCGTTCTTCTTCAGATACACGCCGAGATCGTGGACTTGCACGGCCGCGCGGTCTTCCGCCGAGCCGTTCACCGCGATCTTGAACTTGCGCGGCAGCCACGCGAATTCCGGATGGAACGTCGACCATTGACGCAGAACTTCCGCCCACGGACGCGGATCGACCTGCTCGTCGGGCGCGACGCCCGCGAACTGATCGGCGGTGATGTTGCGGATGCAGTTGCCCGACGTCTGGATCGCGTGCATTTGCACCGACGCGAGCTTGCGCAGGATTTCCGGCGTCTCTTCGAGCTCGACCCAGTTGAACTGGATGTTGGTCCGCGTCGAGAAGTGACCGTAGCCGCGGTCGTGCTCGCGCGCGATGGTGGCCAGCATGCGGAGCTGGTCGCTGCGCAGGTTGCCGTACGGGATCGCGATGCGGTGCATGTACGCGTGGCGCTGCATGTACAGGCCGTTCTGCAAACGCAGCGGACGGAATTCTTCTTCGCTCAATTCGCCCGACAAACGCCGGCGGACCTGGTCGGCGTACTGCGCGACACGTTCGTCGACGATGCGTTGGTCGATCTGATCGTATTGGTACATTCGGGGGCCCCAAGTTCTTGTGTAAAGCGCAGCGTCCTAGGTTACGCGGCGCGTCTCGTCCATCGAATATCCATTGAGTCGCTATTGCCCGAGCCGTTCAGACTGAACGCTCATTTGCTTATGACAGATAGAGATATGGATATTGGAAAAATTGGACTGATAGTAAAGAACCTGCTATATATTGCAAACGACTGAAAAATTACTTTGATATGCCCGGTAGTAATAAACAAAGGCTATAAATGAATCTGCATCAGTTTCGCTTCGTGCGCGAGGCCGTCCGGCAGAACTTCAACCTGACGGAAGCCGCCAAGGCGCTGTATACGTCGCAGCCGGGCGTCTCGAAAGCGATCATCGAATTGGAAGACGAGTTGGGCGTCGAAATCTTCACGCGGCACGGGAAACGCGTGAGGTCGCTCACCGAGCCGGGGCGCATCATTCTCGCGTCGGTCGAGAAAATCTTGCAGGAAGTGGAAAGCCTGAAGCGCGTCGGTAAGGATTACGCCGCGCAGGATCAGGGCAATCTCGTCATCGCCGCCACGCATACGCAGGCGCGTTATTCGCTGCCGTCCGCCATCGCAGAATTCAAGAAGCGCTTCCCGAAGGTCCACCTTTCTATTCTGCAAGGCAGTCCGACGCAAGTCGCCGAAATGGTCATCCACGATCAGGCCGATATCGCCATCGCGACGGAAGCGATCGCCAACTATAAGGAACTGGTGTCGCTGCCCTGCTTCCAGTGGCAGCATCTGGCCGTCATGCTGCCGGATCATCCGCTGTTGGAGCGCAAGACGCTGACGCTCGACGATCTCGCGCAATTCCCGATCATCACTTACGAGGCGTCGTTCGCCGGGCGCACGAAGATCAATCAGGCGTTCGCGCTGCGCAATCTGACACCGGACATCGTGCTCGAAGCCATCGATGCCGACGTCATCAAGACTTACGTCGAACTGGGGCTCGGCGTCGGAATTCTGGCGGATATCGCGTTCAATCCGGAACGCGATCGGCATTTGCGCGCGATGCCGGTCGGACATCTCTTCGGCACGAACGTCACGCGGCTCGCGCTCAAACAGGGCGCGTACCTGCGCAGCTATGTGTATACGCTCGTCGAACTGCTGTCGCCGTCGCTGAATCGCAAGCTGATCGAACAGGCGCTGTCCGGCGAGCACGAGAGTTACGAGCTTTGAATATCGGCGGCGCCCGCCGCCTAGAAAATCCTGCCCTTTTGGAGACCATCCGATGACGTTGTCGAAGTTCACGCGCCGGCTCGCTGCCGGCGTCGCCTTGTCCGTGGTTGCCGCCGCCGCGCACGCCCAGTTGAAGGTCGGCATCGATCTGTCGAGCACCGGTCCGGCCGCCGCCATCGGCATCACCAGCAAGAACGCGATGCTCATGTGGCCGAAAACCATCGCCGGGCAGAGCGCGGAGTACATCATCCTCGACGACGGCTCGGATCCGGGCGCGGCCGTGCGCAACATCCGCAAGCTCATCAGCGAAGATCACGTCGATGTGATCGTCGGGCCGAACATCACGCCGGCGGCGCTCGCCGCGCTCGATCCCGTCGCCGAATCCGAAACGCCGATGATCACGCTGATCGGCTCGGCATCGGTCGTGGAGCCGCAGGAAGGCAAGAAAGTGTGGGCGTTCAAGATGGCGCAGACCGATCGCGCGATGGCCGACGTCATGACGCGCTACATGGCCAATCACGGCGTGAAGACGGTGGGTTTCATCGGCTTCGCGGACAGCTACGGCGATAGCTGGCTCAACGAGTTCACCAAGTTCGCCGATCTTCGGCATATCAAGATTGTCGCGAGCGAGCGTTTCAATCGCACCGATGCGAGCGTCACCGGCCAGATTCTCAAGCTGATGGCCGCGAAGCCCGACGCGGTGCTGATCGCGGGCGCGGGCACGCCGACGGTGTTGCCGCAGCGCACGCTCGTCGAGCGCGGCTACAAGGGCGCGATCTATCAGACGCACGGCATCGCGACGCCCGAGTTCATCAAGCTCGGCGGCAAGGACGTCGAGGGCACCCTGTTCCCGACGCAGCCGGTCGTCGTCGCGCGGACGCTGCCGGCGGATCATCCGTCGAAGAAGGCTGCGCTGGCGTTCGCGAATGCGTATGAGGAGAAGTACGGCAAGGGCACCGTGACGCAGTTCGCGGGCGATGCGGCGGGCGTGTATCCGCGTCTTCAGGACGCCGTGGCGCGCGCGCTGAAGACGGCCAAGCCGGGCACGAAGGAGTTTCGCGTGGCGCTGCGCTCGGAACTCGAGCATGCGCACGAACTGGTCGTGCCGAACGGCGTCGTCAATACGAGCGCGACGGATCACGTCGGTCTGGATCAGCGCGCGAGCGTAATGGGCGTCATCAAGAACGGCGCATTTACGTATCTCGCGCAGTAATGTCCTTTGTTCTGAAAACGCTGCTGTCGATGCTTGCCGGCGACGGCGTTTTCGGTCATAATCGCCGACTCGATTGGCTCGTTGGTTCGCTCTGTTCCGCTACGAGTCGATTCAGGCCCAGGTGGTGAAATTGGTAGACGCAGGGGACTCAAAATCCCCCGCCGCAAGGCGTGCCGGTTCGATTCCGGCCCTGGGCACCAGGATTGTTGAAAAAGCCGCTCCGTTGTGAGCGGCTTTTTTGCGTTTGGGGCACGGCTTCGGCGTCATTTCGGCATCTCGCCGGGTTTCGCGGCAATCTGCGTTTGAACGTTGCCTGAACCGCGCCCGACTTCGACGCACGGCTCGTCGCCCGCAGTCTTCCGATAAATCCAGCCCACGACGGGCGGAACGACGAACCTGGCGATCGCGTAAGCCAACACGACAGGCCAATACTCTCGAAAGAAACCCAGCACGAAGTTCAACATTTTTCCACCCACGCCTTCCATTCATTCACCGCGATCGAAAATACATAGTAGACCAGAGCATCCCGAAGAGGATGCATAGGCAGAATCGCCCGAACTTCCTCACTGAACGAAGCGACGAGCAAGTATATCCAGAGAAGCATCCCGATTAGAGAGGCGAAAATTCCCAGATTCGCGACAAGAAACGCCTCAGCGATTCGTCGCTCGGAGAACCATCGAGAATAGGCGCCGCGGCGAAGCTCACCCGGCAGCACCGTCAACGCAAGATTCAGACTGACGCTCGACGCGACGAGCGAAATCGGAAAGAAGTCATCCCTGCCCGGCTGCTTCAGCGCCACCCTCAAGATGTATTCGATCGCGCCCATGAATAGCGGCAGTCCGACGATCAGTTGCCGCGCCGTCGCGTCGAAGCCCTTCGATTGCATTGTCATCGTCCTTATGTGCGTGATGACACGCAATTTCGCCGATGACGCGAGCGCGCGTAAGTCGTCCGTCCGGCTATGTGCGCTCTCGCGTAGACGCGCACTGCCGCGTCAGCAAAAAATGGCCTCCATCGGCATTCGGAACCCCGGCGCGCGGAGCATCGCGGGGATGCTCGCACGCGCAGCGCCCGCATTTCGGGTTGCTTAGGACCCTCTCGATGTCGTGACCCGCTCGCGCGACGCGCCGAGCCATAACTCGAAGAAAGGTACGACATGAATCGACCTGATCACTCGCTGTCTCTCGACTCCGTCATCTGCAAGCGCTGCAACACCGTTTCCCCTGCCTCGGAAGACACCTGCCCCGCGTGCGGCGCCGATCGTCAGGGCGCGATTTTCACGAGCCGCGCGGCCGAAGCCGCCGCGGCCGCCGCGGCGCCGGTGCCCGCGCCGCTCGACATTCTCGACTGGGACGATAGCCACTGGCTCCAGCGCCTCGTGCGCCGCAGGATGCTGACGTCCTATCCGAACTTCGTCGAGCCCGATGCGCAGGATCAGCGCAAGCCCGCCCGCACCGGCATGGCGATGCTGGTCGGCGGGGTGATCGCCAGCATCGCGGTCGGCGGATACTTCTATGCGCGTCTGGACGACAACGCGCCGTCGCCGAGCGCGGAGCCCGGTATCAGCGCGGCGGGATCGATTCGCGACGGCGCCTCCGGCGCGCCCAAAGCCGATGCCGCGCGGCACGCATCGTTGGCGCGCTCCAAAGCGGATACGCCGAGTGCGCAGCCTGTTCCGTCAGCGACGACGACAACGACGATCGCGAAGAAGCCCGCGCCGATAGCGGAAACCGCGTCTGTCGCGCCGCGCGTCACGGCATCGAGCATGTTGGCGACGACGCCGCACGTTGCGGCGAACGCGGCTCCGGCGAGCAACGCGTCGCCAGCCATGATCGCAACTGCGAAGCCCGCGACGCCCGTTCCCACGACGAACGCAGCCGCAGCGACAGCCGCATCGGTCGCTGCCGTCGCGCCGCCGACCAAGCCGACGACGCCGGTCGTCGCATCGCTGCAGAAGCCTGAACCGCGCGTGGTCGCGACGATCGCCGCAGCGGCGCCGGTGCCGCCGAAACCGGTGACGCAAGCGCCCGCGCCCGTCGCCCGCGCGATCGAGCAGCCTCGAAATACCGCGCCCGTCGCCCGACAATCCGAACAGCCGCGCAGCACCGCGACGGTCGCCTCGATCGACAAACCGCCCACGCCCGCCACGCCCGCCGTTCAGCCTGCGCCGGAGCCGCTTCCCGCAGCCGTCGCGCGGAGCATCGCGGCGGTTCAGCAAGCGCTCGCCGGGCGCGACCTCGCGGCGGCGCGCCGTCACATGCGCGGCCTCTCGGCGAGCGAGCCGCGCAGTCCGGAAATCCAGCAGCTCGCGGCCGAATTGTCGCGTCAGGAACGTGCGCGCGACGGCGCGATAGCGAACGCGCGCGCCTGCGCCGCCAACATGGAAGCGGCGTGCGCGTTGCGCAACGCACGCCGCGCGGTCGCGCTCGACCCGCGCAACGGCCAGGCGCAGGCGACGCTGCGCCGCGCGCTCGCTGTGCAGAACGAGAGCAACACCGAGTACTTCCGCCAGGCGAGCGGCATCCCGAAGCCGGTCGTCCCGACGATGACCTACGACGGCCGTTGGAACGCGCACGCCCATCATGCGGGGATACCGGATGACGACGATTCGCGCTTCACGCTCTTCGGCCTGGGCGTGCCGGCCGTATCGAAGGGACGCGGCGACGCGCATTGATGTACTGACGCGCCATTCAGCATGATGCAAACGGAATAAGCCGCAACGCACATCCGTTTAAAGGTGACGAACGAGCTGCCGGCGAACCGCGCCGAAGGAGTCACCATCATGCAAACCGGATTGTTGCGCCGTCTGGTGGTTTGCGCCGCCGCGGTCGTCTCGCTCGCGGGCATCGCCTCATGCGGCGGCGGCTCGGACGACAACATGCCGACGGCGACACGTTTCAAGATGTCGATCGTCGTCTCCGATGGCGCCGTGTCCGCGCCTCACACCGACCCGAATCTGAAGAATGGCTGGGGCGTGGCGTTCAACCCGAACGGCTTCGTTTGGGTCGCCGACAACGGCACGCAGACGGCCACGCTCTACGACGGCAACGGCGTCGTTCAGTCGCTGGTCGTATCGATCCCTCCGAGCGCGCCCGGGCCCGCCAAACCGACAGGAATCGTCTTCAACAAGGGACCGGATCTCACGCTCTCGCGCAACGGCAAGTCGGGCGTCGCCGCGTTCGTCTTCGCGGGAGAAGGCGGCTCGATTACCGCGTGGGCACCCGCCGTCGACATGACGCACGCGTTCACCGCCGTCGATTCGAGCGGGTCGAGCGCGATCTACAAGGGACTCGCGATCGCCACGACGTCGACCGGCGCGCATCGCCTTTACGCGACCGATTTCCATAACAACAAGGTCGACGTCTTCGACGGCACGTTCGCGAAGATCGCCGTGCCCGGCGGCTTCAGGGACGCGCAGATTCCGGCGGGTTTCGCGCCCTTCGGCATTCAGACGATCGGCTCAAAGATACTCGTCACCTACGCGAAGCAGGACGGCGACGCCGAGGACGACGTGCCCGGCGCGGGCCTGGGCTTCGTCGACGTGTTCGACATCGACGGCAATCTGACGCAGCGCTTCGCGGCGAACGGGCCGCTCAACGCTCCGTGGGGCATCGCGCAGGCGCCCGGAAACTTCGGCACGTTCAGCAACGATATCCTCATCGGCAATTTCGGCGACGGCACCATCAACGCGTTCGATCCGAATACCGGCGCGTTCGTCGGCGCGCTCACGGATACGGGCGGCGCGCCGCTCGTGCAGCACGGTCTGTGGGGCATCGCGTTCGGCAACAACCTGAACGCGCAGCCGTCGAACACGCTGTTTTTCGCCGCCGGGCCGAACGACGAAGCCAACGGCGTGTATGGCCGCATCGACATGCAATGACGCGCACGCGACGATTCCCTGGGCGATGACGCTGGCCGCGGACGCATGGCCGTCCGAAAGCGCATCGCCACGCTCGGCGCCGCCCGCGGTTCGGGCGGCGCTTTTTTTGGCGATGCGAAGCGCGCCGGCGCGCGCGGACCGAAAGCGCGGCTTGCTAGAATGCGCGCTTCAACTCCGCTCATCCGATGGACCTCGAAACCCTCCTCTTCTCCCAAGGCTTCGGGTCGCGCCGCCAGTGCCGCGGCATCGTGGCCGAAGGCCGCCTGCGCATCGCGGGCATCGTGCGCGACGATCCGCACGCCCATCTCCCCGTCACGCCCGGTCTCGAATTCGAAGTCGACGATCATCTCTGGACGTATCGCGAGAAGGCGTACATCGCGCTCAACAAGCCCGCGGGCTACGAATGCTCGCACGATCCGCAGCATCATCTGAGCGTGTTTCATCTGCTGCCGCCGCAACTCGCCGAGCGCGGCGTGCAGGCCGTCGGCCGGCTCGACCAGGACACGACCGGCCTGCTGCTGCTTTCCGACGACGGCGCGTTCGTGCACGCGTTCACGTCGCCCAAGCGCAAGGTGCCGAAGGTCTATCTCGCGACCGTGCGTCATCCGCTCGACGGTCTGCAACTCGCGAAGTTGCGCGAAGGCGTGCTGCTGCACGGCGAGCCGAAACCGAGCGCCGCGCTCGCCGCCAAACAACGCGGCGAACGGCTGCTCGAACTCACCGTGCTCGAAGGCAAATACCATCAGGTCAAGCGCATGGTCGCGGCCGCGGGCAACCGCGTGGAAAAGCTGCATCGCGAGCGGGTCGGCGGTTATGCGTTGCCCGACACGCTCGTCGAAGGCGCATGGCGCTGGCTCGAAGACGCCGATCTCGCCGCGTTGCGAAACACTTCGCATTGAGCATGCAAATCGGTGAATCCCCTCACCGGCGGACGCTGCGATGCAGCATGCCTTCCACGTTTCGTACTCTTATACTGGTCTAACGGATACCAAAATGATTACGAAAAAAGCAGGAGGGCATCATGGTCTCCCAATCGGCCGTTGCGCTGGTAGCGTTCGTCGCGCTGTGCGCAGTCCTCATCGGGGTGCTGGGCTTCGTCATGCACATGCGCCACAAGTATTCGCCGAATCTCATCGGCGCATTGATCGGCGCGTTGATGTGCTTCGTTCTGCTCGAAACGATTCCGGCGCTGATCTAACGCCGCGCGTTCTGCTTTAGGAACGCGTCGACCGTCGGATGGCGCAGCACGTAGCCCAGTTCGCGCTTCAGGCGCGTGTTGGCGAGCCGCCGCGATTCGCGCATGAACGAAAGCGTGACCGGCTCCAGGCGCGTTTGCGCTTCGCTGCGCGAAATGCGCGGCACGCGCGTCAGGCCGTAGGCATCGGCCACGCGGTCGAAGTAATCCGCCATGCGCAAATCCGTGTCGTCCGACGCGTTCACGACGCGCTGCGCACGCCCGCGCGCGAGCGCACGCACGAGAATGGCCGCGAGATCGTCGGCGTGAATGTGGTTCGTGTAGACGTCGTCCGGTTCGGCGAGCGCGGGCATGCCCTTTTCGATGCGCGCGATCGGCAGGCGGTTGGCCGCGTAAATGCCCGGAATCCGCACGATCGACACCCGCCAGCCGCTTTTCACGCCCGCCGCGCGCAACTGCCGCTCCGCCGACACGCGCCGCCGCGCGCGTTCGTTCGCAGGCCGCGCAGGCCGCGTTTCGTCGATCCACGCGCCGGCGCAATCGCCATAAACGCCGGTCGTGCTCGCATAGACGAAACGCGTGCGCTGCCCGTCCCGGCGCTTCGCGGCCGCACGAAGACCGTCGGGTACAATGAAAGATGTTTTTCCGGCGCGATCCGCATGCAGCCAATGGCTTGCGGCGGCGCGCGCCACCGAGCGGCGCGGTCTGCGCAGCGCGGCGATCAGCGCGCGCGTGCGGCGGTCCGAGTCGCCGTCGCGCTGAGGCGGCGCGAGATGCAGCACGTCGCGTGCGAGGCCGGCGAGCCTTGCGAGGCTGCGGCGCACATCGAGATCGCCGGAAATGGGCGTCGCGCCGGCCGCGCGCAATTCGCCGGCGCGTTCGGGATGATGCGTGAGCGCGACGACGCGGGGCGCAGCGGCGCGCGCATGCAGAAGCGGCAACGCGCGCATGCCGACATCGCCGCATCCGACGATCAGGACGCGCGCGCGGCGAAGGTTTCGAGTGGCGATCATCGGAGCATTTTATCCGTCGCCTGAAACCCGCGTGCGGCGTCCGAAAAGACTCACGAGACAACTCCACACATCGCAGAAATCGATCTATGGCTTTCAACGTAACGCTCCGGCAAAGCGGCCGGCAGTTTCAAGTAGAACCCGACGAACCGGTGCTGAGCGCCGCGCTGCGCCAGGGCATCGGCCTGCCGTACGGCTGCAAGAACGGTGCGTGCGGTTCGTGCAAGGGCGCCGTCGTGAGCGGCGAGGTCGAGCAGGCGCCGCATTCGTCGTCGGCACTGTCGAACGACGAAAAGACGCGCGGCATGGCCCTCTTCTGTTGCGCGACCGCGCAGACGGATTTGACCATCGACGTGCGCGAAGTCGCGGGCGTCGGCGACGTCCAGGTGAAAAAGCTGCCGTGCCGCGTGAACGCGCTCGAACGCAAAGCCGACGACGTCATCGAACTGAAGCTGCAACTGCCCGCGAACGAACGCCTGCAGTATTACGCGGGCCAGTACATCGAATTCATCCTGAAGGACGGCAAGCGCCGCAGCTATTCGATGGCGAGCCCGCCGCATCACGAAGGGCCGCTCGAACTGCACATTCGCCACATGCCGGGCGGCACGTTCACGGATCACGTCTTCGGCGCGATGAAAGAGCGCGACATCTTGCGCTTCGAAGGCCCGCTCGGCACGTTCTTCCTGCGTGACGAGTCCGACAAGCCGATCGTTCTGCTCGCTTCGGGCACGGGTTTCGCGCCGATCAAGGCGATCATCGAACATGCGGTCTTCAAGAATCTGAATCGCCCGATGACGCTTTATTGGGGCGGCCGCCGCAAGAAGGATCTCTACATGATGTCGCTCGCCGAACAGTGGGCGCGCGAGGTTCCGAATTTCAAGTTCGTGCCGGTGCTCTCCGAACCCGACGCCGGCGACGCCTGGACGGGCCGCACGGGCTTCGTTCATCGGGCTGTCATCGAAGATCTGCCAGACTTGAGCGGCTATCAGGTGTACGCGTGCGGCGCGCCCGTGATGGTGGAATCGGCGCAGCGCGACTTCACGCAGCATCATCGGCTGCCGGAGGACGAGTTCTACGCGGATTCGTTCACGAGCGCGGCAGATCTCGCGCATCCCGTGTGAGCTTGCACACAACGTGCACGCGGACAAAAAATCCGCGTGCACGGTTTACAGGCGGCAACCGCTTAACGTATCCTTCGCGAATGCTCAAAACCCTGAACGCACTTCGACGTCGCCGCTCGCCGCTTCCCTAGGGATGCCGCTGGCTCGTCACGCATTGCGCTCACGGTTCGGTCTTGTCGAAGCGTACGAAATGAAGCCACGGAAATCCGTGGCTTTTGTTTTTTTCCGCATCGTTTTCCTCTTTTTCTCGCACTAGCCTTCGTGGAGCCCGCTGTCATGAATTTCAATGAGTACCCCGTTGATTCGCTGATGTACATCACGAACCGTCCCGAGATCGTGTTCACGCATGGCAAGGGTTCCTGGCTCTACGACAACACGGGCAAGCGCTATCTCGACTTCATCCAGGGCTGGGCGGTGAACTCGCTCGGCCACTGCAACGAAGGCATGATCGAGGCGATGGAAAAGCAGGCGCGCACGCTGATCAACCCGTCGCCCGCGTTCTACAACGCGCCGATGGCGCAGCTCGCCGGCCTGCTCACCGCGAACAGTTGCTTCGACAAGGTGTTCTTCGCCAACAGCGGCGCGGAAGCGAACGAAGGCGCGATCAAGCTCGCGCGCAAGTGGGGCAAGAAGTTCAAGAACGGCGCGTACGAGATCATCACGTTCGACCACAGCTTCCACGGCCGCACGATCGCGACGATGTCCGCGAGCGGCAAGGCCGGCTGGGACACGATCTACGCACCGCAAGTGCCGGGCTTTCCGAAGGCCGATCTGAACGATATCGCGTCGGTCGAGAAGCTCATCAACGAGAAGACCGTGGGCGTGATGCTCGAGCCGATTCAGGGCGAAGGCGGCGTGATTCCCGCGACGCGCGAATTCATGCAGCAACTGCGCGAATTGACGAAGAAGCACAACATCCTGCTCATCGTCGATGAAGTGCAAAGCGGATGCGGCCGCGCGGGAACGCTGTTCGCGTACGAGCTGTCGGGCGTCGAGCCGGACATCATGACGCTCGGCAAGGGCATCGGCGGCGGCGTGCCGCTCGCGGCGCTCCTGTCGAAGGCGGACGTCGCGTGCTTCGATGCGGGCGATCAGGGCGGCACCTACAACGGCAATCCGCTGATGACGGCGGTCGGCTACTCGGTGATTTCGCAACTCGTCGCGCCGGGCTTTCTCGAAGGCGTGCGCGAGCGCGGCGAGTATCTGAAGCAGGAACTGCTGAAGCTGTCGGACGAGCGCGGCTTCCAGGGCGAGCGCGGCGAAGGTTTGCTGCGCGCGTTGCTGCTCGACAGCGACAAGGGTCCGCAAATCGTCGAGAAGGCGCGTCTGATGCAGCCCGACGGCCTCCTCCTCAACGCGGCGCGCCCGAATTTGCTGCGCTTCATGCCCGCGCTCAACGTGACGAAGGACGAGATCGACCAGATGATGACGATGCTGCGTTCGGTGCTCGATTCGCTGTGATCATCCGCACTTTCGATGCAGGCGATCGCGACGCCGTGACCGCCCTGTGGCGCGATGTGTTTCCGGAGTACGCGGACGCATCGCGGCCGCAGCGCGATCCGGCGCTGTCGATCGAGAACAAGATGCGCACGCAACCGGAGCTGTTCTTCGTCGGCTCGATGGATGGCGAAGTGATCGGCACGGTGATGGCCGGTTACGACGGGCATCGCGGCTGGGTGTATTCGCTTGCTGTCACGCCTGCGCTGCGCGGCCGCGGATACGGCAGTGCGTTGATGAAGCACGCGGAAGCGGCGTTGACGAAGCTCGGCTGCCCGAAGGTGAATCTGCAGATTTTGTCGTTCAAGACGGAGCTGCGCGGGTTCTATGAAAGGCTCGGGTATCGGATGGATGAAGTGGTGAGTTTGGGGAAGCGGCTTTGACGCGCGAACTCAGGCTGAACGCTTCGACAAGGCCGCTATCTTTCTCAGATGTCGACCAGGTTCAACAAGAAAAGCAGATTTGAGGCATCTCGTCGACGGCCGCTGCGCGTCTTTGCTTTCTTTGCGGATTGCGCGCCGCATCTTCTACCGACGAGCCGCGCACCTTGAACGACGGATTGGGTTCGATCGAAATGTTGCGAAAGACCACGTCCGTTGTGCCGCTTTCTTCCCTGTATTTCAGCGTCAGGTCTACGTTGTAATCAGTGAGCCAAACGCCGTCGTACTCCACGACGAATCCGCTCTGCGTCGCTACTGAGCAGTGGGTTTCGACTGCGGAGCCGGTGAGCGAAGCAAACACGTCGAACGCCGGTTTTGTGTTTCCGACCCGGCACTGCATGCGCTTCTCGCCCTTTCGGGAAGGCTGAGGAACGGACATATCAAATTCCGCCCCTTTGACCAGGGTATGTGGGGTCGCGCGGATCGCAGTGCTATCTTTGAGGTTCGCCATGCCGATCTGGCTATCGCCCCACAGTTCCTGAGAACGCAGGTCCGCCATTCGGTAGTAGGTCCGGAAATAGGCCCATGTAACCGCACTATCTCCAGCGGTCGTGACGCTTTGCTCCGAAACGACACCATTGTCGTGACGGTTCACAAGAGTTGACGTGAAGGGCACACGCTTCAGTGGTGAGCGTGAATCGACCCAATCTGCTTCGATGATCAGTCGCTTGTAGGGAAGAATCTGGCTGCCCTTAGCGGGAAGACCGCGTTGCACCACCTCGCCATAGCTTCGAAAAGTATTGGCGCAGCATCGCGCCCTGCGGCGAATCCGGGTCGATACCTGATGATGCAAGCCGCGAGTTGACGTCCGCCAAGTCTCTCGTCTCGGCGGATACGGGTGCGATCGGTTGAGTCTGTCCTGTCGCCGTCGCTATCGAGAGGAAAGCGAAGGCAGCCAAGAGCCAACGTATGATTTTCAAGCGTTGCATATATTCTTATCTGATCTGAGAGGTTCGAATGTGAATGGCCGAGCGAAAGGCGATGCAAGGCTCGCGATCATTGCGAAGTTGAATTCGAATCCGTGTCAACTCTCGCGTCGGCACATTTGGCAGCGCGTGTCACAGCGACGGGTTCATCCATGTCATGGCCGTCGATAAGACGAACGGATATCCAGCACTGCCTGCCCCTCATCTCGAGAAACGCATCGTAGTCACGGCCCGCAACCGGACTGAAAGTCACACGCGGTGGAGTACACCACCAATGGGCGTTACCCGCACTGCCGCTCGTTCCCATGCTCAGGACAATCGGCTGGCCGCCCGCCACCACATACTCTCTGATGGAATCCTTGAACTCCAGGCCGTCGACTCGCATGAACTCGCGCGGGCTCGGCGGCATGCCGATAACCTCGCTCCGCGACGAATATTTCCAATTGGCAAATAAACCGTCGTCACCGGCCACCCATTCAGCTCCCTCGACGGAACCGCCATAACAGGCGTGATTGGGAAGGTACGAGGCAGTGCGCGTTCCGTTGCCGGAGAGAAGTCTGATACGCGCAGAGACCGCGCTATCGTATTCCGGCGCCGCGACGGTCACGTTATGACTGGGCTGCGGAAACAATCCGCAGCCCGTCAGTGCCATCGTGGCTGCGATGAGGAGGTGGCCGCGCTTCGGCAGCTGGCTGAGACTGGAGGTGAACATCGCGCAAAATCCCCGATTCTTGATCGGCATCCTGAGCTTCGATAGTGGGAAGAATCTGAGAAAGCGGGTAATGCGACAGATGACAAGAAAGCGAGAACGATTTGGCGAAGCACCCGTAATCCCGGAAAAGAAAAAAGCCGACTGTCTCGCGACAGTCGGCTCCCTTTCGAGCATCGGACGGTTAAGTCTTCACTCACCCAAATACGCCGCCCTGACCTTCGGATCATCGAGCATGACCTTCGCGTCGCCGGACATCGTCACCGTGCCTGAATCCATCACGTAACCGCGATTCGCCGCCTGCAGCGCGAGACGCGCGTTCTGCTCCACGAGCAGCACCGTCAGCCCTTCCTTCGAGATTTCCCGCACGACTTCGAAGATCTTCTCGACCATGATCGGCGAAAGACCCATCGACGGTTCGTCGAGCAGCAAGAGCTTCGGGCGCGACAGCAGCGCGCGGGCCATCGCGAGCATCTGCTGTTCGCCACCCGACAGCGTGCCCGCGTACTGCGACGCACGTTCCTTCAGACGCGGAAAGAAGCCGAACATGCGCTCCGTGTCCTTCTGAATGCCGTCCGAATCGTTGCGCAGATACGCGCCCATCTGCATGTTCTCGAGAATCGACATGCGCGCGAAGATGCCGCGGCCTTCCGGCACCATCGCGAGGCCGCGCTTGAGCAGTTCGTGCGTCGGCACGCCCTTGATCGACTGGCCCATGTACTCGATATCGCCGCCCGAGTACGGCTTGAGGCCGGTGATGGCCTTCATCGTCGTCGTCTTGCCCGCGCCGTTCGCGCCGATCAGCGTAACCAGTTCGCCCTGCCCGACTTCGAGATCGACACCCTTCACCGCCTGGATGCCGCCGTAATTCACCTGCAGACCCTTGACCTTCAACATTGCGCTTGTGGTCGCCATTTAGTGCACCCCCGCACCCAGATATGCCTCGATCACCTTCGGGTCCTTCTGCACGTCCTGCGGCAGACCTTCGGCGATCACCTTGCCGTAATCGAGCACCGTCATGCGGTTGCACAATCCCATCACGAGTTTCACGTCGTGTTCGATCAGAAGAATCGTCTTGCCGTCCGCGCGGATCTTGTCGAGCAGACGCGTGAGCTCGACCTTCTCCGTCGCGTTCATGCCGGCGGCGGGTTCGTCGAGCGCGAGCAGCTTCGGATCGGTCGCCAACGCGCGCGCGATCTCCAGACGGCGCTGATGCCCGTACGACAGATTGCGCGACGTGTAATCCGCGTATTGCAGCACGCCGACGTATTCCAGCAGTTCGAGCGCGCGCTCCTTGATCTCGCGCTCTTCGCGGCGTTCGGCGGGCGTCTGGAACACCGCGCCGACCAGACCGTGCTTCGTGCGAACGTGACGTCCGACCATCACGTTCTCCAGCGCCGTCATGCCGCCGAAAAGACGAATGTTCTGGAACGTGCGCGCGATGCCCGCCTTCGCCACCTGATAAACCGCCGTCGGGGTGTACGCCTGGCCGTCGAGCTTGAACTCGCCCGAATCCGGCGTGTAGAGACCCGTGATCACGTTGAAGAACGTCGTCTTGCCTGCGCCGTTCGGGCCGATCAGACCGTAGATTTCGCCTTCCTTGATTTCGAGGCGTACGTCGGACAACGCCTGCAAGCCGCCGAAACGCTTGTTGACGCCCGTGACGGAAAGTCGTGTTTGCTTATCGCTCATCTTTCAATCCCCCGCCTTTAAGCACGCACCGGCTTCTTGCCGTTGCGCTTCGCGATCTTCGCGATCTTGTCTTCGTGTTTCGCGGCGGGCCACAGGCCTTCCGAGCGATACAGCATGATCAGCACCATCGCCAGACCGTACAGCAACTGGCGGATGACTTCGGTATCGACAAGCTGATGACCGAAGATGGCGTTCTGCAGCGGACCCATTGTCGTGCGCAGGAATTCGGGGAACACGGCGAGCAGCACCGCGCCGAGAATCACGCCCGGAATATGGCCCATGCCGCCCAGCACCACGCACGCCAGCACGACGATCGACTCCCAGAACGTGAACGATTCCGGCGACACGAAGCCCTGGAACGCACCGAACATCGCGCCCGACAGACCGCCGAACGACGCGCCCATCGCGAATGCGAGCAGCTTCACGTTGCGGGTGTTGATGCCCATCGCCTTCGCGGCGATTTCGTCTTCGCGGATAGCGGCCCACGCGCGGCCGATACGCGAATGCTGAAGGCGCGTACACACCCAGATCACGAACAGCGCGCACAGCACGAACAGGTAGTAGTACAGGTACACCGACGGGAATTTGAAGCCGAAGAACTCGTGCGTCTGCGCGAGGCTGTAGCCGCCGACGTGCACCGGATCGATACCCGTGATGCCCTTCGGACCGTTCGTGATGTTGACCGGACGATCGAGGTTGTTCATGAAGATCCGGACGATTTCCCCGAAGCCCAAGGTCACGATCGCGAGGTAGTCGCCGCGCAGACGCAGCGTCGGTGCGCCGAGCAGCACGCCGAAGGTCGCGGCGAGCGCCATCGCGATCGGCACGATGATGAGGAACGGCACATGCAATCCGTTCGGCGCGAGCGCCGCGATCCACTCGAATTGCGTCGACAGTTGCGGCGACGACAGCAACGCCGCCGTGTAAGCGCCGACCGCGTAGAACGCGATGTAGCCCAGGTCGAGCAGGCCGGCGAAGCCGACCACGACGTTGAGACCCAACGCGAGCATGACGTAGAGCATCGCGAAGTCGAGCACGCGGACCCAGTAGTTGCCGCCCGCTGCGCCGATGACCATCGGCGCGGCAATCACGAACACAGCGGTGAGAATGCCGATGACGAGCGTCTTCGTCATGTTCTTCTCGGGGATGAGCGTCGTGGACGGCTCAATCGGTTGAATCGAAGTCATTTTTTTGAGCTCCTCACACGTTCTTTAAGCGCGGTCCGCGACACGTTCGCCGAGCAGACCCGACGGACGGAACACGAGCACGATGATCAGCACGACGAAGGCGAAGACGTCCTGGTAGTTGGAACCGAAGACCCCGCCCGTCAGATTGCCGATGTAACCGGCGCCCAACTGTTCGATGAGACCGAGCAGCACGCCGCCCACCATCGCGCCGCCCAGGTTGCCGATGCCCCCCAGCACCGCCGCCGTGAACGCCTTCAGGCCGGGAATGAAGCCCATGTAGAAGTGCGCGTTGCCGTATTCCGACGCGATCATCACGCCCGCCAACGCAGCCAGCGCCGAGCCGATCATGAAGGTCGCGGAAATCACGAAGTTCGGGTTCACGCCCATCAGCGACGCGACGCCCGGGTTCTCGGCGATCGCGCGCATCGCGCGGCCGAGCTTGGTCTTGTGCACGAGGAGCAGCAGGCCGCCCATCACGAGGAACGCGACGACGATGATGACGATTTCGGTCATCGAGATCACCGCGCCCGGACGGGTTTCGTCGGCGGCGATCACGTTGATCGGATCGGTCGGCAGAAGCTGCGGGAAGGCGAGCGGATTGCGGCCCCAGATCATCATCGCGATGGTCTGCAAGAGGATCGAGACGCCGATCGCGGTAATCAGCGGCGCGAGACGCGGCGCCTTGCGCAGCGGCCGGTACGCGACGCGTTCGATGGTGTAACCGACGATCGCGCAGACGATCGCGGCGATAACGAGCGCGATCGTCAGCATGATCGGTCCGGGCAAGCCGGGCGCGTGATTCTGCATGACGCCGATGGCGGAGAGCGCGACCATCGCGCCGACCATCAGCACGTCGCCGTGCGCGAAGTTGATGATGCCGAGAATGCCGTACACCATCGTGTAACCCAACGCGATGATGGCGTAGACGCTGCCAAGCACCAGACCGTTGAGGATCTGCTGGATGAAAATATCCATTTAAAGCTCCTTAGCCCCGTGCGATTCGATAACGCCTTTATCACCGGCCGATAAACCGGTGTGAAGTGAAATCTGAAGCGGCACTGCGCGTACTTTTAAAAAACCGGTAAGGGTTGAGCGCCGATCGTCCGCCCGCGGCCGGATGAGGCTGCGAGCGGTTCACGGACGGATACGAAAACAGCGCCGCCGGATAGCTGGCGCCGCCAGACTGCCTACTGCTTGACGACGTCGAGTACGTCCTTCTTCTTGTCCTTGAAGTCGTACAGCGTGATGGTCCCCGCCTTCAGATCGCCCTTGTCGTCGAATGCGATATGCCCCGTCAGACCGTTGTAGTCGGTCGTGGCAATCGCAGCGAGCACCTTGGGCGCTTCGATGGAGTTCGCACGCTTCATTGCATCGACGATCACGTACATCGCGTCATACGTGAACGGCGCGTAAATCTGCACCGGCGTGTGAAAGCGCGCTTCGTACTTCTTCTCGAAGTCGGCTCCCTTGTCCATCTTCGAAAGCGCGAGCCCCGCCTCCGAGCAGACGATGTTCTGCACCGCGTCGCCCGCGAGCTCGGCCACCTTGTCGGTGCAGACGCCGTCGCCCGCCAGAATCTTCGCCTTGATGCCGAGCGCCGCCGCTTCCTTGGCGAACGGGCCGCCCGTCACGTCCATGCCGCCGTACATCACGACGTCCGGCTGGATGCGCTTGATCTTCGTGAGAATCGCTTTGAAGTTGCGCGCCTTCTCGGTCGTTGCTTCGCGCGCGGCGATCTTCACGCCGCCGGCCTGCGCGCTCTTCGTGAATTCGTCGGCGAGGCCGCGGCCGTAGGCACTCGCGTCGTCGACCACGACGATCTTCTTCGCGTGCAGCGTCTTCATCGCGTAGCCGGCGAGGACCGGGCCCTGCAACGCATCGGTCGCGACGACGCGAAACGTCGTCTTGTAGCCCTGCTTCGTGTACTCGGGATTCGTCGTCGACGGCGAAATCTGCGCGATGCCCGCATCGCTGTAGATCTTCGACGCCGGAATCGACACGCCCGAATTCATGTGGCCGATCACCGCAACCACGTGGTCATCGACGAGCTTCTGCGCGGCTTCGGTGCCGACGCGCGGATCGGCTGCATCGTCCTGGGCGTCGAGCTCGAGGCGGATGGAACGCCCGTCGATGGTCAAGCCTTGCGCGCTGATCTCCTCCAGTGCGAGACGCGCGCCGTTTTCGTTGTCCTTGCCGAGGTGAGCCTGCAGGCCCGTGAGGGGCGCCACATGACCGATCTTCACGACAGTTGCTTCGCTCGCGGGCGCTGGCGCCGGCGCGGACGCAACGGGCACGGCGGCGGAACTCGCTGCCGATGCCGCTGTGCTCGCCCCGCCTTCATCCTTCTTGCCGCATGCGGTTGCCATTGCAACCGCAGCCGCGATGGACACGGCGTGAGCAAACTTGAATCGCATCAAATAGGTCTCCTGCGCCTCTAAAAACTGTCGTCGTGAACCCTTCTGGCCTCAAGACGCGCGCATTGTAACGCTAAATATGAGACGAGCAATATTCTTGCGTGGCGGGGTTTTCCAGCATTGCAACCAGCATTTTCGAGCGATTTTCCGGCTAGAGCGCAACCGGGTTGCGATCCGCATTTGTGCAGCAGTTGCACCACAACGGGAACAGGTTTAATCGATCGGTTCCGACGGTTACGTTTGCTTATCCGATTTACGAGGAAACCCTGAAGGCTTTCGGCGAAATTGCTCGTCGCGGCGCGCGCCCCATATCGGTGCTTACGCTTGGTGTCATCTCTCGCGTGAGGGTTCCGTTTCGATGGCGCCCGATGGGTTTCAAGCGCGAAAAAAAAGCGCCCGCAGGCGCTTTTTTAGAGGAAGGCCGCTAGTTACTGCGGCAGCGACAGTCCGCGCGGCAGCGGAAACGAGATCGTCTCTTCGATGCCTTCGAGCGAGCGCACGTTGCGCACGCCGAGTTCACGCAGACGCGCGATCACGGCCTGAGCCAGCACTTCCGGCGCCGATGCGCCCGCCGTCACGCCGATGCGCTTCTTGCCTTCCACCCACCGCGGATCGATCTGCGTCGGCGAATCGACCATATAAGAAGGGATGCCGCGCTTCTCAGCGACTTCACGCAGACGGCTCGAATTCGAGCTGTTCGGGCTGCCGACGACGATCACGACGTCGCACTGCGGCGCGAGAAATTTCACCGCGTCCTGGCGATTTTGCGTCGCGTAGCAGATGTCCTGCTTCTTCGGCTCCTTGATCTCGGGATACTTGCTCTTGAGCGCGTCGATGATCGCGGAGGCATCGTCGACCGAAAGCGTCGTCTGCGTCACGTACGCGATGCGCTGCGGATCGGGCAGATCGAGCTTCAGCACGTCGTCGATATCCTCGACGAGATGCATGCCCTCGCCCGACTGGCCCATCGTGCCTTCGACTTCCGGATGACCCTTGTGGCCGATCATCACGATGTCGAAGCCTTCCTGACGCATCTTCGCGACTTCGATATGCACCTTGGTCACGAGCGGGCACGTTGCGTCGAACACGCGCAGGCCGCGCGCCTCCGCTTCGCTGCGCACCGCTTTCGAGACGCCGTGCGCGCTGAAGATCAGTGTCGCGCCTTCGGGCACGTCGGACAGCTCTTCGATGAAAATCGCGCCCTTCTTGCGCAGATCGGCGACGACATATGCGTTATGCACGATCTCGTGGCGCACGTAGATGGGCGCGCCGAACAGTTTGATCGCGCGCTCGACGATCTCGATCGCGCGATCGACGCCCGCGCAAAACCCGCGCGGCTGCGCGAGCAGGATTTCGACGTCGGTCTGAACTTCGTTGAGGCTTTCAATCATGGTTACAGAATCCCGATGATTTTCACTTCGAAGACGAGCGCCTGGCCCGCGAGCGGGTGATTGAAATCGAACAGTGCCGCCGTTTCGCCGACTTCCTTCAGCACGCCGGCGTAGCGTCCGCCGTTCGGCGCGTTGAATTCGACGAGATCGCCGGGAGAAAAATCCTCGCCGATCATGCTGTTTTCGCGCAGCGTCGCGAGCGACACCCACTGGACCAGTTCCGGATTGCGCGGCCCGAACGCCTGATCCGGCGTTAGCTGAAAGGTCGAATGGTGGCCGACCTTCAGTCCCAGCAAAATCTCTTCCAACGGTTCGGCGAGTTGCCCTGCGCCTAGCAGAAGCGTCGCGGGCTTGTCGGCGAACGTATTGACGATGTCAGCACCATCGGCAAGCGCGAGCCGGTAATGAAGCGTGACGTGCGAACCGGGTTTCACCTCGGAGATATCGATGATGCTCATGAGTATTGGATGTGGCCGTTCGTTTGAAGGCAGGGCGCAGGCCCCGCATGGGGCGGCTCTTCGGCGCGTGGCAGCGAACCGCACGGCGCCCGTGCGAACCGGACGCCAAAACCGCTATTGTAAGACAGAGTTGTGGCAGCACGCGTCACGCGGCTCAGTCCCGTGTGCGCTTGCCCGCACGCCACGCGGTCCGGGAGCACCGCGATGAGCGCCGATCTGCGGCTCGTGCCGCCGCTCGTCGCACCCGACGGCGACAGTTTGTCCGCGATCGCGCCTCTCCTGCCGATCCGCAAGTGGGCGCGCGCGGACCGGCCGCGCGAACGCCTGCTCGATATAGGCCCGGCGTCGCTGTCGGACGCGGAACTGTTCGCCTTGTTCCTGCGCACCGGCCTTCCGGGGGCCACGGCCGTCGATGTGGCGCGTCAGCTTCTGCTGCGTTTCGGGTCGCTGCGCGGCGTGCTGGACGCGTCGGCGGCGGAATTGCGCGAACTGCGCGGCATCGGGCCGGCGCGGGCGGCGACGCTCATCGCCGTATCGGAATTGTGCCGGCGCGCGCTCGCCGAGAAGGCGCGCGATCGCGAACTGCTGAACGCGCCGGGCGCGGTGGAAGACTATCTGCGGCTCTTGATCGGCACGCGGCCCTACGAGGTGTTCATCTCTCTGTATCTGGATGCTCGCCATCAGTTGCTGCATGTCGAGGAGTCGGCGCGCGGCTCGCTGACGCGCGTGGCCGTGTATCCGCGTGAGATCGTGCGGCGCGCGCTCACGCTGAACGCGGCGGGGCTCATCGTCGCGCATAATCATCCGTCGGGCGGCGTCGAGCCGAGCGCGAACGACCGGCGACTCACCAAGACGCTGCAGGACGCGCTGACGCTCATCGACGTGCGGCTGCTCGATCACATCGTCGTGGCGGCGAACGAGGTCTTCTCGTTCGCGCGGCATGGCTGGCTGTGACGGCATAAAACGTTTGATATTGCAGCGTTTTTCCTGTTAGAATCCTCGTTTGCTTTTCTCAACCCGCCTGTTCTGAACGAATGCGGCCCTCATTGGCATAACCGTGCTGCCAAGTCCCCGATCGGCAAATTGGGCGATAAGAGGCATCGAAGCTGAAAGCGAGTGCTTTCGATTCGAGCGTTCGTCTCGGACTCAACGTGTATTAGGAGTGTCACCATGGCACGCGTATGCCAAGTAACTGGGAAAGGCCCGATGTCGGGCAACAACGTTTCCCACGCAAACAACAAGACCAAGCGTCGCTTCCTGCCGAACCTGCAGAATCGCCGTTTCTTCGTTGAAAGTGAAAATCGCTGGGTGCGTCTGCGCGTTTCGAACGCCGGCCTGCGCCTGATCGACAAGAACGGTATTGACGCCGTGCTCGCAGACCTGCGCGCACGCGGTGAAATCTAAGGAGCACGCACATGGCCAAGGGCGCACGCGACAAGATCAAGCTGGAATCGACCGCAGGCACGGGTCACTTCTACACGACGACCAAGAACAAGCGCAACATGCCGGAAAAGATGCTGATCAAGAAATTTGATCCGGTCGTCCGCAAGCACGTTGAGTACAAGGAAACCAAGATCAAGTAAGCCGCTTGATTTTTGAGTAGCCTGCACGAAGACAGCAGAAAGCCCCGCACCTCGCGGGGCTTTTTGTTTTCCGGTGCCGCTTTAACACGCTTTGCACACGATCGTGCGGGGGTTTTCGCTGTCACGGAATGTTCATGCGCGTTATGCTTGCCGGCTATCGACGAAGAACACGGACGGAGAACCGGCAGCATGAATTTCGATGTGGCGATCGTAGGAAGCGGCCTCGCGGGTCTGAGCGTCGCGCTCAATCTGGCCGAGACGCGGCGCGTCGCGATTCTCGCGAAGCGCGCGGCGAGCGTCGGCGCAAGCGATTGGGCGCAAGGCGGCATCGCGGCGGTGCTGGACTCCGCCGACAGCGTCGACAATCACGTCGACGATACGCTCGTCGCGGGCGGCGGACTGTGCGACGAAGCCGCGACGCGCTTCATCGTCGAAAACGGGCGCGCCGCGATCGAATGGCTCATCGACGAAGGCGTGCCCTTCACGCGCGATGTCTCCGCCGAACTCGGCTTCCATCTGACGCGCGAAGGCGGTCACAGTCATCGCCGCATCATCCACGCCGCCGACGCGACCGGCCACGCGGTGGTCACGACGCTTTCCGAACGCGTGCGCAACCATCCGAACATCACCGTCCTCGAAGATCACTACGCGATCGACCTGATCACGTCCGACCGTCTCGGGCTGCCCGGCCATCGCTGTCACGGCCTCTACGCGCTCGATCTGAACTCGGGCCGCACCGTGACGATCCAGGCGCCGCACACCGTTCTCGCGACAGGCGGCGCGGGCAAGGTCTATCTCTATACGACCAATCCCGACACCGCGACCGGCGACGGCATCGCAATGGCGTGGCGCGCGGGTTGCCGCGTCGCGAACATGGAGTTCATCCAGTTCCATCCGACGTGCCTCTTCCATCCGTATGCGAAGTCGTTTCTGATCTCCGAAGCGGTGCGCGGCGAAGGCGGCGTGCTGCGTCTGCCGGACGGCACGCGCTTCATGCCCGCGCACGACGAGCGCGCCGAACTCGCGCCGCGCGATATCGTCGCGCGCGCGATCGACTTCGAGATCAAGAAGCGTGGCATCGATTGCGTGTATCTCGACATCAGCCACCAGCCGCGCGCGTTTCTCGAAGAGCACTTTCCGACGATCCTCGCGCGCTGCGCCGAATTCGGCATCGATATCGCGAAGGAGCCGATTCCCGTCGTGCCCGCCGCCCATTACACCTGCGGCGGCGTCGTCACGGACCTCGCGGGGCGCACGGATCGTCCGGGGCTGTATGCGGTCGGCGAGACGTCGTACACGGGTCTGCACGGCGCGAACCGGCTCGCGAGCAATTCCCTGCTGGAATGCCTCGTGATCGGGCGCGCGGCGGCGCAGGCGATCGAAGCGGACGGCTTCTCGAATGGTTGTCACGCCCAACTGCCCGACTGGGACGAAAGCCGCGTGTCCGATCCGGACGAGGAAGTCGTCGTCGCGCACAATTGGGACGAGCTGCGCCGCCTGATGTGGAATTACGTCGGCATCGTGCGCACGGACAAGCGCCTTGCGCGCGCGCAACATCGCATCGCGCTGCTGCGCGACGAGATTCACGAGTACTACGCCAACTTCAAGGTGAGCCGCGATCTGCTGGAACTGCGCAATCTCGTCGATGTGGCGTCGCTGATCGTCGAAAGCGCGTGCTCGCGCCGCGAGAGCCGCGGCCTGCACTACAGCCGCGACTGGCCCGCGACCTTGCCGAAAGCGCTGCCGACGGTGCTGATGCCGCCGGCCGCGCGCCGCACGAGCCTTTAGAGCAGACGCATCGAGAAATCGGTCGCGCGCAGGTCTTTTGTGAGCGCGCCGATGGAAATGCGATCGACGCCCGTGTCCGCGATCGCGCGCACCGTGTCGAAGTTCACGCCACCCGACACTTCGAGCAACGCGCGCCCGGCCGTGATGCGCACCGCGTCGCGCATCATGTCGAGCGTGAAGTTGTCGAGCAGGATCGATTCGGCCCGATGTGCGAGCGCCGTCTCGAGTTGCTCCAGCGTTTCGACCTCGATCTGAATCGGCACGCCCGCCTTCAGCGCGAGCGCCGCATCCATCGCCGCGCCGACGCCGCCCGCCGCTGCGATATGGTTTTCCTTGATGAGAATGCCGTCGTAGAGCGCGAGGCGCTGATTCGCGCCGCCGCCGACGCGCACCGCGTATTTCTGCGCGAGCCGCAAGCCCGGCAGCGTCTTGCGTGTGTCCAGAATCCGTGCGCGCGCGCCTTCGATCGCGTCGACATAGCGGCGCGTGGCGGTCGCGACGCCCGACAGCAATTGCAGGAAGTTGAGGCCGTTGCGCTCCGCCGTCAGAAGCGAGCGCGCCGGGCCGTGCAGCAGTACGACCGTGGAGTTGGCCGCCATGCGATCGCCTTCGCGATACTGCCATTCGACTTCGATCGTCGGATCGACGCGGCGCATGACTTCGTCGAACCAGGGCGCGCCGCACAGCACCGCTTCCTCGCGCACGATGATGCGCGCGGTGCGGCGGGCGTCGGCGGGCACGAGGCGCCCGGTGTGATCGCCCGTGCCGACGTCTTCTTCGAGCGCATCGACGACATTGCGTGCGAGCGCATCGTCGAATGCTTCGCCGTATTGCTTGCGGACTTCCTCGAAAATCGCCGGATACGTCATCACGCGGCTCCCACGTTCGAAAACAGCGTTCCGTCCTTGGCGAGATCGCCGCTCGCCTGCACGCGTTTCTTGTGACGCGCCGCGAAGTCGAGCATGCGATCGATCGGCACGCGCGCGCGCTGCCCGATGGCCGGATCGACGTGAATCTCGTTGTGACCGCGTTCGAGCACCTCGGCGAGATTGGCGAGACCGTTCATCGCCATCCACGGACAGTGCGCGCAGCTCTTGCAGGTCGCGCTGTTCCCGGCGGTCGGCGCTTCGATGAAAATCTTGCCGGGCGCGGCGAGCCGCATCTTGTGCAGGATGCCGAGGTCCGTCGCGACGATGAAGCGCTTCGCGTCCAGCTTCACCGCGGCGTCGATGAGTTGCGTGGTCGAGCCGACGACATCCGCGAGCGCGACGACGCCTTCCGGCGATTCCGGGTGCACGAGGATTTTCGCGTCGGGATATTCGTTGCGCAGCAAATCGAGCTCGATGCCCTTGAACTCGTCGTGGACGAGACACGAACCTTGCCACAGCAGCATGTCCGCGCCGGTCTTCTTCTGGATGTAGCTGCCGAGGTGACGATCCGGCGCCCACAGGATTTTTTCGCCGCGCGCGTGTAGATCGGCGACGATTTCAAGCCCGATCGACGATGTGACCATCCAGTCCGCGCGCGCCTTCACGGCCGCGCTCGTGTTCGCGTACACGACGACCGTGCGGTCCGGATGCGCGTCGCAGAATGCTGAGAATTCGTCGGCCGGGCAGCCGAGGTCGAGCGAGCAGGTCGCGTCGAGATCGGGCATCAGCACGCGTTTGTCCGGACTCAGAATCTTGGCCGTCTCGCCCATGAAACGCACGCCCGCGACGACCAGCGTTTTCGCAGCATGATCGCGGCCGAAACGCGCCATTTCGAGCGAATCGGCAACGCAGCCGCCAGTTTCGTCGGCGAGTTCCTGGAGCTCAGCGTCGACATAATAGTGCGCGACGAGCACGGCTTCTTCGCGCTTGAGCAACGCGCGAATGCGCTCCTTCAACTCGCGCTTCCGTTCCGCCGACGGTGCGTCCGGCACGCGCGCCCACGCTTCGCCCACTCCACACGTCAGGCCTTGCGGCCGGTCGTACTCGACGCTCCTGATCGCTTCCATGTTCCTGTCCCCTGCTCCGTGCCAACAACGTAACGCAAGAATCGGCTGCACAAAAACAAAGACCCCGCCAGAGCGGGGTCTTGTGACGTCCTTAAATTTTAACGGATATCGCGCGTCAGGCGTAGCGGCGCAGACGCAACGCGAAGTCTTGCAGCGCCTTGATGCCGCTTTCTTCCGCGCGATGGCACCAGTCCTGCAATTGCGTGACGAGTTGCTCGCGCGATGCGTTGGAGCGATCCCACATCGCCGACAGATCCTTGCGCAGCTCGATGAACGTGCGCAGCTTCTGATTATCCGAAGTCAGCTCCGGCAGTTGCTTCAACTGCGGCTCGTTCAGGCCGTCTTCTTCCTTGTGGAACCACTTGCGCGCGCCGCGCATCAACTGATATTTCTCGCGCGCGCCGGCCTCCTTCAGCTTCGCCAGTTCCTGCGCGTAGGCGTGCTTGAGCGCCTTGCCGTAGCGCGCCATCACTTCGTAGCGGTTGGCGAGCACGGCCTGCAGCGTGTCCTGATCGACGACGGCCTTGCTGGCGGCGAGCTTCGGCGTCGGCGCGACCTTCTTGACCTTCGCGAGGCCGACCATCGACATCATGCGGATGTACAGCCAGCCGATGTCGAACTCGTACCACTTGCTCGACAGCTTCGCGGACGTCGCGAACGTGTGATGGTTGTTATGCAGTTCTTCGCCGCCGATCAGAATGCCGAGCGGGAAGATGTTCGTCGATGCATCCGACGAATTGAAGTTGCGGTAGCCCCACCAGTGCGCGAGACCGTTGACGACGCCCGCCGCCCAGAACGGGATCCAGATCATCTGCACGGCCCAGACCGACAGACCGACGATGCCGAACAGCGCCACGTCGATGACCATCATGATGCTGATGCCCAGGATCGGATAACGCGTGTAGACGTTGCGTTCCATCCAGTCGTTCGGCGTGCCGTGACTGAACTTGCGCATGGTTTCTTCGTTTTTCGCTTCCGCGCGATAAAGCTCCGCGCCTTCGAGCAGCACCTTCCAGATGCCGCGCGTCTGCGGGCTGTGCGGATCTTCTTCGGTTTCGCACTTCGCGTGGTGCTTGCGGTGGATCGCCGCCCACTGGCCGGTCAACATGCCGGTGGTCATCCACAGCCAGAAACGGAAGAAGTGGCTCGCGACCGGATGCAGATCCAGCGCGCGATGCGCCTGGCAACGGTGCAGGTAAATCGTGACGCCGGCGATCGTGACGTGAGTCATCGCAAGCGTGAACAGCAGAATCTGCCACCAGGAGAAGTCCAGCAATCCGTTGGCGAGAAATTCAAGGGAAGAATTCAGCAAGGCAGTTACCTGTGTAGCTGTGAAATTCGGGAAAAATGGCCGGTCGAACAGACTTCGAACAACGCGTTGGGCACATGAAAGGAACGTGCGCAAGTTCGATCGCATTCTACTGCATGCGTTCCAAGTCTTTGTCCTAAAGGTGAAATTTTTTGAATCGTACTAAAACGAGGAAAAACTCACGCCCCGAATTGGTGTTGATTCCGACGCCAAATCGAAAGATTGGTTCTGACGATCAGCGATCAGGCGGCAGGCGCAGCGCTTTCACCGCCGCTTCCGGCATTAAGTACCGATTCGCCGCCCCGGCGGGGCACGCCATCGATAATCCTTATCTCGCGCTGAGCGTACGGGATTTCAATGCCATGCTCGCAGAATAACCGCCAAACCGCGCGATTCACGTGCGACTTTACGCCGCCTGTACCTTTGGCGGCCTCTTCGATCCAGAAGCTCAGTTCGAGGTTGATTCCGTCCGCGCCGAAGCTCGCGAGCAGTGCCGCGGGCGCCGGGTCCTGCAACACGCGCTCGACGCCCTGCGTTGCTTCGACGAGCAACTGCATCGCGCGTTCGACGTCGCAGCGATAGCTCACCTGCACCGCGATCTTCGCGTTGCCGCGCGTGAGAAACGACGAATGGTTCTGCACCACGTCGGTGATGAGCTTTTCGTTCGGAATCAGCGTTTCGATGCCGTCGAGGCCGCGCACCACCGTGTATCGGGTGCGAATCTGCGTGACCGTGCCCTGATTTCCGCTGACATTGATCATGTCACCGAGCCGCAAGGAGCGGTCCAGCAGAATGATGAAGCCCGATACGTAATTGCTCGCGATCTTCTGCAAGCCGAAGCCCAGCCCGACGCCGAGCGCGCCGCCGAACACGCCGAGCACCGTGATGTCGATGCCGACGATCGACAAGCTCACCAGAATGGCGGCGAGGATCATCAGCGCGCGGCCGACGCGCGCGAGCACCACTTTGAGATTCGCGTCGAGCGAGCGGGCGCGCATCAGGCGGTCGTCGAGCAGCGCGCCCGCCCACATCGCGACGATCAGCGTCACGCACACCCACAGCACGCCCGAGGCGAGCGAGAGCAGCGTCATGTGCGCGTTCGCGAAGTTGAAGCGCACGCTCGCCATCCAGTGGACGACGTCGTCCTGAATGCCCATGACGGTGAGCACCATCGTCACCCAGACGATCACGGTGACGAGTTTCTCGAAGAGATACAGCAGCGCGTTCGCCTCGTGCTCCGTCTGGCCGCGGCTGAACACGCGCCGCGCGACGTAGAGCATCGTGTAGATGACGGTGATGCCGCACAGCGGCACGAGCGCGAGCCGCAACAGCGACGTATGGATGAACGGCGCGAGCACGACCTGCGCGATCGACACGAAAACCGTGCCGAGCAACGGAAACAGCGCCTTGTTGAGACTTTCCGCGCCGAAGCGCACGGCTTCGAAACGCGACTGGCGGCGCGCATCGAGCTTCTTGCGAAGCAGACGCGCGCACCACCACGCCACTACGAGCAGGCCGACGAGCGCGGCCACCTGCCAGATCACTTCCGGCTCGCCGAAATCGCGGAAGAGCCGCGCGGAGAGTTCGTTCAGGAAGTGGTTCTGCATTGCTTACGCGGTTTCTTCGGCCGCTTTGGGCGCTTTTGCGGCGTCCGGCACGCGCTCCAGCACCGCCGCGAAGAAGCCGTCGGTGCCGTGCTTGTGCGGCCACAGCGACAGGAATTCGCCCGTATCGAGATCGATGCGCTGTTCCGCCAGCACGTCGCGCGCGGGCACGACGCGGAAGTTCGGATGCGTCTCGAGGAACTGCTTCACGACGTCTTCGTTCTCCGCTTCGAGCATCGAGCAGGTCGCATAGACGAGACGGCCGCCGGTCTTCACGAGGCGCGCGGCGCTCGACAGGATCGAGAGCTGCTTGGGCGTGAGTTCCGCGACGGTCGCGGGCGACTGGCGCCACTTCAGATCCGGATTGCGACGCAGCGTGCCGAGGCCCGAGCACGGCGCATCGACGAGCACGCGGTCGATCTTGCCCGCGAGACGCTTGATCTTCGCGTCGTGCTCGCTGTCGATCAGCACCGGATTCACGTTCGACAGACCGCTGCGCGCAAGCCGCGGCTTGAGCTTCGCGAGCCGGCGATCGGACACGTCGAAGGCGTAGAGACGGCCGGTCGAGCGCATCATCGCGCCGAGGGCGAGCGTCTTGCCGCCCGCGCCCGCGCAGAAATCGACGATCATTTCGCCGCGGCGCGGGGCCATCAGCGAGCAGAGCAACTGGCTACCCTCGTCCTGCACTTCGATCCAGCCTTCCTGGAACGGCGCGAGACGCGTGAGCGCCGGCTTGCCGTCCACGCGGATGCCGAACGGCGCGAACGGCATTTCGCCGGCGTCGATGCCCGCTTCGGTCAGCGCCTTCAGCACGACCTTGCGATCCGCCTTGATCGGATTCGAGCGCAGATCGAGCGGCGCGGGATAGTTCAGCGCGGCGGCGAGCTGCGCGAGTTCCTCCGGCTCGAAGCGCTTGCCCATCGCGTCGTAGATCCACTGCGGCAGGTTGGTCCGCACGCGCACCGGCAAGCTCGCCGGATCGATCTTCGAGACTTGCGAGAGCCATTGATACTCATCGGCCGAGACGAACGGCTTCAGCGCGGAGAGCCCGGCCGTCTGCATCAGCCCGAGCAGCGCCAGACGGCGCGCCTGGTTGCCGCTGCCGCTTTCCGCGAGATGCGAAAACTCCATCTTCCGGCGCAGCACCGCGAAAACCGCCTCGGCGATCACGCCGCGCTCGCCGTGCCCGAGCTTCGGATGCGCGCGGAAAAAGCGGCTCGTCGCGGCATCGGCGGGGCCGGAAAAGCGGAGCACGTCCGCAAGCAGCGTTTCGGTTTGTCCGATCAGAAATCCATGCAGCCTCATACGCCCTCCCCGGCAATGTCGGCAAAGAGCCATTGCGGCTCAGACGGCGTGAGCGCGACGCGCTCCCCTTCGATAGAAAGACGCCCTTCGATAAACCAGCGCACCGCGCGCGGATAGATGTCGTGCTCGACCTTGAGCACGCGCGCGGCGAGCGCGGCGGCATCGTCGCCGGCGACGACCGGCACCGCGCCTTGCGCGACGATCGGCCCGTGATCGAGCGTCGGCGTCACGAAATGCACGCTTGCGCCGTGCACGCGCACGCCGGCGTCGAGCGCCTGCTGATGCGTACGCAAGCCCGGAAAACACGGCAGCAGCGACGGATGAATGTTGAGCATGCGCCCGGCATATTTCCCGACGAAGGCGTCGGTCAGCACGCGCATGAAGCCGGCCAATACGACGAGATCGGGCTCGAAGCGATCGATTTCACGCGCGAGCGCGGCATCGAACGATTCGCGACCGTCGAACTGACGATGATCCACCACGTTCGTTTCGATGCCGTTCGCGGCCGCGAAGCCTAGCCCGGCGGCATCGGGCCGGTTGGAAATGACCGCGCAGACGCGAGCCGGCCAGCCTTCGCGCGCGCATGCACGCACGACGGCCTCCATGTTGCTCCCGCGTCCGGAGATCAGAATGACGATTTTTTTCATCCGCGGATTTTATCATTCGAAGGGTGCGAAAATCGTGCCATACGGGTTCGGTCAGGCATCGCGCCGGGGCGCTCGCGCCCGTCCTCCTTGCGAGCGTTTATAATCTAACGCTTTGCAGCATCAGCCCCTCCCACCGACCATCGCCTATCGTGAGAGTCTTTCGCGGCCTCCCCAATGCCGAAAGCCGGGCGCCCTGCGCACTGACCATCGGCAATTTCGACGGTGTCCATCGCGGCCACCAGGCGCTGCTCGCGCACGTGCGGGCAGCCGCCGACGCGCGCGGCCTGCCGGTCTGCGTGATGACTTTCGAGCCGCATCCGCGCGAGTTCTTCAATCCGGCGGGCGCGCCGCCGCGCATCGCGATGCTGCGCGACAAGCTCGAAGCGCTGCGCACCAACGGCGTCGATCGCGTGGTGGTCGAGCATTTCAACAAGACGTTCGCGGGACAATCGCCGGATACGTTCGTGAAGAACGTCATCGTCGATGGCCTGCACGCGCGCTGGGTCATGGTCGGCGACGACTTCTGCTACGGCGCGAAACGCGCGGGCAATTTCGAGTCGTTGAAAGCCGCCGGCGAGAAATACGGCTTCGAAGTCGAGCAGATGGCAACAGTCGCGCATCCGAACGGCACGCGCATATCGTCGTCGTCGGTGCGGGCGTCGCTCGTCGCGGGCGATCTCGACGCGGCGCAAGTCGCGCTCGGGCGCCCGTATGTCATCAGCGGTCACGTCGTGCACGGCGCGAAGCTCGGACGCGATCTCGGCTTTCCCACGCTGAATCTGCCGATCGCGCACAAGCGGCCGGCGCTCGCGGGCATCTTCGTCGTGCGCGTGCACGGCCTCGCCGATGAACCGCTGCCCGCCGTCGCGAGCCTCGGCCTGCGCCCGACCGTCGACGATTCCGGCCGCGTGCTGCTCGAAGTGTTCGTGCTCGACTGGCACGGCGACGCCTACGGCAAGCTCGTGCGCGTCGAATTCCTGAAGAAGCTGCGCGACGAGGAAAAGTACGTCGACCTCGAAACGCTCGGCCGCGCCATCGCGAAAGACGTCGACAACGCGCGCGCGTACTTCGGCCTGCCGCCCGCGAGCAACGCCGGCAGCCGCGCGACGGGCTTCGCCATCTCGGCGACCGACCGAATTAGGTGAGCGTGCGGCGCGTTCTTGTGCCGTCCGCTGCCCCGCTTCCGAATCACCGCGCGCTAAAAGACGAGCGCCGTCTCACCGAATTCACTGAGTCACCCATGAGCGACAAGAAAGAAAAAGCCTCCTCGAAGTATCCCGTCAACCTGCTCGACACGCCCTTCCCGATGCGCGGCGACCTGCCCAAGCGCGAACCCGCGTGGGTCAAGGAGTGGCAGGACAACAAGATCTACGAGAAGATCCGCGCGGCGTCGAAGGGCCGCAAGAAGTTCATCCTGCACGACGGCCCGCCGTATGCGAACGGCGACATCCACCTCGGTCACGCCGTCAACAAGATCCTGAAGGACATGATCGTCAAGGCGCGCAATCTCGCGGGCTTCGACGCGGTCTACGTGCCGGGCTGGGACTGCCACGGCATGCCGATCGAAATCCAGATCGAAAAGCAGTTCGGCAAGACGCTGCCCGCCATCGAAGTGATGCGGAAGGCGCGCGCGTATGCGGGCGAGCAGATCGAAAAACAGAAGGTCGGCTTCCGGCGCCTGGGCGTGCTCGGCGACTGGGACAATCCGTACAAGACGATGAACTTCGCCAACGAAGCGGGCGAGATCCGCGCGCTCGGCAAGATCATGGAGAAGGGCTTCGTGTTCCGCGGCCTGAAGCCGGTAAACTGGTGCTTCGACTGCGGCTCGGCGCTGGCCGAAGCGGAAGTCGAATACAAGGACAAGACCGATCCGACCATCGACGTCATGTTCGCGTTCGCCGAACCGGAGAAGACCGCGCAGGCGTTCGGCCTGCCCGCGCTGCCGAAGACGGAAGGCGGCATCGTCATCTGGACGACGACGCCCTGGACCATTCCCGCGAACCAGGCGCTGAACGTGCATCCGGAGATCGTCTACGCGCTCGTCGATACGCCGCGCGGTCTCCTGATCCTCGCGCAGGAGCGCGTCGAAGCGTGCCTGCAGAACTACGGCCTGACGGGCGAAGTCATCGCGACGACGACCGGCGAAAAGCTCGCGAACCTGCGCTTCCACCATCCGCTCGCGGCAGCGCATCCGGGCTACAAGCGCACGGCGCCGGTCTATCTCGGCGATTACGTGACGACGGAAAGCGGCACGGGCATCGTGCATTCGTCGCCGGCGTATGGCGTGGAAGACTTCGTGTCGTGCAAGGCGCACGGCATGCCGGACTCGGACATCATCAACCCGGTGATGGGCGATGGCCGCTATATCGAATCGTTGCCGCTGTTCGGCGGGCTGTCGATCTGGAAGGCGAATCCGCAGATCGTCGAAGCGCTCGAAGGCGCGGGATCGCTGCTCAAGAGCGAAAAGTACACGCACAGCTACATGCACTGCTGGCGCCACAAGACGCCGATCATCTATCGCGCGACCTCGCAATGGTTCGCCGGCATGGACGTGAAGCCGAAGGACGGCGGCCGCACGCTGCGCGAGATCGCGCTGGAAGGCGTCGAGAACACGGCGTTTTATCCGTCATGGGGCAAGCAGCGTCTTTACAGCATGATCGCGAATCGCCCGGACTGGACGCTTTCGCGTCAGCGTCAGTGGGGCGTGCCGATGGCGTTCTTCGTGCACAAGGAAACCGGCGAGCTGCATCCGCGCACGCTGGAGTTGCTGGAAGAAGTGGCGAAGCGTGTGGAGGAAGGCGGCATCGAAACGTGGCAATCGCTCGATCCGCGCGAACTGATCGGCGACGAAGCCAACATGTACGAGAAGAACCGCGACACGCTCGACGTGTGGTTCGATTCCGGCACGACGCACTGGCACGTGCTGCGCGGCTCGCACAAGGATTCGCTGCAGTTTCCGGCCGATCTCTATCTCGAAGGCTCGGACCAGCATCGCGGCTGGTTCCATTCGTCGCTGCTCACCGCGTCGATGCTCGACGGCCGCGCGCCCTACGACGCGCTGCTCACGCACGGCTTCACCGTCGATGGCGAAGGCCGCAAGATGTCGAAGTCGCTCGGCAACGGCATCGATCCGCACGAAGTGTCCAATCGCCTTGGCGCGGAAATCATCCGTTTGTGGATCGCATCGACGGACTATTCGGGCGAGCTCGCGATCTCCGAGGAAATCCTGAAGCGCGTGACGGAGACGTATCGCCGTATCCGCAACACGCTGCGCTTCCTGCTCGCGAATCTGTCGGACTTCGATTTCGACAAGAACGCGCTGCCGGTTCAGGACTGGCTCGAAATCGATCGATACGCCATCGCGCTCACGCGCAATCTGCAGGACGACGCCCTCGCGCACTACGAGAAGTACGAATTCCATCCGGTCGTCGCGAAGATCGCGACATTCTGCTCGGAAGACCTCGGCGGCTTCTATCTCGACGTGCTGAAGGATCGCCTCTACACCACGAAGCCCGATTCGCGCGAGCGCCGCAGCGCGCAAACCGCGCTGTTCCATATCGCGCACGGCTTGTTGCGTCTCGTCGCGCCGTATCTGTCGTTCACGGCCGAAGAAGCGTACAAGGTGCTCAAGCCCGGTCAGGAAACGATCTTCACGGAAGTCTTCGCGACGTATCCGGAGATCGCGAACGGCGGCGATCTGCTCGACAAGTGGACGCTCATCCGCAGCGCGCGCGGCGACGTCACCAAGGCGCTCGAAGAAGCGCGCACGGCCAATCAGATCGGTTCGTCGCTGCAGGCGGAAGTCGTGGTTCGTGCGAGCGGCGCGCGTTACGACGCACTCGCGAGTCTCGGCGATGCATTGCGCTTCGTGCTGATCACGTCGTCGGCGCAAGTGGAAAAGGTGGCGAGCGAAGCAGAAGAAGGCGTCGATGTCGCCGCGTCGAGCTACATGAAGTGCGAGCGCTGCTGGCACTATTGCGCCGATGTCGGCTCGCACCCGGAACATCCGGGCCTCTGCGGCCGCTGCTTCTCCAATCTCTTCGGCGCAGGCGAAACGCGAGGCGCGGCATAAATGGCTCGAACGATGGCAAAGCAAACTTCCGTTAGAACCGCGAGCAGCGGTTCGCTCGCGCCGTGGCTCGGCGTCGCGCTGATCGTCATTCTGTTCGACCAGTTGACGAAGATCGCCGTGCAGCGCGTGTTCGCCTATGGCGATCCGCATGCGCTCACGCCCTTTTTCAATCTGCTGCTCGTCTACAACCGCGGCGCGGCGTTCAGCTTCCTCGCGATGGCGGGCGGCTGGCAGCGCTGGGCGTTCACGGCGTTGGGCGTCGTCGCGGCGATCGTGATTTGCTATCTGCTCAAGCGCCATTCGGGGCAGCGCATGTTCTGCACGGCGTTGTCGCTCATCATGGGCGGTGCGATCGGCAATGTCATCGACCGGATTGCGTACGGGCACGTCATCGACTTTCTGGATTTTCATGTGAACGCGTGGCACTGGCCGGCGTTCAACCTCGCCGATAGCGCGATCACCGTCGGCGCGGTCCTGCTGATTTTCGACGAACTGCGGCGCGTGCGCGGTTCACGTTGATATTCACGACGCGGCTCCTCTCACGGAGCCGTGTTCTTTTGCGATGGAGGCAAGTTGGAACTCGCGGGCAAACATCTCGTTTTAGGACTGACCGGCGGCATCGCCTGCTACAAGATCGCCGAACTGACGCGCCTGCTCGTCAAGGCCGGCGCGACCGTGCAGATCGTGATGACCGAAGCGGCCACGCAGTTCATCACGCCCGTCACGATGCAGGCGCTGTCGGGCCGTCCCGTGTACACGTCGCAGTGGGATGCGCGCATGCCGAACAACATGCCGCACATCGATCTTTCGCGCGAAGCGGATGCGATCGTCATCGCGCCCGCCTCGACCGACTTCATGGCGAAGCTCGCGCATGGCATGTGCGACGACCTGCTTTCGACGCTGTGCATCGCGCGCGATTGCCCGCTGCTCGTCGTGCCCGCGATGAACCGCCAGATGTGGCAAAGCCCGCCGACGCAGCGCAATGTCAGCCAGCTTCGCGCCGATGGCGTCGAAGTGCTCGGTCCGGATTCGGGCTCGCAGGCGTGCGGCGAAGTCGGCGACGGCCGCATGATCGAGCCGGAAGCCGCGTTCGAAGCGATCTGCGCGTTCTTTCAGCCGAAGATTCTGCGCGGCCAGCGCGTGCTGATTACCGCCGGTCCGACCTTCGAGCCGCTCGATCCGGTCCGCGGCATCACCAATCGTTCGTCGGGCAAGATGGGCTTCGCGCTCGCACGCGCGGCGGCGCAGGCGGGCGCGGACGTGCATCTCGTCGCCGGTCCGGTTTCCCTGCCGACGCCGTGGGGCGTGTATCGCGAAGACGTGCAGACCGCGCAGGAAATGCACGATGCGGTGATGGCCGCGACCCCTGACACCGACATCTTCATCGCGGTCGCCGCGGTGGCGGACTGGCGCGTCGATCACGTCAGCGAGCAGAAGATCAAAAAGACCGCCGACGCGTTGCCGACGTTCAACTTCATCGAGAATCCGGACATTCTCGCGTCGGTGGCGAAGCTGCCGAATCCGCCTTTTTGCGTCGGCTTTGCGGCGGAAAGCGGCAATCTCGAGGTTCATGGCGATGAGAAACGCAAGCGCAAGAACGTGCCGCTGCTGATCGGCAATATCGGACAGCTCACGTTCGGACGCGACGACAACGAAGTCGTGCTGTTCGAAGAAAGCGGCACGACACCGCTGCCGCGCGCCGGCAAGCAGGAACTCGCGCGCACGCTGATCGCGGAGATCGCAAAGCGCGCGCCGAAGACCGGCGGCACGCTGTTGTCGTGACCGAACTCGACGCCGCGCGCACGCGCTCCTATCGACTTCCCGCCGATGCTTTCGAGCTCGGCCATTCCATTCAATAACGCCTCGATCCATGAAACTCGACGTCAAGATTCTCGATGCGCGCATGCGCGACTTCATGCCCGCCTACGCCACGCCCGGCAGCGCGGGCCTCGATCTGCGCGCGTGCCTCGATGCGCCGCTCGTCATCGAGCCGCATCAGACCGTGCTCGTGCCGACCGGCCTCGCCATTCATCTGGCCGATCCCGGCTATGCCGCGATGATCCTTCCGCGCTCGGGTCTGGGTCACAAGCATGGCATCGTTCTCGGCAATCTCGTTGGGCTGATCGATTCGGATTATCAAGGCCAACTGATGGTTTCGACGTGGAATCGCGGCGACACCGCGTTCACGCTGAACCCGATGGAGCGTCTCGCACAGATGGTGATCGTGCCGGTCGTGCAGGCGCAGTTCAATATCGTCGATGATTTCGAAGCGAGCGAGCGCGGGCTTGGTGGATTTGGAAGTACCGGGAAACACTGAAAGCGAATGCACTCGCGCTGGGACGAGACATAGATCGTCCCACTGATCAGTTCCATTACCGATGAAACGCGGATTATCTTTTAGATAATCCGCGTTTTTGTTTAACGATCCAAAATATCGAACTTTCAAATAGGAAAATTCTCGCAATCAAATCGCTTGCGCGTATTACAAACCTTCACAGTTATTTTGACATTACAAACCTATAACTCCCTACAGCAAAAGAACGCGCGGACTATCTCCATCAACATAACTGCAGCTATCTCGGCGCGTTGTTCGAGACAGCATCGAGTTCATCGCTTGACGATGAGCCCAATGTTTTCACGCACGTTTCCGCTGCGAAATTCCGATTCAAATGTTTGTTGTCGACTCTGACTTAATAAACCCGTGGAGGTAGCCATGTAGACCGCTTCAATACTCGATCCAACTGGATTAATCCGCGCCGCTTTATTTAGGATTCACAGTCATATCTCTAGGAGTGCATCATGGCCCAAGAATGTATGTTTTCAGACAACTACCAGCTCGCACTGGAATTTCCCACCGTCTCGCTGTCCGGCCTTGCACCGCCTGCCAGTGGATTCAAATTCTACGACCACTGGTTTTACTCCAATGACGCTGGCGTCCAATCAGTCTGCAACCCCGGCCGTGATGGGCAGGCGCTTCTGGGCGAAACAACTTCTACCGTAGTAAGTAAGCTCGATGTGGCTCAAGTGAGTTTCTACTCCAACACCTACACCGCGCAAATGTTTCCGACGTCGTATAACGGCCTGTTCTACCTTGTCGCCATTCAAGTAGATGCAGACATACACGGCAATGACTGCGAGGAAATCATCCTTGGCCCGCTTCCGCCCCCGCCTCTGGAAACCGTACTGGCGAGCCCCGACGATCACCACGATTCGTCGTGCATGCAAGGAATCGGCTGGAGATTTTTCACCATATTCGGAGTGTCGCCGGACTTCGTAAAACCCTCATCGGCAGTCTCGTTTCACAGCAATAACGGGGAACACGGCAAGTTTCGGCTCTCAGGTACAACTGGAGATAAAGACTTGCGCATCGTAACCATCAGCTCGATCAACATCATGGTCGGAACGCTCAACCCGTGAGGACGCAAACAGAAGACGCGCTTGCTCGTTTCCGTGCATCATCTGGACTTCGAGACTGATGGGATGGGACACGGATACATTAAACATGCTTGAGCATGGAACGGCCTGTTGTGAAACGCGCAAAAAAAAGCGTGGGCTCTTTCGAGTCCACGCTTATCGTCCCGCCTTAAACGCGTTAATCCACTTCGATCGCTTCCGGATTCGGATTGCGCGGCGGCGCCGAGTTTTCGTCGAACGTCAGCTGCACCTTGTCGTCCGCATCGACATCGACCGTCACGCGGCCGCCGTTGACCAGCTTGCCGAACAGGAGCTCGTCGGCCAAGGCGCGACGGATCGTGTCCTGAATCAGACGCTGCATCGGACGCGCGCCCATCAGCGGATCGAAACCGTGCTTCGCCAGGTGCTTGCGCAGCGAATCGGTGAAGACCGCATCGACCTTCTTCTCGTGCAACTGATCTTCCAGTTGCATGAGGAACTTGTCGACCACGCGCAGGATGATTTCCTCGTCCAGCGAACGGAAGCTGATGATCTGGTCCAGACGGTTGCGGAACTCCGGCGTGAACATGCGCTTGATGTCGGCCATTTCGTCGCCCGACTCGCGTCGCGACGTGAAGCCGATCACCGCCTTGCCCATTGCCTCGGCGCCCGCGTTCGTCGTCATGATGATGATGACGTTGCGGAAATCCGCCTTGCGTCCGTTGTTGTCCGTCAGCGTGCCGTGGTCCATGACCTGCAAGAGCACGTTGTAGATGTCCGGATGCGCCTTCTCGATTTCGTCGAGGAGCAGCACGCAATGCGGCTTCTTCGTGACGGCTTCGGTCAGCAAACCGCCCTGGTCGAAACCGACATATCCCGGCGGCGCGCCGATCAGACGGCTGACCGCATGGCGTTCCATGTACTCCGACATGTCGAAGCGCAGCAGTTCGATGCCCAGCGTGAACGCCAACTGCTTCGCGACCTCCGTCTTGCCGACGCCCGTCGGGCCGGAGAACAGGAACGCGCCGATCGGCTTGTCCAGCTTGCCGAGACCCGCGCGCGCCATCTTGATCGACGCCGACAGCGCGTCGATCGCCGGATCCTGACCGAACACGACGGCTTTCAGGTCGCGATCGAGCGTCTGGAGCTTACTGCGGTCATCCTGCGACACGCTCTGCGCCGGCACGCGCGCGATCTTCGAGATGATCTCTTCGATCTCGCTCTTGCCGATGGTCTTCTTCTGCTTCGACTTCGGCAGGATGCGTTGCGCCGCGCCCGCTTCATCGATCACGTCGATGGCCTTGTCCGGCAGATGACGGTCCGTGATGAATCGTGCCGACAGTTCCGCCGCCGCCGACAGCGCACCCGACGAATACTTCACGCCGTGATGCTCTTCGAAGCGCGTCTTGAGGCCGCGCAGAATCGCCACCGTCTGTTCGACGGACGGCTCGGTGACATCGACCTTCTGGAAACGCCGCGACAACGCCGCGTCCTTCTCGAAGATGCCGCGATATTCCGTGAACGTGGTCGCGCCGATGCACTTCAACTGACCCGACGACAACGCCGGCTTCAGCAGGTTCGATGCGTCGAGCGTGCCGCCCGATGCCGCGCCCGCGCCGATCAGCGTATGAATTTCGTCGATGAACAGAATCGCGTGCGGACGCTCTTTCAGTTCCTTCAACACCGTCTTCAGACGTTGCTCGAAATCGCCGCGATACTTCGTGCCGGCGAGCAGCGCGCCCATGTCGAGCGAGTAGACCTGTGCATCGGCGAGGATGTCCGGCACTTCGCCGCGCGTGATGCGCCATGCGAGGCCCTCGGCGATCGCCGTCTTGCCGACGCCGGCTTCGCCGACGAGCAGCGGATTATTCTTGCGACGGCGGCACAGCACCTGCACCACACGCTCGACTTCGAGTTCACGGCCGATCAGCGGATCGATCTTGCCGTCCTTCGCGAGCTGGTTGAGGTTCTGCGTGAACTGCGCGAGCGGCGTTTCCTTCTGCGCAGCGGCGTCTTCCGATTCCGGATTCGCTTCGCTGCTCGCCTTGGCGGCGTCGCCGCTATTCGTCTTTGCAATGCCGTGCGAAATGAAATTCACGACATCGAGACGCGTGACGCCCTGCTGCTGCAGGTAGTACACCGCGTGCGAGTCCTTCTCGCCGAAGATCGCGACCAGCACGTTCGCGCCGGTCACTTCCTTCTTGCCATTCGAAGTCGATTGCACGTGCATGATCGCGCGCTGGATCACGCGCTGGAAACCAAGCGTCGGCTGAGTATCGACGTCGTCCGTGCCGGGCACGGTCGGCGTGTTGTCATGAATGAAATTGCGCAGGTTCTGACGCAAATCTTCAATGTTGGCTGCGCAGGCGCGCAACACTTCAGCCGCGGTCGGATTGTCCAACAGGGCGAGCAACAGGTGCTCGACCGTTATGAACTCATGCCGCGCCTGACGTGCTTCCATAAACGCCATGTGCAGACTGACTTCCAGTTCCTGGGCAATCATGCTTCCTCCATCACGCACTGCAGCGGATGCCCCGCTTGCCGTGCATGGCTAACGACTTGCTCAACTTTGGTCGACGCAATGTCTCGCGTGTAGACCCCACAAACTCCCCTGCCTTCGCGATGAACCTTGAGCATGATCTGCGTCGCGGTCTCACGATCCTTATTGAAGTATTCCTGCACGATCATCACGACGAATTCCATCGGCGTGAAGTCGTCATTCAGCAGCACCACCTTGTACATGGCCGGCTTCTTGAGCTTCTGCTCCTGCCGCTCCAGTACCGTGCCATCCTGCTTGTTGGGATTGATCGCCATACACCCATTCTAAACATCACGGACGTCCTCGCAATCGCCGCTCCAGCACCGACCGCCCGGTCGGAATGTGTCGCTGAAAACCGCACTCGCACAGGTGTCGCCCATCGAATCCTGCCGCTGCCCAACATTTCGGCGCGGCCCGCTTGCACCTCGTCGAAACCAGTATCGCACAGCTTCAAAAAAAACAAACCGAGCACCAAGCGCTGCGGGCCGCCGGGTATCACACAAGTGAGTCGATTATGCGACTTTTCAAGATGACTTGCTTGGACGGCAGCACACACGCAAAGCAGGAATTACCCTACGAATGCGCTCTTTGCAACGAGCTTAACGGCTATCCCAAAAATTCCTTGACACCCGATTTAAGAGATTTAACAATCAAACTGGCACTTTTTTCCGGGGGCCAACCACGGACGAAAAAAGAGGCCGAGGTGAGCTTGTGAGGAGGGGGCGGTTCACATTGTGGGGTGTGCCGTCGAGCTTTTCGAGCGTGCTCTGGGTGCGACAAGAGTTAGAGGGGAAGTACGAATGTCTACTGGTACGGTCAAATGGTTCAACGACGCGAAAGGCTACGGATTCATCACGCCCGATGAAGGCGGCGAGGATCTGTTCGCACATTTCTCGGCGATTCAAATGAACGGTTTCAAGACGCTCAAGGAAGGCCAGAAGGTCAGCTTCGAGATCGTCCAGGGACCGAAAGGCAAACAAGCTTCGAACATTCAGGACGCTGCCTGACCGTTCGATCGACTTAGCCTCGTGAAACCCGGCCTTCGCGCCGGGTTTTTTCATGCCTCGCGCGTTGCACGCATATGAGGCATGTGCGCGAAATAAAAACCCCGGAAGGCGTAGGCCTTCCGGGGTTTTTATTTACCACATCGAATCGAGGTGAGTCCTCACATATTCTCGATCATCACCTCTCCGAAACCCGAACACGATACTTGCGTCGCGCCTTCCATCAAACGCGCGAAGTCGTACGTGACGCGCTTCGAAAGAATCGACTGCTCCATCGACGAAATGATGCGGTCCGCGGCCTCGAACCAGCCGAGATGGCGCAGCATCATTTCGGCGGACAAAATTTCCGAACCGGGATTCACGTAGTCCTTGCCCGCGTATTTCGGCGCCGTGCCGTGCGTCGCCTCGAACATCGCGACGGAATCCGACATGTTCGCGCCCGGCGCGATGCCGATGCCGCCCACCTGCGCCGCGAGCGCGTCCGAGATGTAGTCGCCGTTCAGGTTGAGCGTGGCGATCACGTCGTATTCGGCGGGACGCAGCAGGATTTGCTGAAGGAACGCATCCGCGATCACATCCTTCACGACGATATCGCTGCCCGACTTCGGATTCTTCACCTTCATCCACGGGCCGCCGTCGATCAGTTCCGCGCCGAACTCCTTCTGTGCGAGCGCGTAGCCGTAATCGCGGAACGCGCCTTCGGTGAACTTCATGATGTTGCCCTTGTGCACGAGCGTCACCGAGCGGCGATCGTTGTCGATCGCGTACTGGATCGCCTTGCGCACGAGCCGCTCCGTGCCCTCGCGCGAAACGGGCTTGATGCCGAGTCCCGACGAATCAGGGAAGCGGATCTTCTTCACGCCCATTTCTTCGCGCAGGAACTTGATGACCTTCTTCGCTTCGGGCGAATCCGCCGGCCATTCGACGCCCGCGTAGATGTCTTCCGAATTCTCGCGGAAGATCACCATGTCGATCTTCTCCGGTTCGCGCACCGGCGACGGCACGCCCTTGAAGTAGCGCACCGGACGCAGACACACGTAGAGATCGAGTTGCTGACGAAGCGCCACGTTCAGCGAGCGGATGCCGCCGCCGACGGGCGTCGTGAGCGGCCCTTTGATCGACACGATGAAATCCTTCACCACTTCGAGCGTTTCGTCCGGCAGCCACACGTCGGGGCCGTAGACGCGCGTCGCCTTTTCGCCCGCGAAGATTTCCATCCATTGAATCTTGCGCTTGCCGCCGTAGGCCTTCTCGACCGCCGCATCGACGACCTTGATCATCACCGGCGTGATGTCGACGCCCGTGCCGTCGCCCTCGATATACGGGATGATCGGCTGATCCGAGACGTTGAGCGAGAAGTCCGCGTTGACGGTGATCTTGTCACCGCCTTCCGGAACCTTGATGTGCTGATACGGCATGGTCGACTCCAAATAAGGCCGGGCTTGAATGGAAGCAAGCAAACTGGATAGAGAGCGATGCGATGCAGCATGCGCGGGCGATGAACCCGCGCGATGAAGTTCACTTCATCATTCTAACCATGCTGGCTTGTCCCGGCGCGCCCGAAAGCCGCCGCGCGCATGCTTTAAGATGCCGCATCCGACCACGCCGCGCGCCTCGCATGTCACTTATCGCCCTGAACAAGCCCTTCGGCACCATCTGCCAGTTTTCGGCGCACGAGACGCGCGCGTCGCTCGGCGACTGGGTGAAGACGCCGGGCGTGTATCCCGCGGGCCGGCTCGACGCCGATAGCGAAGGCCTGCTCCTCCTCACCGACGACGGCGCGCTCCAGGCCCGCATCGCGGAGCCGCGTCACAAGCTGGTAAAGCGCTATTGGGCGCAAGTCGAAGGCGCGCCCGACGAAGCCGCGCTCGCGCGTCTTTCGAAAGGCGTCGATCTCGGCGATTACGTGACGCAGCCGTGCCGCACCGCATTCGTCGACGAACGCGACATCGAAGCGCTCTGGCCACGCAATCCGCCGATCCGCTATCGCGCCGCCATCCCGACGACGTGGATCGAGCTCGCCATCACCGAAGGCAAGAATCGGCAGGTGCGGCGCATGACGGCCGCTGTCGGCTTTCCGACCTTGCGGCTCGTACGCGTCGCGATCGGCGCGCTCGATATCTTCACGCTCGGCCTCGCGCCGGGCGAGGCCGTCGAGGTCGCCCCGCGCGCGCCATGGCAACGCGTTCGTTGAATCGCATTCAACTATCCTGAATATCGGCCGTGTGCATCGTTTAGTGCGATGTGTTTAAACGTGCTGTCATCGAGATAGAGTAGCGCATATCGCGCCGCCGATATTTTTTTGTCGCCGCGCAATTTTCTCTGTAAATCGCGTCAACCGACTCTTCACGCGACGCGTTAAGGGCGTCAGATGCCGCATAAAGCTATCCGGCATGAGCGAATAACTGATTACAACTACCTGTGTGCTCCAGGGAGTTTGAAAGGTTCAAGCGTTCACAGTCGCATCGAATTTGAATTATCGATGTCGAGTGTCAACCGAAAGGTAGGTGGCTCGTTTACCGACATGACTCAATGACCGGGTCGTTTGGTTAATTAACTCAAGCTGAGGATTCACAGATGAACAAACTGATCGCTGCTCTCGTCGCTGGCCTGTTCGCAACCGCTGCTTTCGCACAAGAAGCTTCGGCACCGGCCGCTGCTGCTCCGGCAGCTGCTTCGTCGGCTCACAAGTCGGCTCACAAGAAGACGTCGCACAAGTCGTCGAAGTCGCACAAGAAGGCAGCCGCTGCGTCGGCTCCGGCAGCCGCTTCGGCAGCTCAGTAAGTTTTTTGTAAGAGGCGGTATAGCGAAGTCAAGAACGAGCATTACCGCCGTCCTTACGGCGTTCAAAGGGCAGATGGCCGCAAGGCGTCTGCCCTTTTGTTTTGTGCCTGCGCATCGAGTAACATGCGCGGGGTTTGTCCGGCTCAGGCGCAAGCCATCGATCAGAAAGGGAGCTTTGCCGTGAATCTCGTCTCGCGCTTCTTCAATCAACAAATCAACCTCGGCAAGCTCGCGCGCGCATGCGTGATCGCGCTTGCCCTGCCCTTCGCCGCATTGCCGCTCGCACAGGCGCAGACGATGCCGCCCGGCGCCAAGCAGCCGTCCGACTTTCCGCGCGCAAAGCTGACCGCGGGCATGTATGTGATCGACGCCGCCGTCGCCGCGAACGATGCCGATCGCGAGCAAGGTCTCATGTATCGCACGCAGCTCGCACCGAACGAAGGCATGCTCTTCGTGTTCAATGAAAACGCCGTGCATTGCTTCTGGATGAAGAACACGCTGATCCCGCTGTCGATCGCGTTCATCCGCGCGGACGGCACGATCACCGACATCGACGAGATGCAGGCCGAAACCGAGAACAACCACTGCCCGCGCAACAACGGCGTGTATGCGCTCGAAATGCCGAAGGGATGGTTTGCCGCGAAAGGCATCAAGCCGGGCACGCAGATCAAAGGCTTGCCGCGCGCGCAGTAACGCGCTTCTTGCCCGCCCGAACAACCGGCGTCGTCGCACGACACGCCGGTTTTTTTGCGTCCGGGAAGTCGCTTGCGCCGGGCTGGCAGGATTCCTGCAAAGAGCCTGCCGACGCGCTATCCTAAAAAGATTCGGCGCGACGCATTCGCGTTGGCTTCACACGCCGCGCCGACTCAAACCACAGGAGGTTCACGTGCCCCGCAAGACTCCCATCGAGCGCTATCGGAATATCGGAATCAGCGCTCACATCGATGCCGGCAAAACTACGACTACCGAGCGCATCCTTTTCTACACCGGCGTGACGCACAAGATCGGCGAAGTGCACGACGGCGCGGCCACGATGGACTGGATGGAGCAGGAGCAGGAACGCGGCATCACGATTACCTCCGCGGCAACGACGGCCTTCTGGAAAGGCATGGCCGGCAATTATCCGGAACATCGCATCAACATCATCGATACGCCGGGGCACGTCGACTTCACGATCGAAGTCGAGCGCTCGATGCGCGTGCTCGATGGCGCGTGCATGGTCTACGACTCGGTCGGCGGCGTGCAGCCGCAATCGGAAACCGTGTGGCGTCAGGCGAACAAGTACAAGGTGCCGCGCATCGCGTTCGTCAACAAGATGGACCGCGTCGGCGCGGACTTCTTTCGCGTGCAGCGGCAGATCGGCGACCGGCTGAAGGGCGTCGCGGTGCCGATCCAGATTCCGATCGGCGCGGAAGATCACTTTCAGGGCGTCGTCGACCTCGTGAAGATGAAGGCGATCGTCTGGGACGACGAGAGCCAGGGCATCAAGTTCACCTACGAGGAAGTTCCCGACAACCTCAAGGATCTCGCGCACGAGTGGCGCGAGAAGATGGTCGAGGCCGCCGCCGAAGCGAGCGAAGAGCTGCTCGAGAAGTATCTGGAAGACCACAACAGCCTGACCGAGGACGAGATCAAGGGCGCGCTGCGCAAACGCACGATCGCCAACGAAATCGTACCGATGCTCTGCGGCAGCGCGTTCAAGAACAAGGGCGTCCAGGCGATGCTCGACGCCGTGATCGACTACCTGCCCTCGCCCGTCGACGTGCCCGCGATTCTCGGCCACACGGAAGACGACGAGGAAGCGGAGCGTCATCCGAGCGACGACGAGCCGTTCTCCGCGCTCGCGTTCAAGATCATGACCGACCCCTTCGTCGGGCAGTTGATCTTCTTCCGCGTGTATTCGGGCGTCGTGAATTCAGGCGACACGGTCTTCAATCCGGTGAAGGACAAGAAGGAGCGCCTCGGCCGGATTCTGCAAATGCACGCGAACGAGCGCAAGGAAATCAAGGAGGTGCGCGCGGGCGACATCGCGGCGGCCGTCGGTCTCAAGGAAGCGACGACCGGCGACACGCTTTGCGATCCGCAGAACGTCATCATCCTCGAACGGATGATCTTCCCTGAACCGGTGATCTCGCAGGCCGTCGAACCGAAGACGAAGGCCGATCAGGAAAAGATGGGCATCGCGCTGAACCGTCTCGCGCAGGAAGATCCGTCGTTCCGCGTGACGACCGATGAGGAATCGGGCCAGACGATCATCTCCGGCATGGGCGAGCTGCACCTCGAAATTCTCGTCGACCGGATGAAGCGCGAGTTCGGCGTCGAGGCGACGGTCGGCAAGCCGCAGGTCGCGTATCGCGAGACCGTGCGCAACAAGGTCGAGGATGTCGAAGGCAAATTCGTCAAGCAGTCGGGCGGACGCGGGCAGTACGGTCACGCCGTGATCGCGCTGGAGCCGGACCCCGGCAAGGGCTACGAGTTCGTCGACCAGATCAAGGGCGGCGTGATTCCGCGCGAGTTCATCCCCGCCGTCGACAAGGGCATTCAGGAAACGCTGAAGGCCGGCGTGCTCGCGGGCTATCCGGTCGTCGACGTGAAAGTGCGGCTCACCTTCGGCTCGTATCACGATGTCGATTCGAACGAAAACGCGTTCCGCATGGCGGGCTCGATGGCCTTCAAGGAAGCGATGCGCAAGGCGAAGCCCGTGCTGCTCGAACCGATGATGGCCGTCGAAGTCGAGACGCCCGAGGACTTCATGGGCAACGTGATGGGCGATCTCTCGGGCCGGCGCGGCATCGTGCAGGGCATGGAGGACATCGCGGGCGGCGGCGGCAAGCTCGTGCGCGCGGAAGTGCCGCTTGCCGAGATGTTCGGCTACTCGACGTCGCTGCGCTCGCTGACGCAAGGCCGCGCGACCTACACGATGGAGTTCAAGCATTACGCGGAGACGCCGTCGAACGTGTCGGAAGCGATCATCAATTCGAAAGCGAAATAATCGCGATCGAACCGTGTAGTATCGGAAGTCCGTTGCTCGCTTCCTTGATGGCGGCAACGGACTTTTTCATATCCGCAGACGATACACGGGCATGAGCGACATGAGCGATCCACATCAGCACATCGATTGGCGCGAACACGGCGTCAAGGTCATCAAGGGCGATCAGCTCGACACCAACACGCCGCAGACGCCCGGCATGAACCGCGCGGCTGCCATCAACGCGGCGCGCGTCGGCGCCCAGAAAATCTGGGCCGGCACGGTCACGATCCATCCGAATGCGAAAACCGGCGCGCATCATCACGGCGCGCTCGAAAGCGTCATCTATGTCGTGCGCGGCCAGGCGCGCATGCGCTGGGGCGAGCATCTCGAGTTCACGGCCGAGGCCGGTCCCGGCGACTTCATTTTCGTGCCGCCTTATGTGCCGCACCAGGAAATCAACGCGAGCACCGCCGATCCGCTCGAATGCGTGCTCGTGCGCAGCGACAACGAAGCGGTGGTGGTGAATCTGAACATCGATGCCGTCGAGAAGCCCGAGGAAGTCTATTGGGTCGATCCGATTCACAAGCATCCACACGATCACTGAAAAGCGCACGGGCGCGTCATGGAGCGGCGCGTTCCTTGCTAGCGATGCCCGAATGCACCTCGACGGCGCGGTCGAGCCGATCGCGCGTGGGCGACGGCCAGCAAACAACGACAACGGAAAAGCACACGATGAAGAAACCTTCGACCGACGCGCATCTTCTGGAACTGGCCCGCCCTCGCGCGGGCGAACTGGGCAATCACGCGATCGACGAGTTCATGGCCGGACGCCTCACGCGCCGCGAGTTGCTGCGCCATGCGAGCGTGCTCGGCATCGCGCTCACGGCGGGCGGCATCTTCGGTATGCCGGGCGCGCGGGCGCAAGGCGCGGGCAAGCCGGGCGGCACGATCCGCGTCGCGCATCTGATGCCCGCGGGCGCCGTCGATCCGCTCACCGCGACGGATGCGTCGGGGCTTGCGCTCATCAATCAGACCGGCGAATTTCTCGTCGACGACGACAGCGAACATCTAACGCTCAAGCCGGCGCTCGCGCTGTCGTGGTCGTCGAATGCCAAGGGCGACGTGTGGACGTTCAAGCTGCGCCCGAACGTGAAGTTCCACGACGGCCAGCCGATGACCGCGAAGGACGTCGTCGCGACCTTCAACCGCCTGTCCGATCCGGCGACCGGCTCGGCTGCGCTTTCGGTGCTGAAGGGCGTGCTGTCGAAGGATTCGGCGAAGGCCGTCGACGATCACACCGTCGAGTTTCATCTCGACGCGCCCAATGGCAATTTCCCGTATTACGTTTCCTCGGATACGTATAACGCCGTGATCCTCCCGGCGAATTTCAGCGGCCCTTACGAGAAGACGTTCATGGGCACGGGCGCGCTGAAGCTGGATAAATACACGCCGAAAGTGGGCGCATCGTTCGTGCGCAATCCCGACTACTGGGGCGAGAAAGCGCTGCCCGATCGCGTGCAGTTTTCCTTCTACGCGGATCAACAGGCGCAGCTTCTCGCGATGCAAGGCCGCCAGGCCGACGTGATGGGCGACTTCACGGTGCAAGGCGGGGTCGCGATGCTGACGAATCCGCAATTCAAGGTGCTCGGCACGAAGTCGAGTTCGCATCGGCAATTGCACATGCGCTGCGACATGGCGCCGTTCAAGGACAAGCGCGTGCGTCAGGCGCTCGCGCTCGCGATCGATCGCGAAGTCATCGTGAAGGGCCTGTTCCGCGGCCGCGCGCAAGTCGGCAACGACAGCCCGTTCGCGCCGGTTTTTCCGTCGAGCGATCTCAGCGTGCCGCAACGCAAGATCGACATCGCGCAGGCGAAGAAGCTGATGAGCGATGCCGGCGTCGCGAACGGCTTCGACGTCACGCTCACGACCGAAAAGTACATGGAGATTCCCGATCTCGCGGTCGTCGTGCAGAACGCGGCGAAGGCGATCGGCATACGCATCCAGTTGAAGGTCGAGAGCCAGGACCTCTATTACGGCTCGGGCACGTTCGGCAAGTCGGACTGGCTCGATTCGCCGCTCGGCATCACCGATTACGGGCATCGCGGCGTGCCGAACGTGTTCCTCAACGCGCCGCTGACGAGCGGCGGCACCTGGAACGCGGCGCACTTCAAGAATCCCGAATACGACAAGCTCGTCGCGCAGTTCGTCGCGGCGCTCGACGTCGCGTCGCAGAAGAAGCTGTCCGCGCAGATTCAGCATTTGCTGCTCGACGAAACGCCGGTCGTCATCCCCTACTTCTACGACCAGCTGATCGTCACGCGCGCCAATGTCTCCGGCGTGCGCTTCAACGCGATTTCGCAGATGTGGTTCGACCGCGCGACGATCTCGGCGTAAGCGAATGAGCACGATCACGCCCACGGCGCACGTCGCCGACTTCGCCCGAATGAAGCGCATCGCGCGCTTCGTCGGCGTGCGGCTCTCGCTCGCGCTCGTCACGCTGTGGCTTCTGTCGATGATCGTGTTCGCGGGCGGCCAGTTGCTGCCCGGCGACGTCGGCCGCGCGATTCTCGGCCCGCTCGCCGATGCGCGCGCGGTCGCCGCGCTCAACCATCAGCTTGGCGTCGACCGGCCGCTTCTCACGCAGTATTCGAGCTGGATCGGCCATTTCCTGCGCGGCGACATGGGCGAGTCCTACGCGTTTCGCGCGCCCGTGGCGCCGTTCATCGGCAACGCGCTGTGGAATTCGGCGAAGCTCGGCGCGCTCGCGTTCGTCGTCGTGGTGCCGCTCGGCATCGCGGGCGGCGTGTACGCGGCGCTGCATTCGGGACGATGGATCGATCGCGTCATCAGCATCGGCGGATTGACGGCGACGGTGGTGCCGGAATTCGTCTCGTCGATCGTGCTGATCCTGATCTTCGGCGTCTGGCTGCAATGGCTGCCGATCGAAGCGACCGCGCCTGCCGACGCGGGCTTCTTCACGCAACTCGAACATCTGATCCTGCCAGTGCTGCCGCTCGTCTTCGTGTTCTTCGGCTACATCGCGCGGATGGCGCGCGCGGGCACCGTCGAAGCGCTCGACGCCGATTACACGCGCACCGCGATCCTGAAGGGCTTGCCGCAGCGCGTCGTGATCGTGCGCCATGTGCTGCGCAACGCGCTTTTGCCGACCGTCACCGTCGCCGCGACGCAGCTCGGCTACATGATCGGCGGACTCGTCGTCGTGGAAACGCTGTTTCACTACCAGGGCATCGGCTCGCTGATCTACAACGCCGCAAAAGCGAAGGACTTTCCGATGCTCGAAGCGGGCGTGTTGACCATCGGCGTGATCTATACGGCGGCGAATCTGATCGCCGATGCGCTCTACGTCGTGCTCAATCCGCGCCTGCGCACCGGGGAAGCGAAATGAGCACGGCGGCCGCTATCGCACCGAAATCGCGCCGCTTCGAAGCGTTGAGCGCGCTCGTGCGTTCCGCGACCTTCGATATCGGCGTGCTGATCCTGCTCTTCTGGGTGCTGTGCGCGCTCTTCGGCCACTGGCTCGTGCCGCACGATCCCTACGCGTCCGATCCGCTCAACTCGCTCGTCGCGCCTTCGGGCGATCACTGGTTCGGCACCGACCAGCTCGGTCGCGACGTGTTCGCGCGCGTGATCGTCGGCTCGCGCGACATTCTGACGATCGCGCCGCTCGCGACCCTGCTCGGCACGGCGGCGGGCACGGCGCTCGGGCTCGTCGTCGGCTATTTCGACGGCTGGGTCGACGCCGCCATCGGCCGCGTGATCGATGCGCTGCTCGCGCTGCCGCTCGTGATCGTCGCGCTGCTCGCGCTCGCCGCCGTCGGCGCGAGCAACACGACGGTGATCCTCGTCATCGGCCTCACCTTCGCGCCGATCACCGCGCGCACCGTGCGCGCCGCCGTGCTGAGCGAGCGCCATCTCGACTACGTGCTCGCGGCGCAATTGCGCGGCGAGAACGCGCTCTACATCATGTTCGCGGAGATTCTGCCGAACGTGCTGCCGCCGATCATCGTCGAGGCGACCGTTCGTCTCGGCTACGCGATCTTCGCCGTCGCGACGCTGTCGTTTCTCGGCTTCGGCATTCAGCCGCCGTCCGCCGACTGGGGTCTCGCCTTGTCCGAAAGCTATACGCTGATGGCGGGCGGCGCGTGGTGGACCGTCGTCTTCGACGCCGCCGCGATCGCGTCGCTGGTCGTCGCGGTGAATCTCGTCGCGGATGCCGTGCAAGGAGTGCTCGACCGATGAACGGACCGCCGCCATCGGCTTTTCCCACGTTCGGCGCCGCGAAAGGCGATCAGGCCGACGCGCTCACGGTCGTCGGCCTCACGGTCGCGTACCGTTCGCGCGGACGCGAACGTGACGTGCTGCAGGACGTCACGTTGCGCGTCAGGCGCGGCGAGGCCTACGGGCTGGTCGGTGAATCGGGCTGCGGCAAGTCGACCGCCGCGCTCGCGGTGCTGCGCTACTTGCCGCGCAACGGGCGCGTGAAGGCTGGCCGCATTTCGATCGCCGGGCGCGACGTCGCCGCGCTCGACGCCGACGCGCTGCGCGGCATGCGCGCGACCGCCGTGTCGATGGTCTATCAGGATCCCGGACGCGCGCTGAATCCGTCGCTGACGATCGCGCGGCAAGTCTCCGAAGCGTTCGAAGTCACGGGCGCATCCGCCGACGAAGCGCTGTCGCGCACGGCCGACATGCTGAGACGCGTGCGCATCGCATCGCCCGAACGCGTGATGGAGAGTTATCCGCATCAGCTTTCGGGCGGGATGCAGCAACGCGTGGTCATCGCGATGGCGCTCGCGTGCAATCCCGAACTGCTGATTCTCGACGAACCGACCACGGGCCTCGACGCCACCGTCGAAGCCGAAGTGCTCGATCTCATCGCGCAATTGCGTGCGGAGTTGGGCACGGCCGTGCTCTTCATCAGCCACAATCTCGCGGTGATCGGGCGCATGTGCGATCGCGTCGGCGTGCTGTACGCGGGCAAGCTCGTCGAGGAAGGCACGACCGCCGACGTGTTCGCCAAGCCGCGTCATCCGTACACGGTCGGCCTGCTGCGCTGTCTGCCGCGTGCGGGGCGCGCCAAGGAAACGGGCCGGCTCGACACGATTCCAGGCTCCCTCCCGCTGCCCGGATCGATCACGCAGGGCTGCATTTTCGCGCCGCGCTGCAAGCTCGCCGACGAGCGTTGTCTCAAGGACGCGCCGCCGCCGTATCGCGTGGCGTCGGCGCACGGCGATCAGATGGCGCGCTGTCACTATCACGAACGCGCGGAAACGCTGCCGCGCTCGGCCGACGAAGCGCCGGTGCCCGTCGCCGATGCCGACGGTGTCGATCAGCCGCTCGCGCTATCCGCGCGCAATCTCTCGAAGACATTCCGCGTCGGCGATGAAGACGTGCGCGCCGTCCACGATGTCTCGCTCGATCTCGTGCAGGGCGAAACGCTCGGGCTCGTCGGCGAATCGGGCAGCGGCAAGACGACGCTCGCGAAGCTGCTGCTCGGCCTCGTATCGCCCGACAAAGGCGCGTCGCTCGAACTCGACGGCGCCGCGCTGCCCGAGCGCGTGACCCGGCGCAGCGAAGAACAGGTGAAGTCGCTGCAGATCGTCTTTCAGAACCCGGATTCCGCGCTGAATCGCGCGCATTCCGTGCGGCAACTGATCGCGCGTTCGCTGTCGAAGCTCGCCGCGTTGCACGGCGAAGCGAAGGAACAGCGCCTGCACACGCTGACCGAAGCGGTGCGTCTGCCGGAGCGCTATCTGAGCTCGCGCACGCGGCAACTGTCGGGCGGATTGAAGCAGCGCGTCGCGATCGCGCGCGCGTTCGCGGGCGATCCGCGCGTCGTCGTGTGCGACGAACCGACTTCCGCGCTCGATGTCTCCGTGCAGGCCGCGATCCTCAATCTGCTTGCCGATCTGCAGCGCGAGCGCCGCGTCTCCTACGTGTTCATCTCGCACGATTTGCATGTCGTGCGCTATCTGTCGGACCGCATCGCCGTGCTGTATCTCGGGCGCATCATGGAGATCGGGCGCGCGGCCGCCGTATTCGACGGACCGCAGCATCCGTACACCGAAGCATTGCTGTCGTCGGTGCCGTCGATCGACGGGACGCACGCGAAGCGCATCCGGCTGTCGGGCGAGTTGCCGAGCGCGGCGAATCCGCCTTCGGGCTGCGTGTTCCATACGCGCTGTCCGCGCAAGATCGGCGAAATCTGCGAAACCGAAACGCCGCCGTGCCGCGACGCCGGCGACGGTCACGCGATTCATTGCCACATTCCCGTCGACGAATTGCGCACGCTGCAGCGTCAGGCGCGCTGAGGCTTTCGTCGGAACCAAAGCGGCGTTGCGCGCCTCTCATCGGTTCAACCTTCAAAACAACGAGGATTCAACCGATGAAACCCGCCCTCTCCGCCGCGCTTTGCGCACTGACTTTCGGCGTCGCGACGGCCGCGCAGGCGCAGACCGCACCACAGGCTCCGGCGCCCGGCGCGTCCGATCCGACTTTCTCGGCCTACGCGCTCGCGCAGCAATGCGCCGCGAAGTCCGACAACACGGCGCAAGGACAATGCGTGGGCGCGGTACGCGGAATCGTGCGCGGTTATCAGTACGGCGTGCTGTTTCTGTCGCAGCGCACGTCGCTGCCCGATGGCGAGACGAAGCGCGTATCGCTGTGTCTCGCGGACACGACCGTGTCGTCGATCGTCGACGACTTCCTCGCCGATGCGAAGCAGGTCAACGAAGCCGATCTGAGGCGCACACCCGCGGAAGTCGCGGTGCTCGGCTCGGTGCACGCGCATCACGCGTGCACGTGATCCGGCGCGTCGTCACAGCATTTCGAGCGGGCGCTTCGACTTCGGCGGCTTGAACTGCCGATCGATGTCCGCGAGCTCGTCGGCGGACAGGTGAAGATCGAGCGCCGCGCGATTCTCGCGAACGTGCGCGACATCCGACGCTTTCGGAATCGCGAATACCTGCGGCTGCTGCAGCACCCACGCGAGCGCCACCTGAAACGCCGACACGCCGCGCGCCGCCGCGATCTGTTCCAGCGCGCCGCCGCGCGGCAGACGCGCGTGATCGACGGGGCTGTACGCCATCGCGGGCATGCGGTGCTCACGCAGCCACGGCAACAGATCGAACTCCGCCCCGCGCCGCGCGACGTTGAAGAAAATCTGATCGGTCGCGCAGGCGTCGCCGCCATCGAGCGATAAGAGTTCTTCCATGTCGTCCGTGTCGAAGTTGCTCACGCCCCAGTGGCGAATCTTGCCGTCGTCCTTCAGTTTTTCGAAACCCGCGATCACGCCTTCGAGATCCTCGCCGCCGCGCCAGTGCAGCAAATACAGATCGATGCGATCGGTCTTCAGGCGTTTCAGGCTGCGCTCGCATGCGCTCTGCACGCCGCGCTCGCTGCCGTTATGCGGATACACCTTGCTGACGATGAAAAGCTCGTCGCGCCTGTCGCCGAGCGCTTCGGCGATGAGCTTCTCGCTTTCGCCTTCGCCGTACATCTCGGCGGTATCGATGAGCGTCATGCCGAGATCGACGCCCTCGCGCAAAGCGGCGATCTCGCTCTTGCGCGCGTTCGGGCGCTCGCCCATTTCCCAGGTGCCCTGGCCGAGTTTCGGAATCGCTTCGCCGGACGGAAGCGTGACGGTTGCCGCATTGGATTGAGCCATGAAGAAGTCTCCTTGCAGGTCCGCCGATTATGGCGCAAGGAGCACGCCCGCCGCTTCAGACGAGCCCGACCACCAAAGGTCCGAGCAAGGTCAGCAGCACGTTCGCCAACGCATACGTGATCGCGAACGGCACCGTCGGCGCGGCGCTTTCGGCTTTGTCGAGCACGCCGCCGAACGCCGGATTCGCACTGCGCGAACCGGTGAGCGCGCCCGCGAGCAGCGCCGCGTTGTCGTAACGCAGGACGTAGCGGCCGAAGAGCATCGTCAGCACGAGCGGAAACAGCGTGACGAACACGCCGAGCAGGAAGATCGTCAGCCCGCTCTGTTTCACCGTGACGACGGCCTGCAAGCCGGAATTCAGCCCGACCACCGCGACGAACGCCGCCAGTCCGAAATCCTTCAGCAATTGCGATGCGGCCGGCGGCATCACGCCGTACATCGGATGCTTGCCGCGCATCCAGCCGAACAGCAAACCGGTGAGCAGGCAGCCGCCGCCCGAGCCGAGCGTGAGCGGCACGCCGCCTGCATCGACGACGATCAGCCCGATCAGCAACCCGAGCACGATACCCACGCCCATGTAGATGAAATCGGTCTTGTCGGAATACGGCAGTTCGTAACCGGCGGCATCGACGGCGCGCTTCGTGTCCTGCGGCGCGCCGTAGAACGTGATGACATCGCCGTGATCGAGCGTCGTCTCGGGCAGCACCGGCAACGGATGCCCCGCACGCGTGATGCCGTGGATATACACGCCGTGCCGAATGTCGCGATCGACCGTCGCGCGCACGTCGGCGATGCTCACGTGGTTCATCCCGCGCTTCGTGAACACGCCCTGACGCTTCTGCATGACGACGCTGCTGCCATCGGCGTCCGCGATTTCCTCGCCGATGTGCGCCGTCGCGCCCGCCATCGCCTCGCGCCGCCCGACGACGAGCACGATATCGCCCGCTCGCAATACGAAGTCCGCGGCAGGCTCCAGCGCGCGCCCGCCGCGCCGGATGCGCTCGACGGTGATCATGTCCCGGTCGTCGACTTCGACGTGCGCGACCGTGCGCCCCGCCGCGCCATCGTGCGTCACGCGATACGTGCGTCCGACGAGCGCGGGCAACGCCGAAATCTGCCCTGGTCCGGGACCGGACGCCCCGCCCGCGAGCGCCTTGTCCGCTTCGATCGACGCATCCCTGAGACTCTGCCCCATGAACTTCGGCAGGATGTTCACGCATACGATGATCGCGCCGAGCGAGCCGAACACGTACGTTACCGCGTACGCGACCGCGACGTCGGCCTGCAACGCCTTGGTCTGATCGGCGGGCAATCCGAGCCGCGCGATCGCATCGCCCGCCGTGCCGATAATCGCCGATTGCGTCAGCGCCCCGCCCGCGAGTCCGGCCGCTAGCCCCTTGTTGAGCCCGAACAGCTTCGCGCAGAGGATCACGCTCGCGAGCGCCGTCACCGCGAGGAACAGCGCCATCGCGATTTCGCGCAGCGTGCGGCGGTTGATCGAGCTGAAAAACTGCGGGCCGGAGTCGTAGCCGACCGCGTAGATGAACACGGCGAACATCACCGATTTCACGCCGTTGTCGATCTGCACGCCCGCCTGGCTCACGATCACCGCCGCGATCAGCGAGCCGCCCACGCCGCCCAGTTGAAACTTGCCGAAGCTGATCTGGCCGATCAGATAACCCGCCGCGAGCGAAAGAAAGAGCGCCGATTCCGGCGCTTTCTGGAAGATGTCGTGGAGCCATTCCATACGGTCAGCCCAGTTTGCTCGCGAGCCCGACGATCACCGGGCCGAGCAGCGGCAACAGCACGTTCGAGAGCGCATACGTGATCGTGTAGCCGATCATCGGCGTCGCGTTGCCCGTCACGCCGACGAGCGCGCTGATCGCGGGCGTGCTGCATTGCTGACCGGCGATCGCGCCGAGCAGCATCGGCACGTCGAGCCTGAGCAGCCATCGTCCGATGAAGAGCGACGCGAGCGCCGGCACGAGCGTGATGACGATGCCCGCGACCGGCAGCGCGATGCCGTATTCGCGAACGAGCCGCAACGCGTCCGGGCCCGCCGACAGCCCGACCGCCGCGATGAACGTGCACAGGCCGAAGTCCTTCAATATCTGCGCCGCCGCCGAGGGCAGCGAGCCGATCAGCGGATAACGCGAGCGGAGCCAGCCGAACAGCAGCCCCGCGAGCAGGCAGCCGCCGCCCGTCCCGAGCGTGAGATCGATGTCGCCGGCATGTACCGACAGCCGCCCGACCGCGATGCCGAGCAGCACGCCGAGCCCGAGGAACACGAAGTCGGTCTTCTGCGTCGCGCGGATGATGTAGCCGAGCCTGGCCGCGCCGCGCGCGACATCCTCCTTGTTGCCGATGAGCGTCAGCACGTCGCCGCGATGCACCTGCGTGCCGGCGAGCGCGGGAATCGTGCTGTCGAGACGCGTCACGGCCGCGACGAAGACGCCGTGGGCGTCGGCGGGCGCGGCGCGGGCGCGCACCTGGGCGAGCGTGAGGCCGTGCAGTTCGCGCCGCGTGAGCATCACATCCGTGCGTTCGACATAGACATCGGAGACGCCGTTGCCGAAAACTTCCTCGCCGATCGCGGGAATCGCCTCGACCAGCGCCTCGCGCCGCCCGCCGACCACGACGAGATCGCCCGCCTTCAGCATGACCGCCGCTTGCGGCTTGATGACCGAGCGGTCGCGCTGCACGCGCTGCACGCTGATGTTGTCGCGAAAGCGCTTCTCCAGGTCGCCGACGGTGAGGCCCGCGGCGGCCGTCACCCTTATCTCGCGGCCCGCGAGCGGCGGCGTGGCGGGCGTCTGCCCGGTGCCGAGCGCGCCGTCGCCGCCCAGCTTGCGCCACACGCGCTCCGCTTCGTCGCGCAGATTCACGCGCAGGATGAGCGGCGCGAACTGGCTCGTGAACAGCACGATCGTGACGAGGCCGAACAGATAGCTCACGCTGTAAGCGGTGACGATGTTCGCCTGCAGCCGCGCGGTATCTGTCGTGGACAGGCCGAGCCGCCCGATGGCCTCCGACGCCGTGCCGATCACCGCGGATTCCGTCGCGCCGCCGGCAAGCAAGCCGGCCGCCGTTCCCGCGTCGAGTTTCAATATGACGGCGGCGCCGAGCACGAGCGCGACCACGACGACGATCTCGACGATCGACAACGCGCCGTAACGCCAGCCGCGCCCGATGTTCGCGAAGAACTGCGGGCCGCCCGTGAAACCCAGCGCGAAGATGAAGAGCGCGAATGCGATGTTCTTGAGATCGGGTGAAATGCGCGCGCCGCTTTGTCCAAGAATCAGCGCGACGACGAGTGTGCCGCAAACGCCGCCGAGCTGAATGGGGCCGAGCTTCACGGACCCGACGAGATAACCAATAGCGAGGCTCGAAAATAGGGCGATTTCAGGATGCGCCGCAAGCAGAGTCCAAATCATGACGTCAACCCGTGTTTTCGAATTTCGAACGTAATCGCGGCATCGATATATCCATCAATATCCGAAAAGAGAAACGGGTTTGCACCAAAAGTTTTAATCGGCATTTACCGGGCGATATATAAAATCTCTTTCGGCCTTGAGTGTTACTTCGATGCGTTCGCACGCGGAAAGCGCGCAGAAAATGCCGTTTTTTAAGCAAATTAACCATACAGTCCTAATCCGCGAAAGATTTACGAAATACATGCATTTCGTACATATTGCATTTCGAACAGCGCTAAATTAGTTTTCGAAACATGCGTCTTCGCTATTAACAGCGGCAATAACGATGCGGTAAATTTATCGCTCAATGGAAATTTGATATTGCAAATTTGGTTAGCCCTAAATATTATCGACTTAACGCGAGATTCAAGAACCGGACACAAAGTTGTCCTAGAACAACATGTCCGGCCCGTGTGGTAAAACCTGAGAGGGCTGAATGATGAATCAGATCCATGCAATGCGTGTGTTCGTGCGCGTGGCAGACACGGAGAGTTTTCGCCGCGCTGCTCAACAACTCGATGTCTCGAATGCGCTCGTGACTCGGGCAATCGCGATGCTCGAAGCGCATTTGCGAACACGTCTCATCAACCGCACTACCCGCAATCTGTCTCTCACGGAAGCGGGCACACGCTATCTCGAGGGCTGCCGCGCGTTGCTGGAGGAACTGGATCATCTGGAATCCACAGTCACGCACACCGAAGGCGAGCCGAGCGGCACTTTGCGCGTCGTTGCATCCAGCGCGCTTTCGCTGCTCACGCTGACGCCGCTCATCGACGGCTTCCGCAAGGTGTATCCGAAGGTCAACGTGCGGCTCACGCTCGCGGAGCGCCATGTCGATCTCGTCGAGGACGGCTATGACGTCGGCATCGTCACGGCGTTCATGGTGTCGAGCACCGCGCTCATCGAGCGGCCGGTCGGCACCAGCGCGCTCGTGACGGTCGCGACGCCCGCGTTCGTCGCCGAGCACGGCACGCCCGCCACGCCGACCGATCTGCAAACGTTGCCGTCCGTCGGACTGCCGAACGAAATGCGCAGCCAGACCTGGCATTTCCGGCATCGTCACGGCGCCGCCGATCAGGTCACGCTCGCGCCGGTCTACACGGTCAACAACGCGCTGATGGTGCGTCTCGCCACGCTGAAAAGCATGGGCTTCTCGATTCTTCCCGAAGGCATCGTGCGGGCGGACATCGAAAGCGGCACGCTCGTCCGCCTGCTCGACGGCTATTCGATCGACGACCCCGACATGAAAGTGTCGATCGTATATCCGGGGCGGCAATATCTGCCCGCGAAGACGCGCTTTTTCATCGACTATGCGCTGGACTATCTCGGCCGGGAATTCACCGCGCAAGGCGGCACGCGTCCCGACGAAATCATCCGCCCGACCATGCCGGCGATGATGCCGATGCAGGCGTTGCGCAACGCGACCGCGACCGCCAACTGAAGCCATAGCAAGCACAAGGGCCAGCACGGCGTTTTACCGCCGTCTGACCCAATCTCCCGATCGCACCGCACAACTAAGCTTCGTCCAGCGCCGAATCGGGCGGCGCTCAACCCTCCCCGTACTCCGCATTCGACGCATCCGGCGCCGCGCACATCTCGCGCAGCAAGGACGCCTCGCGCTCGTGCACTTCAACCGGCATCAACAAGGCGCCGGCATAGGCCATGTAGCGCGCGCGATGCTGGCCGTTGCGAAACGCCACGACACCTTCCCGATGCACGCCCAGCAACCCGAGCAGCCCGGGCGAGCGGCGCACGCTGATCGTCACGTAGGGCATTTCGGGCACGCGCGGATTGTCCGGATCGAGAAACTCGCGGATGCCGCGCACCTTGCCCGCGTGCCAGTCGTCGACGGCCTTGAGCACGTAGTCGGTGTCGTCGCGATCGGCGCACGCGAGGAGCTTCCTCACGTCGACGAGCACGACCTGATGACGCGAGCCATGGTCGGTGAACACCCGCTTCAGCCGCACGAAGTCGTACTGCGGATGGCTCTGCAATCTGACGATCCAGACCGCTTCTGCGGCGGTCGGCGCAACCATCGTGTCCATGTTCGGCATAGGAGGAAGACTGCGGCGCGCGCGCCCCGTGCGCGCGTGTTTCGCTGACAAGCAGCCTGAACGACCGACGCTGAACAGGCGCTCGGGCTAAACAAACTTTTACACCCTAGACGCAATTCGTGAAAGCGCCATGACGGGCACGGCATGTGCTTTTGTTGCCAGAATCGAACACATGGACATAGCCTGCGAGATCGCTTGTCATGTGACTTTCATTCACGGCACCGATCAACGACTCGTGGACACTTCTTCCGATCTCATCGTCGCGCGGCCCGAGGGTCTTTTCTGTGTGCCGGGCAACTTCCATATCGACCCGTGGCGGCCTGTCGAACGTGCCGTCATCACGCACGCGCATGCCGATCACGCGCGCTTCGGGCACACGCATTACATGGCGGCCGAGCCGGGCGTCGGCGTGTTGCTGTCGCGGCTGCCGGGCATCGATGTTCAAGCGCTCGCTTACGGAGAAGCAATCGTCGTGAACGGTGTGCGCGTGTCGCTGCATCCTGCCGGGCACGTGCTCGGATCGGCGCAGGTGCGCGTTGAACACAAGGGCCGCGTGTGGGTCGCGTCCGGCGATTACAAGGTCGAGCCCGACCCGACCTGCGCGCCGTTCGAGCCGGTGCGCTGCGATACGTTCATCACCGAATCGACGTTCGGGCTGCCGATCTATCGATGGGACAGCTCGCGCGATGTCTTCGACGGCATCGACTCATGGTGGCGGCATAACGCGGCGCAAGGCCGCGCGTCGGTGCTGTTCTGCTATTCGTTCGGCAAGGCGCAGCGCGTGCTCGCGGGCGTCGATGCCGCCATCGGTCCGATCTTGTGTCACGGCGCGGTCGAGCCGCTCAATCGCGCGTATCGCGAATCGGGCGTCGCGTTGCCGCCGACGCGCCTCGTCAGCGAGATCGCCGCGAAAGACAAGGCCGCGTTCAAAGGCGCGCTGATCGTCGCGCCGCCGTCCGCGCAAGGCAGCACCTGGATGCGCCGCTTCGGCGAATACAGCGATGCCTTCGCGTCCGGCTGGATGCGTCTGCGCGGCACGCGGCGCCGCAAGGGCGTCGATCGCGGCTTCGTGCTCTCGGATCACGCGGACTGGCCCGGCCTGCAGCTCGCCATCGGTGCGAGCGGCGCCGAGCGCGTGATCGTCACGCACGGACAGATCGAGCCGATGGTGCGCTGGCTCAACGAGCAAGGCCTCGATGCGGGCGCGTTCACGACCGAATACGGCGACGACGCCATCGAAGCCGATATGGCGCAAACATCATGAAGCGCTTCGCGACGCTCTACGCCGCGCTCGACGCGACGACATCGACGAACGAAAAGCTCGAAGCGCTGATCGCGTATTTCTCGGGCGCGCAAGCCGAAGACGCCGCGTGGGCGTCGTACTTTCTCGCAGGCGGCAAGCCGCGCCAGTCGGTGCCGACGCGCCTGCTCACCGAGTTCGCCCGCGAACGCGCGGGCTTGCCGGAGTGGCTCTTCGAAGAGTCGTATCAGGCGGTCGGCGATCTCGCTGAAACCATCGCGCACGTTTTGCCGCCGGCGTCGGGAGAATCGTCGCTCGGACTCGCGCAATGGATCGAGGAACGCATCCTCACGCTGCGCGGCGCGGATCGGTCCGAATTGCGTGAGCGGCTTCTGAGTTACTGGGACGAACTCAACTGGAGCGAGCGTTTCCTGCTGACGAAGCTGATCGGCGGCGGCTTTCGCGTCGGCGTCGCGCGGCAGCTCGTCGTGCGCGCGCTCGCGCAGGTCGCGGGCGTCGATCATAAGCGCATCGCGCAACGCATGGTCGGCTGGACCGATTCGCGCGAGAAACCGAGCGCCGCGCGCTATCTTCGGCTGATCGCGCCGGCAGCAGAAGGCGATGACGTCGACACGCCGCACGAAAGCGATATCGGCCTGCCGTATCCGTTCTTTCTCGCGCATCCGCTGCAGGCCGATCCGGCGACGCTCGGCTCGCCCGACGACTGGATCGTCGAATGGAAATGGGACGGCATACGCGCGCAGCTCGTGAAGCGCGCGGGCCGCGTATGGATCTGGTCGCGCGGCGAGGATCTCGTCACGGAGCGCTTTCCGGAGCTCGCGTCGCTCGGCGAAGCGTTGCCCGACGGCACCGTGATCGACGGCGAAATCCTCGCGTGGGAACCGGGCGCGGACGCGCCCTTGCCCTTCGCGCGACTGCAGCCGCGCATCACGCGCAAGTCGCTCACGAAGAAAGTGCTGGCCGATTCCCCCGCCGCGCTGCTTGCCTACGATCTGCTCGAAATCGATGGCCGCGATCAGCGCATGGAGCCGCTGCACGCGCGGCGCGCGCAACTCGACGCGCTCGCGTCGTCGCTTGCGGTGAATGTCTTGCGCGTGTCGCCGGTCGTGACGGCATCCGACTGGACTGCACTGGCGAAATTGCGCGACGAAAGCCGTGCGCGCGGCGTCGAAGGATTCATGCTGAAGGAACGCGCGTCGATGTACGGCGTCGGGCGCACGAAGGCGTCGGGAACGTGGTGGAAGTGGAAGATCGATCCGTATGCGATCGACGCCGTGCTGCTCTATGCGCAGCGCGGTCACGGCCGGCGCGCGAGCCTGTACACGGATTTCACCTTCGCCGTCTGGGACGAAGCCGACGGCATGCGCACGCTCGTGCCCTTCGCAAAAGCGTATTCAGGACTGACCGACGAAGAAATGCGCCAGGTCGATGCGATCGTGCGCAAGACGACCATCGAGAAATTCGGGCCGGTGAGAAGCGTCACGCCGACGCTCGTCTTCGAGATCGGCTTCGAAGGCATACAGGCGAGCCCGCGTCACAAATCGGGCATCGCCGTGCGCTTTCCGCGCATGCTGCGCTGGCGCACCGATAAAAAAATCGAAGACGCCGATACGCTCGACATCCTCAAGGGCTTTCTGAACGAGGCCACGGCATGAGCGAGTCCGAATCGGCCGGCGAGCGCAGGCACCGCGCGCCGCGACCTCGACGCGTGCCGCGCACGCGTGCGGCGCAGGCAAAACTCGATGCCGCCGCCGAATCCTTCACGCCCGCGCCTTTCGCGTACGACGCGAACGAAGCTGCAAAGCCAATCGACGAACGCATCGCGCGCTGGTTCGACGAGCGCGGCTGGCAGCCGTTCGAATTTCAGCGCGAAGCGTGGCGTGAGATCGAGCGTGGCGCGAGCGGCCTGCTTCACGCGACGACGGGCGCGGGCAAAACGTGGGCCGTGTGGCTCGGGGCGCTCGCGGCTTTCGCGCGGTCATCGAAAGCCGATAAAAATCCCGCGCCGCTCACCGTCCTCTGGATCACGCCAATGCGCGCGCTCGCCGCCGACAGCGCCCGCGCGCTGCAAAGCGCCGTCACTGCGCTGAACGTGCCGTGGACGGTCGGGCTGCGCACCGGCGACACGTCATCGACGGAACGCGCGCGTCAGAGTCGCCGGATGCCGTCCGCGCTCGTCACGACGCCCGAAAGCCTCACGCTGATGCTCACGCGCGCCAACGCGCAAGAAGAACTGAAGCATCTGCGCATGATCGTCGTCGATGAATGGCACGAACTGCTCGGCAACAAGCGCGGCACGCAGACGCAACTGGCGGTCGCGCGGCTCGCGCGCTGGCGTCCCGATCTGCAGATCTGGGGCTTGTCCGCGACGCTCGGCAATCTCGCGCTCGCGCACGATGCGTTGCTGCATCCGGTGAAGACGCCGCGCGTCGTGGTGCGTGGCGCGCAGCCGAAAACGCTCGTCGTCGATACGCTGATTCCCGAAACCATCGAGCGCTTCCCGTGGGGTGGCCATCTCGGCGTGCGGCAAGTCGGTCCCGTCGCCGACGAAATCGAGCGCGCGCAAAGCTCGCTCGTCTTCACCAACACGCGTTCGCAATCGGAAATCTGGTATCGCGCGCTGCTCGAATTGCGGCCCGACTGGGCCGGCTTGCTCGCGCTGCATCACGGATCGCTCGACAAGGCAGTGCGCGACTGGGTCGAACTAGGCTTGAAGAACGGGCAACTGAAGGCGGTCGTGTGCACGTCGAGTCTCGATCTGGGCGTCGATTTCCTGCCGGTCGATCGCGTGTTTCAGATCGGCTCGCCCAAAGGCGTCGCGCGTCTGATGCAGCGCGCGGGACGCTCGGGGCACGCGCCGGGGCGCGTATCGCGCGTGACGATCGTGCCGACGCATGCGCTCGAACTCGTCGAAGCGGCCGCGGCGCGCTGGGCGATCGAAGAGCGGCGCATCGAAGGACGCGACATGCCGTTGAAGCCGCTCGACGTGCTCGTCCAGCATCTCGTGACGGTGGCGATCGGCGGCGGCTTCACGCCCGCCGACATGCTCGACGAAGTGAAGAGCGCGTATGCGTATCGCGATCTGACGCAGCGGGAATTCGACTGGGCGCTCGCTTTCGTCGAGCGCGGCGGCGCATCGCTCGCGGCGTATCCGGATTTTCATCGCGTAGTGAAGGACGATGACGGCGTGTATCGCGTGCCGCGCGAAGACCTCGTGCGCAGGCATCGCAACAACGTCGGGACGATAGTTGCAAACGCAACCATCAACGTCGCCTATATGACGGGCGGGCGCATCGGCGCGATGGAGGAGTCGTTCATCTCGCGCTTGAAGCCCGGCGATGTCTTCACCTTCGGCGGACGCGCGCTCGAACTCGTGCGCGTGCGCGACATGACCGCGTATGTGAAACGCGCGACTTCATCGCGCGGGGCGATGCCGCAATGGGCGGGCAGCAAGATGCCGCTGTCGTCCGAACTGGCCGATGCCGCGCTCGTGATGCTCGCGCGCGCCAACGACGGCATCTACGACGAGCCGGAAATGCGCGCCGTCAAACCGCTGCTCGATTTGCAGGCGAAGTGGTCCGCGCTGCCGGGGCCGGGCGTGCTCGTCGTCGAACGCGTGCGCTCGCGCGAAGGTCATCACTTCTTTTGCTATCCGTTTGCGGGGCGCATGGCGCATATTGGCCTGGGATCGCTGATCGGATGGCGCGTCGCACGCGATCAGCCGAGCACGTTTTCGATTTCGATGAACGATTACGGCTTCGAACTGCTGTCGGCAAAACCGTTCGACTGGGAGACGCTCATCGCGGAAGGGCTTTTTTCCCCGGAGAATCTGGAGCACGACATTCTCGCGAGCCTCAACGCATCCGAATTGTCGGCGCGGCGTTTTCGCGAAATCGCGCGCGTGTCGGGGCTGATTTATCAGGGGCATCCGGGACAGCAGAAAAGCGCGAGGCAATTGCAGGCGTCGAGCGGATTGTTCTACGAAGTCTTTCGCAAGCACGACAGCAGCAATCTGCTGCTTGCGCAGGCCGATCAGGAAGTGATGCTGCAGGAACTCGAACTCGGCCGCATCCGCGCGGCGCTCGAACGCATGAGCGCGAGCCGCCTCGCGCTGCATGCGCCGAAGAAGCCCACGCCGTTCGCGTTTCCGCTGATCGTCGCGCGCTTGCGGGAAAAGGTGAGCACGGAGAAGCTCTCGGATCGCGTCGAGCGCATGCTCGCGGACCTGGAGAAGGCGGCGAAGACATAAATGGAAGCTTTGACCATCGATGTGAATGGCCATGCGCTCGTCCTATCCGCCGATCGCGCGGCGTTCGATCCGCACGCCCGAAGCCTTTTCATCGCCGATGCGCACTTCGGCAAGGACGCCGTGTTCCGCGCGCGCGGCATTCCGGTGCCCGTCGGCACGACCGGCGAGAGCCTCGCGCGGCTCGATGCGCTCGTCGCGGCGCATCGGCCGGAATCGATCGTCTTTCTCGGCGACTTGCTGCACGCGCGCGAATCCCACGCCGACGAGACGCTCGACGCCCTCGCCGCGTGGCGCGCGAAGCATCGCGAACTCGCGCTCGTGCTCGTCGAAGGCAATCACGACAGGCACGCGGGCGCGCTGCCCGCGCTGTTCGGCGTCGATGTCGTGAAGGAACCGCACGCGCTCGGACCGTGGGCGCTTTGCCATCATCCGCAGACGGTCGATGGCGCTTACGCGCTCGCGGGACACGAGCATCCGGTGTACCGGCTCGCGACGCGCGTCGACAGTGCGCGTCTGCCGTGCTTTCGCTTCGGCCCTCGCGCGGGCGTGCTGCCGGCGTTCGGCGCGTTCACGGGCGGCTTCGAAGTCAACGGCGGCGTGCGCGGCGAAGCGCTCTACGTGATCGCGGGCGAGCGCGTGTTCCCGCTCAGTGATAGACGTTCGTCGACGATTGCAGCTTCGTGAGCTTGCCGCGCTGCAAGCGGTACCAGCCGAGATTCGACTGCATCACCACCTCCTCGCCTTGCCAGAACACGCGCTTGACCGTCATGCGCTGGCCGGCGCGCTGCACGAGTGGCGGATGGCGGCGGAAATCGTAGAGGATCGGGCCCGAACCGGTCTGCACGAGCATGCGCGTGACGGTGTCGCTCGTGCCGGAAGTTTCATCGAAATGGACGACGCGCTTCGCGTCGAAGCGATCGAATACCTCTTTGTCGATGACCGCGGCCATGCCGGATTCATCGCGGAGAAAGTGCAGCGTTCCCGCCTGCGTTGCGATGGGCCCGGCGGCGTCGCTCTGGGCGAACGCAAGCGTAGCGATGAACAGCGTGCCGGCGGCTGCCGCGTGAATACAGAATTTTGTCAGTGACATCTTTCGTTCAAAAAGTTGCTGCGTTTTACCAACACTGCGACCAACACTGCGCGGCGCCCCCGACGCGCAAGGAATGCGAGGCCGCGAGCGTGTTACCGGAAACATCTGACGCATGGCGGCGCAGCGTTTGCAAGAGTCGTGCGCCGCTGCCGCGTCAGAAAGAATATCCGTTCGGGCCGGAGCATGGATCGGCCGATCGGAATAAGGGTTTATACCAGCGTCGAAAATGACGTTTCGGTACAATTCGAGCCTTCAACTCCGCCTCGGCGCCTGCATCGCTCAATCCGACGATGCGCCCAGACGTGACATCTCCTTCTCTTCCGCCATGCCTCTGCCTCTTTTCGCTCTCGCCATTGCCGCGTTCGGCATCGGCACGACGGAATTCGTCATCATGGGCCTGTTGCCCAACGTCGCGCGCGATCTCGCGGTGACGATTCCGGCGGCGGGCATGCTCGTGTCCGGCTATGCGCTCGGCGTGACGGTCGGCGCGCCGATTCTCGCCGTCGTCACCGCGAAGATGCCGCGCAAGAAGGCGCTGATGAGCCTGATCGGCGTGTTCATCGTCGGCAATCTGCTGTGCGCGCTCGCGCCGAACTACTGGGTGCTCATGGGCGCGCGCATCGTCACCGCGTTCTGTCACGGCGCGTTCTTCGGCATCGGCTCGGTGGTCGCGGCCGATCTCGTCGCGCCGAACCGCCGCGCGCAGGCCATCGCGCTGATGTTCACCGGCCTCACGCTCGCCAACGTGCTCGGCGTGCCGCTCGGCACGGCGCTCGGCCAAGCGGCCGGCTGGCGCTCGACGTTCTGGGTCGTCACGCTGATCGGCGTCGCGGCGGCGGGCGCGCTGCATGTGTGCCTGCCGAAGCACATCGCGATGCCGGAAACCAGCATCCTGCGCGAATTCGACGTGCTCAAGAACCCGCAAGTGCTGATGGTACTCGGCATCAGCGTGCTCGCGTCGGCCAGTCTTTTCTCGGTGTTCACGTATATCACGCCGATTCTCGAAGACGTGACGGGCCTTTCGCCGCACGCGGTCACGTATGTGCTGCTGCTGTTCGGTCTCGGCCTGACGGTCGGCAGCACGCTCGGCGGCAAGCTCGCGGACTGGAAGCTGCTGCGTTCGCTGCTGTCCTTCCTGCTCGCGATCGTCGCCGTTCTGACGATCTTCGCCGGCACGATGCATCAGCCGGTCGCCGCGATGATCACGATCTTCTTCTGGGGCGTGCTCGCCTTCGCGATCGTGCCGCCGCTGCAAATGCTGATCGTGAACCGCGCGAGCGATGCGCCGAATCTCGCATCGACGTTGAACCAGGGCGCGTTCAATCTCGGCAACGCGACGGGCGCGTGGCTCGGCGGCTGCGTGATCGGCGCGGGCGCACCGCTCACGTCGCTGCCGTGGGTCGGCGTACTGATGGCGGTGAGCGCGTTCGGCCTGACGCTGCTCTCGGCGACGCTCGACAAGCGCGCGCGCCGTCTTTCGATCGGACAACCCGCCTGAGTTCCTTCGGGCGGTACGTTGCATGAAAGGCATTCTCTCGCGCGATTTTCTCGCGCTGATCCTGAGCGTCGCGGTTGTCGGCCTGGGGCTCGGCGCGACGCTGCCGCTGACGTCGCTCGCGCTGACGCAATCGGGTTATGGCACGGACATCGTCGGCTGGATGACGGCGACGCAGGCGCTCGGCGGGCTCATGGTCGCGCCGGTGGCGAGCCGCTTCGCGGGGCATTTCGGGGCGCGCGAGACGATCGTCGGCACGGTGATCGTCGCGGCGTTCTCGACTATCGCGATGCAGTTCACCGTGAACCTGTGGCTGTGGGCCGTGCTGCGTTTTCTGTGCGGCGCGGCGCTGATGCTGCTTTTCACGATCGGCGAAGCATGGGTCACGCAACTCGCCGACGACTCCACGCGCGGCCGCGTCGTCGCGATCTACGCGACCAACTTCACGCTCTTCCAGATGACGGGCCCGGTGCTCGTCAGCGTGATCGGCGGCTTGCCGTCGATGCGCTTTGCCATCTGCGGGGCGATCTTTCTGCTGGCGTTGCCCGCGCTCGCATCGATACGCGGCGCGCCGCACGCGCTGGCATCGGAAGAAGGCGAGCACGGCGACTGGCGCAGCGTGTTGCCGCGCATGCCCGCGCTCGTGATCGGCACGGGCTTTTTCGCGCTCTTCGACACGCTCGCGCTCTCGCTGATGCCGCTTTTCGCGATGTCGCACGGCGTCGGCGAGGATATCGGCGTGCTGTTCGCATCGGCGATCCTGCTCGGCGATACGACGATGCAGTTCCCGATCGGCTGGCTCGCCGACCGCATCGGGCGCGCGAAGGTGCATGCGGGCGCGGGCGTGGTCGTCGCGCTGCTGCTGCCGCTTTTGCCTTGGGCGATCGCGTATCCGTGGATCTGCTGGCCGCTGCTCTTCGTGACCGGCGCGGCGGCGGGCAGCGTGTACACGCTGTCGCTCGTCGCGTGCGGCGAACGCTTTCGCGGACCGTCGCTGGTGTCGGCGACGGCGATTGTCGGGGCTTCGTGGAGCGTCGCGAGTTTCGGCGGACCGATCGTCGCGGGCACGCTGATGCAGCGCGTCGGCGCCGATGCGCTCATCGGCGTGCTGACGGCGGCCGCGTGCGCGTTTCTCGCTGCGGCGTGGTGGGAGCGGCGCGGTTAGGAGTTCGAGCGTGTCGTTCGGCGCGAGGTCGGCGGTATACTTTTCCGGCCTTCAATTCCGCTACGAGGCATCAAGGAAACGTATGAGCGCTTTACCTCCCTGTCCGCAATGCCGGTCGGCATTCACCTATGAAGATGCGGGCATGTACATCTGTCCCGAATGCGCGCACGAATGGTCCGCGCAGACGGATACCGCATCGGAGCCCGCCGCGAAGGTCTATCGCGATTCCGCGGGCAACGTTCTTCACGATGGCGACACCGTCACCGTCATCAAGGATCTGAAGCTCAAGGGCGGCGGTGGCGTCGTCAAGATGGGCACCAAGGTCAAGAACATCCGGCTCGTCGACGCCGATCACGACATCGACTGCAAAATCGATGGCTTCGGCGCGATGAGCCTCAAGACCGAGTTCGTCAGGAAAGCCTGACCCGCAACGACCGGCCGCGGTGTTTCACCCGCGCGCCGGCAATATCTGTCCCGCGCATTCGCCGAAGCCCACGCGATATCCCTCGCCCTGGCACCATCCGCGCAGGGTGATTTCATCGCCGTCCTGTAGAAACGCGCGCTCGCCGCCCTCTTCCAGCTTCACGGGCCGCTGGCCGTTCCAGGTGCTTTCGAGCAGGCTGCCGCACGAATCCGGCGTCGGCCCGCTTATCGTGCCCGATCCCATCAGATCGCCGACGCGCGTATTGCATCCGCCAACCGTGTGATGCGCGAGCTGCTGCGCCATCGACCAGTACATCAGCTTGAAGTTGGTGCGTGAAATGGTCGTCGGCGTGTGCGCGCCTTCCGGACGCAGCGTGACTTCCAGTTCGATATCGAACGCGTGATCGCCTTCGTGACGCAGATACGCGAGCGGCTGCGGATCCTGCGCGGGCGTCGCGGTGCGAAACGGTTCGAGCGCATCGAGCGTGACGATCCACGGCGAGATCGTCGTCGCGAAGCCCTTCGAGTTGAACGGGCCGAGCGGCACGTACTCCCATTGCTGGATATCGCGCGCGCTCCAGTCGTTGAGCAGCACCATGCCGAAGATATGCGCCTCCGCGTCCTCACACGCGATCGGCTCGCCGAGCGCATTGCCGCGCCCGATGATGAAGCCCGTCTCCAGTTCGATATCGAGCTTGCGGCACGCGCTGAAGATCGGGCGCTCTTCGTTCGGCAGCTTGATCTGACCGTTCGGGCGGCGCACGGGCGTGCCGCTCACGACCACCGACGACGCGCGCCCGTTATAGCCGACCGGCAATTCCGACCAGTTCGGCAGAAGCGCGTTCTTCGGATCGCGGAACATCGAGCCGACGTTCGTCGCGTGCTCCTTCGACGAATAAAAATCCGTGTAGCCAGGAATCTCGACCGGCAGATGCATCGTCGCATCGGAGCGCGGCACGAGCGCGCGGCGGCGCAAGGCTTCGTCGTCGCGCAACGTCGCATTGCCGTGCGCGAGCAACGCGGACAGCGCGATACGCACGCCGCGCCACGTCTCGCGTCCGAGCGCGATGAAGTCGTTCAGGCGCGATGCGTGGAACGTGCCGCGCGCATCGATCAGACGCGCGTCTTCGAGCACGGCGAGATCGGCGATCCAGTCGCCTATCGCGACGCCCGCGCGCGGCTGCGCGTTCACCGCGTCGCTGAATATGCCGAACGGCAGGTTCTGAATCGGGAAGTCGCTCGCGGGATCGTTCGCGGATTGGATCCAGCTCTTCAAAGTGGGCGCGAGTGTGGCCTTCAGCGCGTCGATCATCGTTGCTCCGGGTTGAAGTGTTTCGTGAGACCTTGCCAGCACTCGTAATAATTCGCCTGCAACTGCGCGGTTTCGAGCGCGAACTGAGTCGGCTTGATGAGCGTGCGCGTCTCGAACATGAAGGCCATCGTGGCGTCGACTTTCGCGGGCTTCGACGTATCGCTCTTCGATGCCTTCTCGAACGTTTCCGCATCCGGCCCGTGCCCCGACATGCAGTTGTGCAGGCTCGCGCCGCCGGGCACGAAGCCTTCGGCCTTCGCGTCGTAGACGCCGTGCACGAGTCCCATGAACTCGCTCGCGACATTGCGATGAAACCACGGCGGCCGGAACGTATCTTCCGCGGCGAGCCAGCGCGGCGGGAAGATCACGAAGTCGATGGAATCGACGCCCGGCGTGTCGCTCGGCGATTGAAGCACGAGAAAGATCGACGGATCCGGATGGTCGTAGCTGATCGAGCCGATGGTGTTGAAGTGGCGCAGATCGTACTTGTACGGCGCGTAATTGCCGTGCCACGCGACGACATCGAGCGGCGAATGACCGATGTCCGCGCGCCAAAGCACGCCGTTCATCTTCGTGACGAGTTCGAACCTGCCTTCGCGGTCTTCATACGCGGCGTTCGGCGTGAGGAAGTCGCGCGGATTCGCCAGCCCGTTCGAGCCGATCGGACCGAGATCGGGCAATTGCAGCAGCGCGCCGAAGTTTTCGCAGATGTAGCCGCGCGCTTCGCCATCGGGCAGCGTCACCGAAAAGCGCACGCCGCGCGGAATCACCGCGATTTCGTGCGGCTCGATATCGAGCTTGCCGAGTTCCGTGAAGATCGCGAGACGTCCCTGCTGCGGCACGATCAGCAATTCGCCGTCGGCGTTGTAGAAGAAGCGGTCCTGCATCGAGCGGTTCGCGGCGTAGAGATGGATCGCGCAACCGGACATCGATTCCGCGGCGCCGTTGCCGGCCATCGTCACCCAGCCGTCGATGAAATCGGTCGGCGCGGCGGGCATCGGCAGCGGATCCCAGCGCAACTGGTTCGGCGGCGTCGGCGGAACATCGGCGAAATTGGCCACGAGTTTGGCGCGCAGCATGTCGGCGGGAATGCGCGTGAACAGCTTGTGCACGGCCGCCGGACGTATCCGATAGAGCCACGAACGGCGATTGTGCGCGCGCGGCGCGGTGAACGCGGTGCCCGAAAGCTGCTCGGCGTACAGGCCGTAAGCGGCGCGTTGCGGCGAGTTGCGGCCGATCGGCAACGCGCCCGGCAGCGCCTCCGTGGCGAAGTCGTTGGCGAAACCCGATTGATAGTGCTGGTTCGCGTCCGTGTGCGTCTCGAACGTTGGCATGGTCGGAATCCTCGACGAAAAGTGCAACGGTTCAGGCGACGGCGCCGTGCGCGGCATGTCGTCGCTGCAATTTACGGATGGTAAAACCAATTACGATTAGTGAAATTCATCGTATACCCTTAATCGACGGGCCTCGCCGCGCATATCAATATGTGAATTTGGTGCTGGACGCGGCGTTGCGCGCTGATACCATCGACCATTCGAATGAAAATTGCCCGGTACGGCACGCCTCACGAACTCGACGCTCCATCCATGATCGCCCCGTCCTTGCCTGAACTCGTCGCCCGCGCCGCGGAACATCCGTTTCTCGGCGCGCATGTCGTGCTTGGCGAGAACGAGCACGCCGGTCAGGCGATCGCGCATTACCGCGATCTGTGCATTTCGAGCGCCTACGAGCCTATCTTCGATGTCGGCACGCACAGCTTTCCGCAGACTTTGAGCGCATCGCCGGAGAGCGCGGAGCGTTTCGGCGACGAACTCGGCGTGCAGGCGTTGACGCTCATTCAGGGCGATGCGCCGCGCGATCCGTTCGGACAACTGGAAGACGATCGCGAGCTGGTCGTGCTGGACCGGCTGTCGCGCGCGCTGCATGCGTTCAATTTCTTCGGGCCGCATCGGCCGGGGCTTTTGTTTCTGCGCGTGCATGAGCGGCTATTGAAGAGCGTGAAGTATGACCACGGACTGCACTTCTCTTCCGTGCTGATGGAGTTCGGGATGAACCCGTCGCGGGTGGTGATCGAATTGCCTGCGGCGGCGGTCGCGCACAAGACGTTTCTTGGGTATCTCACGAAGAGCTATCAGCATTACGGATTCAAGGTCGCGGGGAATCTGCCGAATGCCGGGCAGATCATGGCAGTGTCGGATATGGCGCGGCTCGATTTCATCAAGATGGATGCGGCGCAGGCTTTACGGGATTCGGTGGTGAAGCATCTCGTGGCGTATGCACATCGGTTGAGGATTCCGCTCATCTTTTCGAATGTCTGCGATGAGGCGCAATTCAATGCGCTTCAGCAGTTCGATGTGCATTTCGTGCAAGGACCGGTGTTTGATGCGCATCCGAGTTTGCATGCGCGGTGACGTGTTTTTTTCGGGGTCTTGGTTGTCGTCGGATCCCGTATTCGTGTCGGTCTATTAGCACTGCCCCTGTGCGGGGCGGCACTCACTTTCTTTGCTGCTGCAAAGAAAGTAAGCAAAGAAAGCAGCTTCCGATACGCCCGCGGTCACACGCAATTTGGGTAGTCCTCTCGTCGTTCGTGGGCTGCCTAAAGAGTGCCCTCAAACACCTAATCGGGCTTGGATCGCGCACGGTCTGCCACATCGCACCACACAA